>JBBRFO010000056.1:0-18481 GCA_038224135.1 Solirubrobacterales bacterium
GAGCTCGTCGCGGGCGAGCTGGCCTCAGACCTGGGCGTCGACGTCGTCGCCTACCACGCCGGCCTCGATCGCGAGCACCGCGCCGACGTGCAGCGGCGGTTCATGGACGGGCGCGTCGATGTGGTCGTCGCGACCAATGCGTTCGGCATGGGCATCGACAAGGCGGACGTGCGCAGCGTCGTCCACGTCAGCGTTCCGCAGTCGGTCGAGGCGTGGTACCAGGAGGCCGGGCGCGCGGGCCGCGACGGCCGGCCGGCGCGCGCGCTGCTGCTGGCGCAGTCGCGCGACAAGGGTCTGCACGTGTTCTTCATCGAGCGCGCCGAGGTCCGTGACGAGGACGTCGACCGGATCGCCGCGCGGCTCGTCGGCGCCGCGGTCGACGGCATCGTCGACGTCGACGCGCGGTCGCTCGACGACGAGCCTGAGCGGGTCCGCGCGATCGTCGGCCATCTGGCCCGGGCGGGCGTCCTGCGCCCGGCCCCCGCGCCGGTCGATCGCGTTCGCGGGCGGATCGAGGCGCCGTTCGACGGCCGCGCCAGGGCGACGTGCCGCACCTCAGCCGCTGACGCGACGCGTGCGCGCTGGCGCCAGTACCGGGCGGTCTGGGCGTTTGCCGAGGAGCCGAAATGCCGCCGGGCGGCCGTGCTGCGTCACTTCGGAGACCCGGCGACGCCGGCTCCCCAGGTGCCGTGCTGCGACGTCTGCGCGCCGGAGCTGATCGCCGACGTCGTCGCGGCGCGGGTCGACCCGCGCGGGCGCCGCGCGCGGGCGGGCGGCGGGGCTCCCCGCGCCCCGCGCGCGCCGATGGACGTCGGTGAACTGGATGACGCGATCCTCGGCGTCGTCCGCTCCGCCGAGCCGCCGGTCGGCCGAACGCGCGCCGTCGAGATCCTGCGCGGCGGCCGCTCCAAGGTGGTTGAGAAGCATGCCTATGACGAGCTCGACGTCTACGGCGCGTTTGCCGGTCTGCGTGCCGACGACGTGCTCGGCCGCGTCGACGAGCTGCTGGCAGCGGGCACCCTGGCGTCGACCGGTGGTCGCTTCCCCAAGCTGACCGTCAGCGGGGCATGAAGGCCGCTGTCCTCGCGTCGGGCGCCGGATCGAATCTGGCGGCACTGATCGAGCAGGTCCACGGTCGCGAGATCGAGATCGTCGCGGTCGCCTCCGATCGAGCTGGCGCGCCCGCGCTCGAGCTGGCACGCGCCGCCGGCATTCCCGTCCGCGTCTTCGCCAGGACCGACTTCGAGGACCGCGTCGCGCGCGACGGCACGATGGCCGACTGGCTGCAGGCGGCCGGCGTCGAGCTGGTCGTCAGCGCCGGCTACATGGCGCTGCTCGACGCCGGCTTCATCGCGCGGTTCCGCGGCCGGATCGTCAACGTCCATCCGTCGCTGCTGCCCGCCTTCCCCGGAGTGCGCGCGATTGAGCAGGCGATCGCCGCGGGCGTGCGGGTCGCGGGGGTGACGGTGCACCTCGTCGACGAGGGTGTCGACACCGGAGCGATCATCGCGCAGCGTGCGATCGACGTGCCGCCGGGCGTCAGCGCCGAGCAGCTCCACGCGCTGCTGCAGCCGCTCGAGCACGAACTGCTGCCCGCGGTCGTGCGGCAGCTGGCCGACGGCTGACCGATCACCGTCAGCAGCCTCCGATAGCCTGCGCGAGCTATCGCCGATCCCACCCCCGCAACGCCCACAACGCCTACGGCCGCTGGTGCCGTCCGCGTCCGACGCGCGCTGTTGTCGGTCTCCGACAAGCGCGGGATCGTGGAGTTCGCGCAGGGCCTGGCGGACCTCGGCGTCGAGCTCGTCTCGACCGGCGGCACCTCCAAGGAGCTGACCGGCGCCGGCCTCGACGTCCGCGCGATCGACGACCTGACCGGCTTCCCGGAGATCATGGACGGGCGCGTCAAGACGCTCAATCCCAAGCTCTACGCCGGCCTGCTCGCGCTGCGCGACAACGATGAGCATCTGGCGCAGGCGGCCGAGCACGAGATCGAATTCGTCGACCTGGTCTGCGTCAACCTGTACCCGTTCGAGCAGACCGTCGCGCGGCTCGACGTGCCGATCGCAGAGGCGATCGAGAACATCGACATCGGCGGGCCGACGATGATCCGTGCCGCGGCGAAGAACTACGGGTTCGCGGCCGTCGTCACCAGCCCGGAATCCTATGACGCCGTGCTCGCCGAGCTGCGCGAGACCGACGGCCAGCTGTCGATCGGCACGCGCGAGGAGCTCGCCGCCGAGGCGTTCGCCTATACCGCGCGCTACGACACCGCGATCACGCGCTGGTTCAGCGAGCGCCGCGGCGGCTTCCCGGACCTGATGCTGCGCGCGTACCAGAAGGCGACGGACCTGCCCTACGGTGAGAACCCGCACCAGAAGGCGGCGTTCTACGAGCAGGTCGGAGCCCGCCGCGGCGTGCTCTCACGGCTGCGGCAGCTGAACGGGAAGCAGCTGTCGTTCAACAACGTGCTCGATCTGGACTCGGCGCGCGCGATCGCGACCGAGGTCGCCGGCGAGCGGCCGGCGTGCGTGATCGTCAAGCACAACAACCCGTGCGGCGCGGCGCTCGGCGCAACCGCGCTCGACGCCTACCGCGCCGCGTTCGCGGGCGACCCGGTCAGCGCGTTCGGCGGCATCATCGTCTTCACCTCCGCGGTCGATCTGGAGACGGCGCAGGCGCTGTCGGAGCAGTTCGTGGAGGTCGTCGTCTCACCGGAGTTCACGCCCGAGGCGCTCGAGCTGCTGTCGCAGAAGCCCAACCTGCGCGTGCTGCAGGACGAGGAGCGCCGGCTGCGGGCCACGCGCGAACTGGACGTGCGCCAGGTCGACGGCGGGCTGCTGGTGCAGGAGCAGGACACCGTCGTCGCCGAGCCCGACGAGCTCGAGGTCGTCACCGAGCGCGAGCCGAGCATGGAGGAGTGGCGCGACCTGACCTTCGCCTGGCGCGTCTGCCGCCACGTCAAGTCCAACGCGATCGTGCTCGCCCGCGGCGAGGCGACGATCGGCATCGGCGCCGGTCAGATGAGCCGCGTCGACTCGGTCAAGATCGCGATCGAGCGGCCGTGGATCACCGACCGCGAAGGGCTCGTGCTGGCGTCGGATGCGTTCTTCCCGTTTGCGGACGGGCCACAGGCGGCGATGGATGGTGGAGTTCGGGCGATTATTCAGCCCGGGGGGTCGGTGCGCGACCAGGAGGTCATCGACGCGGTCAACCGGCAAGGTGGAACCATGGTGTTCACCCGTCGTCGCCACTTCCGCCACTGAGTGTTCGCGGATCTCGTGTCGCCTGAGGCCACCCGCTGCTCGGGGGCAGTACCTGCGGTACGGCACCCCTCGCGCGTGCGGCCTCAGGCATCCACGATCTCTCGCTCAACACGCGCCTGTGGGAGCGTTTTCTCCGTCATCCTCTGCTCATGACGTCGATTTCGCGGCTTGGGTCGGGTGCTCCTTGGGAGTCGGTGGTGGGGTATTCGCGGGTGGTTCGGGCCGGGGACTGGGTGCTGGTCGCCGGGACGACGGCGACGCTGGAGGATGGGGAGATCGCGGGGCTGGGGGACCCGGAGGCTCAGGCGCGGCAGGCGCTCGCGAACATCGTTTCGGCGCTCGAACGGGCGGGGGCGTCGGTCGAGGATGTCGTGCGGACGCGGATCTACGTCGCTGACGTCGGGGGATGGGAAGCCGTCGGCCGGGCGCATGCCTCGGTCTTTGGCGCTGCGCCGCCGGTCAGCTCGATGCTCCAGGTCGCGGCGTTCATCGACCCGCGGATCCTGGTCGAGATCGAGGCCGACGCGTGGTCGCCGGTCAGCTCCGCGCCCTGAGCGCGACGATCTCGTCGCCGCGTCCGACGAGCACGTCGCTCGTCAGCTGCGGCTCGAACAGGCCGTGGGCGAGGATGCCGGGGAGCTCGTCGAGCCGCTCCGCGAGCGCCGCCGGCTCGCCGATCGGGCCGCGGTAGTCGGCGATCACGCCGCCGTCGGGACTCGCCGGAGCGTCGCGCAGCGTCACCTCGCCGAGCGCGTGCGTCACCGCCGCGATCGCGTCCGGATCGAGCTCCAGCGGCACGGGCGCCGTCAGCTCCGCGACGACCTTGTTCCACGAGGCGATGACGACGAACCGCTCGGCCGCCTCTGCGACACGCTTCTCGCGTCGATGCGCGCCGCCGCCGCCCTTGACGATCCAGCCGCCCGGCCCGATCTGGTCAGCGCCGTCGATCGCGATGTCGAGCATGGTGGCCGGGGGGTAGGGCTCCAGCCGCAGGTCCAACGCCCGCGCCGCCGCCTCGGTCGCCGGCGACGTCGGGACGCCGACGACGTCGAGCCCGCGCGCTGCGAGCGCCGGCAGCAGGTGGGCGACGGTTGAGCCCGTGCCGAGCCCGACGCGCT
Organism: Solirubrobacterales bacterium; assembly: GCA_038224135.1. Classification (GTDB taxonomy): domain Bacteria; phylum Actinomycetota; class Thermoleophilia; order Solirubrobacterales; family Solirubrobacteraceae; genus F1-60-MAGs163. The sequence continues at coordinate 4,385 of JBBRFO010000056.1, forward strand.
GCCCATCGGCGACGAGCAGCGCGGCCGCGACGGCCGCGACATGCTTCTCGCGCTCGATCCCATCAGTGTCAAACACCGCCTGTGCAGCCTATTCCCGGCTCCGTCCGTCGCGTGTCGTTTCATGCCGCCCTCGTGCTGTCTCCCGTCCGCCCATCCACCGCCCACCTGCGGGGGTGGCAGCAGACGGCGATCGTGGCGATGCGCACGTGGATCGAGTCGGGCACGCGACCGTTCCTGATCGCCGCAGCGCCGGGTGCCGGCAAGACCCGACCGGCGTTGGAACTCGCACGCGAGGGACTCGCCTCGGGGCATGTGCGGCGCGTCGTGATCGTCTGCCCGACCGGCCCGCTGACGCGCCAGTGGGCGCAGGCGGCGGCCCGGCTGGGCGTCGATCTGCAGCCCGACGCTGACGACCCGCGGCCGCCGGGCGACTTCCAGGGCATCGTCGTCACGTACGCGCGCGTCGCGCAGGCCGGCCTGCGATGGGCGCCGCGGATCGACCCCGGAACGCTGGTCATCGCCGACGAGGCGCATCATCTCGGCGACGACCTCGCCTGGGGCGAGGGCTTCCGCGCGGCGTTCGGCGCGGTGCGTGACCGCTGGCTGCTGCTGTCGGGAACGCCGTTCCGCTCCGATCAGATCGCGATCCCGGGCGTGCGCTACGACGACGGCGTCGCCGCGCCGGACGTCTCCTACAGCTACGCCGACGCGGTGCGCGACGGGATCTGCCGGCCGGTGACCTTCATCCCCTACGACGGCACGCTGCAGTGGCAGAGCGGCGACGACGTGATCGAGGCGAGCTTCGACGACGTGCTGAGCACGCGCGAGGCCGGCCGGCGCTACCGCACGGCGATCTCGGTCGACCTCGACGACGGTCTGCCGCGAATCCTGCGCCAGGCGCACGAGCGGCTCGAGCAGCTGCGCGCGACGAGTCACAAAGACGCCGGCGGACTGGTCGTCGCCGCCGACGGCGAGCACGCCCGCGCGATCGCCAAGGTGCTGGCCATCGTGACCGGGAAGAAGCCCGTCGTCGTGATCCACACCGACGCGCGCGCCGCCGAGAAGCTGGCCGCGTTCACGACCGCGCGGACGCCGTGGATCGTCGCCGTCAACATGGTCAGCGAGGGCGTCGACATCCCGCGGCTACGGGTCGGCGTCTACGCGACGGCGGCCAAGACGCCGCTGATCTTCCGCCAGATCGTCGGCCGCTTCGTCCGCACGCTGCCCGGTCGCGTGGTCGATCCGAGCTGGGTCTACCTCCCCGGCGACGTGACGCTGCGCCGCCACGCAACCGACGTCGAAACCGAGCTGCGTCACGTGCTCCATCCGCCCGGCGAGGAGGACGCCGGAGCGTTCGACGAGCTGCGCGAGGCACGGGCAGAGAGCGAGCGATTGGATCCGGAGGACTTCGTGCCGCTGTCGGCCGACGTCGCGCCGCAGATGGCGCTGTTCGGCCCGGCGCCCGGTGACCCGCCGCGCGCTGCCCAGGCGCTCAAGCGTGTCGCCGCCCCCGCCGCGCCGCCCGAGCCAACCGAGGTTCCTGCCTACCAGCGCCGCGCGCTGCTGCGCGACAAGCGCCATCGCCTCGTCAGCGAGCTCTCGCGCCGTGACGGCCGCTCGCACGCCGAGATCAACCGCTGGGTCAACCGCGAGGTCGGCGTCGTCAAGGTCGGCGACGCCACGATCGACCAGCTCGACCGCGCCTGCGCCAAGCTGCTCGAGGCGCTGTCAAAGCGTCGCCGCTAGGGCGTATGCCGCCGGCAGGGTTCGAACCTGCGCGCTTCGGGTTAAAAGCCCGCTGCTCTACCAACTGAGCTACGGCGGCCAGCGCGCGAACTGTACCCTCGACCGCGCTGCGCCCCCATGGTGTAGCGGTTAGCACGCCAGCCTTTCACGCTGGTAGCGGGGGTTCGATTCCCCCTGGGGGTACTCACCGGGCAGCAGCGGGACTGGTCGGCCGTCGAGTGGCCTCGACGGGTGATCCCGCGGCGAGCGTCCAGGTGCCAGACTCCGGCGCGTGCCCACCCGAACCGCTCGCGCCGTGGCGTGCCTCGCCACGTTCCTCCTCGTCCTCGTCGCGGGCGTGTCGCCCGCGGTCGCCGCGTCGAAGGGCGTCTGCCCGCGCGGCGCGTGGCCGGTCCTGAAGGGCAGCGGCGCGAAGGCAAAGGTCGTCAAGCATCAGGGCAAGGTCCGTTGCCGCAAGCTCGCGAAGCCAAAACAGGCAGGCTTTCCCAAGCCGTCCGCGGTCGCGCAACGCGAGCTCGGCACCACCGCCGACCAGATCGCGCAGGCGCTGGCGATCAACCCGGACGCATTCGCCGGGATCAGCGGCAAGATCGGTCAGCGCCGCACCGCCGCGCTGACGCAGCTGGCCCTACGGACCTGGCGCCAGCAGGCCGGCGCGGCCCGCGCGCGCCTCGCCGCAGCCGACGGCGAGCTGCACATCAATCAAACCTTCGGGGCCGGCGGCGCCGAGGCTGGGATCAAGCTCGACGCCGCACCGGTGACCACTGGCGGCAAGCTCGGCCTGGAGGCCAGCGCGACGATCGAGGTCAACGTCAGTGCCGACGGGCTGAAGAACATCGCCTCCGGGGCGCTCGAGCCGGGGACGTCCGCAAAGGCCAAGGTCGAGATCAGCTTCAGCGATGTCCCAGCCGCGTGCCCGACTGCGGCCGGAAAGGTCGCCGGCCGGCTGATCGGCAAGGCGAAGGTCACGTTGACGATCACCGGGCCCGGCGGGACGGAGACCCATTTCGCCGCCGCGGAGATGGACGTCGCGTACCAGCTGACCGTCGGCGAGAACGCGCGCTGGGAGACGATCGACGACGTCGATGCCAAGTCGACGTTCTCCTACGGCGGGACCGGCAAGGGCACCGAGACCTGGCGCGGGCGCCGGCTGGGGAGCGGCTTCGGCCAGAAGGGGTTGCTCGGCGGCGGCGACTGGGGCGCGAACATCGCGGCGCAGACTCAGCACTTCGATCCAGGCCACGGCGGCGTCTTCGGCCCGCACAGTCGCGTGCGATGGGACCTGGGCCTCGACATCGGCGACCTGAAGTCGATCAGCAACGTCAAGGGCCTGATCATCACCTCCGTCGCCACCGACTACTTGACGCTCGCCGCGCTGGAGTACATCCGCGGCATCGTCGCCCCGCGGCTCGAGAAGCACTGGGTACGACGACGAGGCCTGCCTGAGGCTCGACGGCAAGCCGGCCGCCGCGAAGCTCAAAGCCGGCCAGAGCACCAAGGTGACGACCAAGAACGCCAAGGCCGCCGATGGCTCGCCGGTCAAGACGAACCTGACTGCGTCCGGCGCGGCGTCGCTGACCCCCGGGCAGACGACGATGCCCGCAGGGGGCGCTTTCGACTTCACGCTGACGGCGCCGAACGCCACGCCGACGCACGCCACGTGGAAGGTCGTCGCGCTCAGCCGGGCCGGGAAGAAGACCGTCGACGGGTCGCTCGGTGATCAACCCGGCTATGAGGTCACGCTCGACGATCACGAGACCGGCACCTTCGCGACGCACGACGCCACGGGACGACTGGTCGCAACGCTGCGCCTGGAGCCCGTCGCCCAGAGCGATCCCGCGAAGTGGACCGCGACGGGCACGCTGGCCTGGAGCGAGGTGACCGCCACGTCGAAGATCCAGTACTGCGACATGGTGAGCCCGATCAGCGGCGGCGCCTGGACGGTCACCGCGACGCAGGCGGGGCCCGACGCGATCACGGTGACGCTGGACTTCAGCGCTGACACGCGGGTGCTGTGGACGATCCACTGCGACTTCCCTCCCGATCCGGGCGGTGGCAATGACCCGCCACCGACCGACTCTCCCGGCCTGCTCGGCGTCAACGCCCTCGCGGCCGGTCCGCTCTCGTTCACCGTGCCCGCGATCGGCGGCACGCAGGCGCTGGCGGGCGAGATCCTCGACGGTGGCGACGGGCTGAGGTCGAGTGGGACGCTGACGGTGAAAGCGGTCGGCTGACGGTTCCCCTGGCGCGTAGGTCGCGCCACCAGTACGGTCCCGCACGATGCTCCGTCGTCTCGCCATCGCCGTCCTCGCCAGCGCGACGCTGACGCTGGCCCTCGCGCCGTCAGCCGGCGCCGGCGACATCACCGTCGGCCCGGGCGTCAAGCCGTCGAGCGGCCAGGTCGTCAGCACCACGACGGCGACGCTGCCGTTCTCGATTCCGACGAACTGCAGCGGCCTCAGTGCCTACGTCGAGGTCGCCAGCGACGTGCAATATGACCTCGACGGCACGCTCTACTCACTGGTCACCGTCGACCGCTTCTCGGTCAACGACCTCGGCAACGGCATCTACGAGGGGAGCGCGAGCGGCGACTGGCTGCAGACGCCGGGCACCTACTACTGGCAGCTGAACGGGCTGGGGTCGTGCGGTGGCGGACCGCTGGACCTGTTCGTCGGGCCGACGACGTCGATCGTCGTCCACTCGGCGCCGGTCACGCCGCCGTCGATCGAGGTCCCCGACACCGTGGCGATCCTGACCATCTCGCAGGCGCAGGCCGCCGTGCCGCTGGCGATCAAGAACGCCCGTGGCCGCGTCCCTCGCAAGCTCGTGCGCCGCTGTACCCACGCCGGCAGCGGCGACGTGGCAGCCGCGACGTGCAAGGCGACGTGGAACGATCGCGTGAAGTACGCATACGACGGCACGTTCACCCTCGTACTGGACGACGCGGGCAACATCGTGACGCGCTTCGACGGGCGCCGCGCGACGCTGAAGTGCCTGAAGCTGCGGCGCAAGATCGGCACCCGCAAGTGCTGGCTCAAGCACCACTTCGACGTCACGCTGTAGCCGTCAGATCGAGCGCAGCAGCCCGCCGTCGACCGCCAGCGCCTGGCCGGTGACGTAGCCCGCCGGCGCCGAGCAGAGGAAGACGGCCGCAGCGGCGAATTCCTGCGGTGTGCCGACGCGCCCCGCAGGAACGTCGCTCTTCGCCGCCTCGGCCGCCGCGGCATCGGAGCCGTAGGCCTCGCGCAGCCGGTCGGTGCCGATCCGCCCGGGCAGCACAGTGTTCAGCGTCACGCCGTCGGCCGCGACCTGACGAGCGATCGTCTTCAACGCCGCAAGCGTCGCCGCACGGTGACTGTTGCTCAGCATCAGCGAAGGCAAGGGTTCACGTACCGAGGTCGATGCGACGCTGACGATGCGCCCGAAGCCACGCTCGCGCATGCCCGGCAGCACCGCCTCGATCAGCGCCATCGGCGCCAGGACGAGGTCGTCGTAGGCGGCGCGCCACTGCTCGCGGGTGAAGCCGAGTGCGTCGGGCCCCGGCGGCGGACCACCGGTGCTGACGACGACGATGTCGATCGGCCCGAGCGCGTCCTCGACCGCCGAGATCAGCGCCGGGACGCCGTCGAGGTCGGCGCTGTCGTGGACGAACGCGTGCGCGCCGATCGCCGCGGCGGCCGGATCGAGCCGCTCGGAGGAGCGTCCCGTGATCGCCACGCGGGCGCCCTCGGCGGCGAGCGTCGTGGCAATCGCGTGGCCGATCCCCTTCGACGCTCCGGTGACGAGTGCGACGCGACTGCTGAGACCGAGATCCATACGGCGTATCCAACCAGAGCGGTTGGTACGTTGGGCGGTGCGCCGCATCCCCGCGGCCGTGGGTTCTGAGGAGGACCGATGTCGAGGATCGTGGCCCAGACGTGCATCGCGGCGACCGCTCTGGCGCTCGCCCTGGCCGGGCCTGCCGTGGCCAAGGACTACGCGACGACGGCGCTGAACATCGTGCCTTCGGGCCAGCTCCAGCCCGGGCAGATCTTCGCCGGCGCGCCCGTCGGATCGATCCTGCCGAACGACACGCAGGCCAAGATGTACGACGGGCTGACGCCGCTGGGCCGCAACGTCGGGCCGACCGACCTGACGACGTACTTCAAGTCCGAGGCGATGGATCCCGGCGTGATCGTCTTCGAGGAGCACCCGGCCGAGCGGCCTGGCGTCACGATCAAGCGCGACTCCTACGGCGTGCCGCACATCTACGGCGTCAACGACAGCGACGTGATCTGGGGCGCCGGCTTCGTCGAGGCCGAGGACCGGTCGCTGCTGCTCAACCAGGCCCGCTACAACGGGTTGCTCGCCGCGATCGACGCGCCCAACCTTTCGGCGATCGCGCTGATCGCCGGCCTTGCCAGCTTCACGCCGACGAGTCAGACGAACAAGATGGTGGACGAGCAGACCAAGGCGCTGAACGCGGCCGGTCCGTTCGGCAAGCAGACGCTCGCCGACACCGACGTCTACCTCCAGGGCATCAACGCGTGGTACGCGGCGAACGCACCGACGACGCCCAAGTTCACCCGCCGCGACATCTACGCGATCAACGCCGTCAAGGGCCAGTTCCTCGGCGAGGGCGGCGGCGAGGAAGTCAAGAACGCGGAGCTGCTCGACGCGATGCGTGACAAGCTCGGCGCAACCAAGGGCACCAAGGTCTGGACCGACCTGCGCGCGCGCAACGACCCGGACTCGCAGACGACCTACGCCGAGAAGACGTTCAAGTACCAGGACCAGCCCAAGCAGTTCACCGGCAACGTCGTGCTCGAGAAGAGCAGCTTCCGCCCGGTGACATTCAAGGGTGCGAGCAGCGCGCGCGTGCCGGCGTCAGCAGCAGCCCACGACAAGCTCGCCTCCAACGTCCTGCTGGTCTCCGGCTCGCGCACGTCGACCGGTCATCCGCTGATGGTCGCCGGCCCGCAGATCGGCTACTTCTATCCCGGCCTGACGGACGAGATGAGCCTGCACGGCCCCAGCATCGAGACGCGCGGCGCCGTCTCCGCCCCGTTCCCGGGCTACATGCTGATCGGCCGCGGCGAGGACTACGCGTGGTCGCTGACCTCCGCCGGACTGGACATCGTCGACAACTTCGCCGAGACGCTCTGCGGCGGCAGCAAGACGAAGTACCTGTTCAAGGGCAAGTGCCTGAAGATGGAGAAGATCAGCGCCGGCGTCCTGAATTCAGGCGGCAAGAAGGCGAACGTCGTCTTCTACCGCACCGTCCACGGGCCGGTGATCGGCTACGCCAGGCGCGCCAACAGCTCGCAGACCGTGGCGATCGCCCGCAAGCGCTCGAGCTATGGCCAGGACACGGTCGACCAGCTGTTCTTCCAGCAGATGACCTTCGGCCGGGTCAAGAGCTTCGAGGATTTCCGCAAGGCGGCCGAGCTGACGCCGCAGACGTTCAACTCGTTCTACGCCGACGACAAGCACATCGGCTTCTACACGACCGGCAAGCTGCCGCTGCGCAAGCCCGGCTCGAGCGGCGACCTGCCGATCGACGGCCGCGGCCAGTACGAGTGGACCGGGTTCCTCAAGGCCTCTGCCCACCCGCAGGCCAAGGACCCCAAGAGCGGGCTGATCGTCAACTGGAACAACAAGCCGGTCAAGGGCTACCCGGCCGGCGATGACCGGTTCGGATCCGAGGGGCCGATCCAGCGCGCGCAGCTGCTGACCGACGAGCTGGCCAAGACGCCGACGCACACGCTCGCGACCGTCGCCGGCGCGATGAACGCGGCCGCGACAGAGGACGTCCGCGGCGAGGCGCTGTGGCCGACGATCAAGGCCGTGCTCGCCAAGGGCACGGCGCCCAGCGCACGCGAGACGAAGATGACCGAGCTGCTCGACGCGTGGTCGGCCGACGGCGCGAGTCGCCTGGACCGCAACGCCGACGGCAAGATCGATGCGCCCGGCGCCGCGATCATGGATGCGGCGTTCCCGCTGATGGCGAAGGCCGCGATGTGCGCGCCGCTCGGCGGCGGGCTGTGCGATCGGCTGGCCGCGCGCGTGTCGATCTTCGACCAGCCGCCCGGCGGGCAGTACGGCGGCTGGCATCAGTACATGCAGAAGGATCTGAAGACGCTGCTGGGCAAGCCCGTCAAGCAGAAGTATTCGATCGGGTACTGCGGCAGGGGCAGGCTCGCGGCGTGTGCCTCATCGCTGTGGGCCTCGCTCAAGCAGGTCGGGGACAAGCTGGCCGCCGCGCAGGGGGCGGATCCGGCGGCGTGGCTCAAGGACGCCGGGCCTGAGCGGCTCGCGTTTGCGCCGTTGCCGCTCATCGGGATGGCGTATACGAATCGGCCGTCCGGGATTCAGCAGGTCATCTCGTTCGAGGGTCATCGCTGACCTCTTCCCGCTGCGCGGATCTTGTGGCGCCTGACGCGCCCTGCGGCGCCGGTCTGTGCAGAGAGCACTATCCCGGCGCTGCATGCCACGTCAGGCATCCACAATCTCTCGCTTGACTCGGGGACGGCTCTGAGGTGACCGCAGGCGGGCCGGCCGTGTCGGGCGCCCTCGCTCATGGTTCGGGGGGTGGGCGTCTGTGGCTTTGGGCTATGCGGGCTGGGCGTTCGGGGTGCTGCGGCTGCCGCACCAGGCTCCGAAGACGCCGATTGCGACGAGGGCGCCGAGCCAGTGCAGGCCGGTGAGCGTCGCGAGGGCGCTGGGGATGCCGGCGAGCGCCGCGCCGATCAGGGTCGGGCGCAGGTCGAGGCGAAGGACGAGGGCGGTGATCGTGGCGGCGAGCATCCAGGCCGCCGGCCCGGCGATCCAGCCCCAGTCGACGAAGAACGAGTGCGGCAGGCTGAGGCCGAGCGCCAGCGCGAGGACGGCGACGGCGAGCAACTGGACGCCGGCGGCGCGCAGCGCGAGGGAGCGATCCATCGGGCCAACGTAGCGAGCGCGGTCAGCGCCGCGCGGCAGCGATGGTGGTGGCGATCACGAGCGACAGCGCGACGAGCGCCGCGACCGCGCCGAGCCGGCCCGCGGCCGAGTGCTTGAGCAGGTGATCGACGACGGCGATGAACACGATCGGCAGCGCGACAGACACCGTCAGCAGCGCCCCGCGCACGGTGAGGCGCCGGCCGCGGCGGACGTCTTCGCTCTCGTCGGCGCCTACCGCCCCGGCGTAGTAGCGCTGCGCGCTGCGGCCGAGGTCGCGCGTGTGCGACTCGCAACTCCACGCCATCAGCAGCATGAAGGTCACCGGGAAGATCCATGTGATCGCCCAGACGACTCCGCCGGCGAGCAGCGCCGCGGCGGTCCGCAGCCGCGGGTGGGAGCGCGGCGGGGCGGCCGGGTCGGGCGCGGCAAGGAAGCCGCCGAAGATCAGCAGGACGTGCACGCTGCGAACCCAGGTCCGCAGCGGTCGACGGGCGTCCGGCCGCTCCGGCAGCGGCGTCGCGGCGGCGGCGTCGAGCGCGGCCTGCGCAGCCTCGGTGGCCGGGTGGATGCCCCGCAGCACCAGCACCTCGGCGGACGTCTCGCGCGAGGACGGATCGCGCCCGTGGAGCGCGGCCGTGCGCAGGACCATTCGGCCCTCCTGCCAGAGGTAAGCGACGTATCCGGGCACGAACGCGATCAGGAAAGGCGTGCCGGAGATCGCGCCGTCGATCCGCGCGACGCGTGCGCTCTGCGTCTGAAGCTCCGTCGCCAACTGCGCGATCGTCGCGTCCGGGCGCTCCTCGCGCTCGCGACGGGCCCAGTCGCGCGAGGGCTCGGCGAGGTGTCGCGCGCCGTACAGCGTCAGCCGCTCGGCCAGGTGCTCGGGATCGCGCGCGGCAATGCGGATCAGCCGCCGCGACTCGGCGAGCGTCAACTTCGGATCGACTCGCGGCAGGCGTGCCATCGCGCGAGACCATACGCAGCGCGCGGGCACAGCCGCCCCGACCGTCTAGCCTGACGGCGCGCGGGCGGTTAGCTCAGCTGGTCAGAGCGCCTGCCTTACAAGCAGGAGGTCCCCGGTTCGAGCCCGGGACTGCCCATGTCGCGCCGCGGAACGGGGGCCTGGTCGTTTCGGGTGGCCGCGAGACGAACGAAATCCGGCGGCCGCGCGCACCCCTGGGGCTCAGAGGGCTGCCCCTGAAGGTGCGCAGGTTTGCGCCCCGAGCACCTGCGCGGAGGGATGGTCGGTGACTCCCCAGGGTTTCTTCCGCGACTCGTCTGACGGGTGGAGAGTGAGTCGGGTCAGCCGGGCAATCCCGCCCGCCGCGATCGAGAGGACCACCCATGCTTGCCCAGACCACACTCGACCAGAGCGCCCGCGGTTCGCGTCGCCGTCGCCAGCGCAGGACATCGTCGACGTGCCTGATCGCGTTTGTGCTGGCGGCGGCGGTGTTGCTCCCCAGCGCGCTGGCACCCGGTACCGCGTCGGCTGCATCACGCATCCGCGGATGCTTTCAGCACAGCGGACAAGCCGTTGGTGGCCTGTACGCCATCATCGAGTATTGGGGTGCGGGTCAGTGGCGTCCGGCTCCGGGGGCACTCAGCACGACCAACGTCAATGGGTGCGTCGCTTTCAACATCAGCCCGGGCTGGCGCGGGACGCACATGAAGATCGACGCGATCGGCTACGTGGAGTCGGGCGGCGTGATCGTCGCCGGCAAGACGCCGTACTACAGCCCGGCCGACAACGGCCGGTGGTACGTGGGCACCGCAGCGATGACCGGATACGCGGTGCCGAGCAGCGAGGACTGGTCGGGAGGCACCGGCGGCTGGCTCGACGGCATGACGGGCGGCTCGAGTTCGGGCGACGTCTGCGGAACGTCGCCGGCCGCTGCCATCGGTTGCTACATCGAAGGCCTCGGCGTTCACATCAACAACGTCGCATTGAGCTGCATCAACATCTACACGCGGCTGCCTGAGGTGTGTCGCTGAGGCATCGACAGCGCGGGGCGCGCGAGCGCCCCGCGCCGCGCAGATGCCCGCGCCGCCGTGATCAGGCCATCGCCGGTCTGCGCCGACTCGATCGCGACCGCGTCATCGACCTCCCTCACCGGAATACTTGGGGCCTCGTGTCCCGAAAGGATCATCTGTCGACGCCGGCTGAGCTGAAGGAGCGCATCGAAGCCGAGCGCTGCGCTCAGCCGTTCGTCGTGCTGCGCGACGACAGCGATGTCCAGCGCATCGTTCTGCTCGCTGCCGAGACACTCGTCGCCGCGATCGGCCGCGCCGACAGCGCCGAGATCGCAATCCCGTGGGATCCGCACGTCTCCGGACTCCACGCCGAGCTGCGCAGATCCGGCGGAGAATGGCTCGTGATCGACGACGGTGTCTCGCGCAACGGAACGTTCGTCAACGGCCAGCGCGTCGTCGGACGCCGCCGACTGACCGACAACGATCAGATCAAGGTCGGCGAGACCACGCTGCTGTTCCGGCTCCCAGTCCCGCGACCCGCGGCAAGCACGCTGCTCATCGAGTACGACGACCCGGCACCCGAGCTCTCGCCGGCGCAGCGGCGCGTCCTCGTTGCTCTCTGCCGACCATTTCGCGACGGAGCCGAGTTCGCGCGTCCGGCGACCAATCAGCAGATCGCGGACGAGTTGTTCCTCTCGGTGGCCGCCGTCAAGACGCACCTCCGTTTGCTCGGGCAGCGCTTCGGGGTCGAGGGTTTCGCGCAGAACGAGAAGCGCGCCGCGCTGGTGCGGCGGGCGTTCGAGACGGCGGCGATCTCGCCGTCTGAGCTGTAGGGCAGCGCTGACGCCCTAGCCTGCTCGCCGATGGCGAAGAGCCGGGCGCCGCGCGCTCACCAAACTGCCGGCCCGGCCGCCCTCGTACTCGGCGCGCTGGGCGTCGTCTTCGGCGACATCGGCACGAGCCCGCTGTCTGGACGATCACGCTGATCGTCTCGATCAAGTTCGTCACGTTCATCATGCGCGCCGACAACGACGGCGAGGGCGGTGTGATGGCGCTCGTCGGGCTGATCCGGCCGGATCGACCTTCCCGCCAAGCGGCTGAAGCTCGCGCTCATCACGCTCGGGCTGGCCGGGGTGGCGTTGTTCTACGGCGACGGCATGATTACGCCGGGGATCTCGGTCCTGTCGGCGGTCGAGGGCGTCAAGGTCGCAGCCCCCGGTCTGAGCTCGATCGTCCTGCCGATCGCGCTCGCCGTGCTCAGCGGCCTGTTCGCGATCCAGCGCTTCGGGACGCACGTGGTCGGCCGCCTGTTCGGCCCGGTGATGATCCTCTGGTTCCTGGTGCTCGCGGCGGCCGGCGGCGCACGGCTGGCCAGCCACCCGCAGATGCTGCGCGCGCTGTCGCCGACCTACGCGGTCGACTTCTTCGCCTAGCACCCGTCGATCGCGTTGATCTCGCTCGGCTCGGTCGTGCTGACCGTGACCGGCGCCGAGGCGCTGTACGCCGACATGGGCCACTTCGGTAGCCGGCCGATCAGCCGCGCGTGGTTCTTCGTCGTCTTCCCGGCGCTGACGATCAACTACATGGGCCAGGGGTCGCTGATCCTCGACCGGGCCGCATCGATCTCCAACCCGTTCTACCTGCTGCTGCCGGACTGGTCGCGGGTTCCGATGATCTTCCTGGCGACGATCGCCTCGCAGGCGGTCATCTCGGGCGCGTTCTCGGTCACGCGGCAGGCGATCCAGCTCGGCTTCCTGCCGCGACTGGGGATTCGCCACACCTCTGACGAGACGATCGGCCAGGTCTACGTCGCGGCCGCCACCCAGAGGGCGACGGCCGCGACGTGATGCGGTGCTACAGCTGCGGCTGCTCCTCGCCGAAGCCCGGCGTCTGCAGCAGCCAGAGCTCGCGGGCGGCGAACGCCGTTCCAGCGAAGTCCGAGAACAGCCCGTCGACGCCGAGCTCGTAGAAATGGATGTACTCCGCCAGCGGGTTGCCGGCGTAGTCGTAGGCGAGCCGGCGCGGCGCGTTGCGGAGCGTGTACGGATGGACGATCAGACCGTGGGCGCGCGCTGGACCAGATCGGTCGGCGCGATCAGCTTGCGGTCGGACTCGTTGATCTTCCCGTCGCCGATCACGCCGAGGCTGGATGCGCGCGGTGAAGATCTTGCGACGCGGCAGGTGCAGTGTCTCGCGTACGGAACGTCTGCGATCGTCTCCGCTGCATGCAGCTGCTTGCGCGCATCGGCCGACGGATCGCGCTGTCGTCACTCGCGCTGGTCGGCCTGACCGCGCTGACCTACGGGATGATGCGCGTGCTGCGCCCCGAGATCTACACCGAGAGCCTCATCCGTGGCACGATCGACGATGTCCGCCGGCTCCTGTTGCACCTCGATGCCGGGCATGCGTGCGGGCTGCCCGGCTGTCCGCCGATCCATGACCTCTGGCGCGAGGGGATCGTCGGTGATCTGTCCTTGCTGGTCGGCGGTGTCGCGATCGGCGCGGTCAGCGGCGTCGGCGCCGGGCTGTGGTGCGCGGCGCGCCCGCGCTCAGCCGCGGCGCGCGGCATCGGCACCGTGGCGACCGTCCTCTACTGCACGCCCGTGTACGTCATCGGGCTCAGCCTGATCCTGCTGTTCAACCCGACGTTCGGCGTGCTCTGGCACATCCCGGCGATCTTCGAGGCGTCACCCGTGACGTACGCATCCCCGCTGGTGCGCCCGTGGGACTGGCTGCGGTCCTACCTCATTCCCTGGCTCGTGCTGGGCATCCCGATCGGCGCCGCCTGCCTGCGGCTGACGACGGCGCTGACGACGGAGGAACTGGCGCGGGACTACGTGCGGACGGCCCGCGGGAAGGGCCTGACGAGCGCCCGCGTGCTGCGCCACCACGCCGCTCCACCGGTCTACGCGTCGGTCGTCGCCTACCTGTGGAGCGCGATTCCGCTGATCGTCACCAACCTCGTGCTCGTCGAATTCGTCTTCGCGGTCCCCGGCTTTCTGGAACACACCAAACGCGCGGTCGAAGGGCAGGACATCGCGCTGATGCAGGCGCTGGCGATCTGGTCGGGCGTGCTGATCCTGGTGATGAGCATCGTGGTCGACATCGCGCTGTACGCGATCGACCCGCGGCTGCGCGCGGCGGACCCGTTGGGGCGATCGGTCAGAGCCTCGCGAGCGTGAACTGCAGCGCGGTGGCCGCCGCGCGCGGCTCTGGGCCTGATCGCTTCCGGCGACGCTGGCGGTCAGCGCGAGCTTCGTGACCGGCAGCGGCGCGTCAAGGGTCGTCGTCCGGGCGCCATGCGCTCCTGTCGTCGCCATGGCGAGGATCAGGCCGCGACCTTGCGCACGTGAGAGGGTCTCACCGCCTCCGTGCGGCGCCTCGCGTCGTCCCTGGCTTCAGGCATCCGCCGTGCCCGTCCGGTCCGAAGGAGCAGAAGTGTCCGATCGTCTCGCAGTT
>JBBRFO010000057.1:0-17954 GCA_038224135.1 Solirubrobacterales bacterium
CGTACGGAACGCGTTCGTTCGCGGCGAGCACTCGGCGCAGGGCAAGTCGGATCTGTCGACGCGTCGCTCGGTGCCGATGACCGACCGTCTCGCGCGGGAGCTGGATCGCTGGTCGCGCCGCACCGTGTACGGCGCTGACGGTGAGCTCGTCTTCGCGCACCCGCTGAGCGGCCGCCCGCTTGATCGCAGCAAGGTCACCAAGCGGTTCAAGGCGGCGTGCCGCGACGCCGGTGTCAACGAGATCACGTTCCACGAGCTGCGCCACACGTTCGCCACGCGGCTCGCCGCGTCGGGGCAGCCGCTGCGAACGATTCAGGAGTTCCTCGGCCACGCCGATCTCAAGACGACGCAGATCTACGCCCACTACGCGCCGAGTGCGCGTGAGGTGGAGATGGTCAATCAGGCATTTGCTGAGGAGGAGCCCGAGACTGGCAGTGTCGGCGACGTCACATCGGAGCCGGCTGGCGAGATCCGTGTCGAAGCTAGGCTCCGCGAAGCATCATGAGCGGTGACCGCCAGGTCGATCTAGACTTCCTCGCGAGATGATCGCGAAGCGTTCCGAGCGCAGCGCATCCTTCCCGGCGCTCCTGGACACGGCTCTCAAGAAGCGCGATTCCGCGGGCGCGGGCGAGCACGCTGATCCGCAGGTCGATCGCTACGGCTTCGGCCAGAGCGGTCGTAGCTCGTCGGCGTAGACGCCGTAGATGTACGGGCCCGGCCGCTCGGCCACGCGGACGATCCGCGCGAGGTTGGCGACGAGCCGCTCAGCCTGCTCGGCGCCGCGAAGGTTCGCATTGGTCAGGCAGAACGCTCGAACGTGGTGATCGATGAGCGTTTGAAGTTCGGCGGGTCGGTAGCGGACCTTTGCGTCCTTCATGAGCACGACCCAGCCGTTGCGTCCGGCGTCCCCGATCCATTCTTCGTCGCTGAGCCCTTGGCCGATCCGCTCGCCGTAGATGTCGGCCATGGTGTTGACGACAGCGCCGGCAGCGCGAAGGGCCTGCGGGACGACGTGCCGCCCGAGGCTGCGGTCGACAAAGAACTCAGGCGGCGAGTCGGAGGGCAACTCGGATGACGTCCTCGACCTCGGGCGCCGGGACGCCGAAGTCGTCGGCGATCTCCGCGAAACCGTCGCCGGCCTGGAACCGGTCAACGAGGTCCTCGACGCGTGCGCTGCCGTGCACGACGAGCGGCTGCCCGAATGCCTGGCGCGGGTCGACGAGCACCTCGGCGGTCGCGTAGGCCGGCAGCCGCAGCTGCTCGGCCCAACCGTCGTCGCCGTACGTGATTCGCTTGAGGTAGCTGCGGATGACCGCCTCGAAGTGCTGCTGACCGGTTCGCACGACCGTCAGTAGCGCGGCGTCATCGGTGTCCTTCGCGTAGTCGAAGATCACTTCCGCGCCGTCGGTGTAGACGCGTTTGGATGCGAGCGCGTGATCGAGGCCGAACTCCTCACTGAGCTTCGTGACCGCGGGGCGGATGCGCTGCATCGGGACGCCGGCCTTGCGCAGCGCGCTGAGCACGAAGCCCTCGGCGAACCCGACGAACGGGACCGTTGCGCTGCGCCCGGCGCGGGGGAAGACGGTGACGAGCGGCTCGGCACCCTTGGGGTGCGCCCAGAGGTGCAGCGTGGATACAGGGACGTCGAGGTATGCGGCGCTCTCCCGCAGCGTGAACAGCGGGCGGCTGAGCCGGGGGTCATCCGGCTCGAGCGCTGCGAAGGCTGTCCCTGTGGTGGCCACGGCGTGATCGTACCTGCCGCCGAGGTCGACTCTCCGGAGCGGACGACGCGCGTACGAACATACGCTCGGGGTCCAATTTGGGGTCCAATTTGAGGGAAACCGAGCCGAACTCAGACGACAGAAACCGCGATAAACACTGGGTTTTCGACCGGGGAGAACCAGCTTCCTCCGGCTGGGGGCCGGGCGGTCGCAGGTTCAAATCCTGTCTCCCCGATGCGACGAGGGCCCCGTGAGAACGGGGTCCTCGGCATGTTCGGGACCAGTCCTGGATCGTCGCTCTGGTCGGTGGTACCCGATGCGGTGCTGCTGAAGGGGCGGTCGTTTGGCTTGCCGGTGTCGCTCCTGGCGGTGCGGCTGCGGGGTAGGGTCGGCCGTATGCCTTCAGTCCTCGTCACGGGTGCCGCGCGCGGCATCGGACGCGCAGCCGCACTGCGCATGGCGAACCTCGGCTGGGAGGTCTACGCCGGAGTGCGGACCCCGGCCGACGGCGAGGATCTGGCGAGCGCGGCTCCGCAGGGCCGGATCACCCCGGTGCTGCTCGACGTGACCGACGCCGCGCAGCTTGCGGCGCTCGACGGCGTCCTCGGAGAGCGGCTGGACGCGGTCATCAACAACGCCGGCATCGGTGTCTCGTCACCGCTGGAGGGGGTCCGCCTGGACGAACTGCGCCGGCAGTTCGAGGTGAACGTGGTCGGGCCGGTGGCGGTCACCCAGGCGGTGCTCCCGCGCCTTCGGGCATCGCGTGGGCGCGTGATCTTCATCTCGTCGGTCAGCGGTCGCGTCTCGTCGCCGCTGATGGGCCCATATTCAGCCTCGAAGTACGCGCTGGAGGCGCTCGCGGACTCGCTGCGCATCGAGCTACGTCCTTGGGGTGTGAGCGTCGCGCTGATCGAGCCAGGGGCGATCGACACCGACCTGTGGCGTCATGCGCCCGACATGGTGGACGCCGCGGAGGCACAGCTGAGCGACGGGCTCCGCGTGCTCTACCGCGGCCACTTCGTCGGCGCGCGGGCCACGGTCAACCGCATCCAGAAGCAGACCGCGCCGGTCGAGAAGGTCGTCGAGGCGATCGAGAAGGCCCTGACATCCCCCAAGCCGCGTGCGCGCTACGTCGTCGGCACCGACGCACGGATCCAGCTGGCCATGCAGGGCGTGCTCCCAACGTCCGCGATGGACGCGGCGGTCGCCAAGCTGACCGGGACTCCTGGATCGCTGTGACCCGCCGGGGACGCACATAGGCTGCACGCCCATGCCCCTCTTCGGCAAGAACGAGCACAAGGCCGCTGAGCAGGCGGCCGCGAAGGCGGAGGTGGAGCGCCTGAGCGCGCTCTCCGTCGCCGACCTGGCGAGCGAGCTGATGGGTGCGTTCCCGGACGAGAGTTCGCGCTCGGGCGGCCTCAACGAGCTGCAGTTCGCGATGTGGGCACTCCGCGACCTCAAGTCGAAGACGAGCGACACGATCGCGCTGCGCGAGCCGATCAAGGAGGCGCTGCAGGCGCTCGAGACGTCCGGCCTCGCCGTCCGGACGGTCCTGCGCGGCGGCGGGTGGTTCAACCTGACGCGCGAAGGCCGCGACGCGCTGGCTGACGGCAGCGTGCGGGCGAAGCTCGGCTAGGAGACGCGCTTCATCGGCTCGGTCGCCGAGCCGCTGCACGTCGACGTCTCGCCGCCTGAGGTCGAGACGATCTGCTCCTTGAAGGTCATCGACATCTTCGTCGCGCTCGTGATCTTCACCGTCAGATCGAGCGCCACCTGATTCTTCACCAGCGGGCTGCTGTCGGCGTTGATGTCGAAGTGGCGGTGGTAGGTCTGGCCGATGACCGGGTTCTTGACCGGCTTCTGCTGCGTGTAGAAGCCGCCCCAGATGACGTTCCGCGAGGACGACGTCCCGTTGGGTCCGGGGCACTGCACCGCCCCGGCACCGGCGCCGACGCCGACGCCGAGACTCACCGAGAAGTTGAACGTCGAACCGGCGTAGCGCGCGGTCTTCAGGACGCACCCGGCCTGCTCCTTCTTCGGCTTGCAGCTGCGCTTCTTCGCCGGGGCGCCGGCGGGCAGCGCGAGCAGCGCGGTGCCCGTGACGACGGCGGCGATGGCGAGGTGGGAGCGAGGTCGCATGATCTGAAGCTACTTCGCGCTCGGGGTCCGCACAAGCGGGCCGCTCATCTTCGCTAGCGTCGACGACATGGCCGGATCCCGCTCCATCTTCCTGATCGGCGGCGGTCGCGACGCTGACAGCGTCGCCGCCAGTCATCGCCCGTTCGTGACGGCGACCGGCGGTGGGCCGATCGTGGGCCTCGTCGTCGATGAGGGCGACGGCATCGATGCGGATCGCTGGATCGGCACGCTTCGGAGTGCGGGTGCGCGGGACGCCGAGCTGGTCACGCTCGCAGTCGGGCGACCGGTCCGTGCCGAGGACGTGGCCGGCGCCGCCGGTGTGTACGTCGCCGGCGGGTTGACGCCGCTCTATCGCGAACTGCTCGTCGACTCCGGGACGGACTGGCTGCCGGCGGACGCCGCGTACGCCGGGTACTCGGCCGGCGCTGCGGTCGCCGCGACAGACGCCATCACCGGCGGCTGGTGCATCGGCGAGCTCGAGGTGTGCTCGGAGGATGCGTCCGAGGATCTCGATCAGGTCGAGTACGCACCGGGCCTCGGCCTCGTCCCGTTCGCCGTCGATGTCCACGCCAGCCAGTGGGGCACGCTCACGCGCCTGGTCCACGCCGTGTCAGCCGGGATCGTTACCGAGGGCTGGGCGATCGACGAGCACACCTGCCTGTCCGTTGTCGACGGCACGCTGACGGTCGCGGGGATCGGCAGCGCCTACCACGTGACCCGTGGCACGGACGGCGTCGCCGTGCGCGTCGCCCAGGCCTGACGCCTGCCGCTACGACGCTACCTCGCCGACGGCACGTCGCTCGCCAGGCACGCGGTTGACGATCACCGGCGTCCCGCCGGGGACCGTTCCGCGCAGCAGCGTCAGCAGCCGGCCGTCGCCGCTCGCGGCCGCCGGTCCCTCGATCAGGAACACGAGCTCGTCACCCTCGAACTCCGTCGACACGACCCGCTCGCCGCGGCCTTGTGCCCAGGCGGTCGCGACCCGGGCGGCGCCGTCGCGCCAGCGTGTCAGCTGAACCGTGCGGAATGTCGCGACGCCGAGCGCCGCGACCACGATGACGCTCGCCACCGCGATGACGCCGTAGACCGGTCGGCGCCGCATCGCCGGTTCCGCAGCACGCTCGCGCAGCACACCCATCGCGCCGAAGACCGCGACGCCGACGACGATCATCGCCAGGACGTTGGTCGCGAACAGGGTCAGCGCGCCGAGCGCGCCGGCCCAGTCTCCGTCGACCGCGGTGACGCCGACGACCGACAACGGCGGCACCAGCGAGATCGCGATCGCGACGCCCGGGAGGATGTCGCCGATGTCGCGCCGCGCGACGGCGAATGCGCCCGCCAGCCCGGTCGCCGCGGCGGCGACGAGGTCGACGAGCGTCGGCGCCACGCGGGCGGTGATCTGGGAGTTGTCGGCCGGCGGGTGGAGCTGGGGGAGGATCACGCCGAGCAGCCCGCCGAGTGCGACGACCGCACAGGCGGCGCCGAGCACGGTCAGCGCGCTGAGCAGCAGCGCCCGCGTCTCGCCGGCCGTGATCGCGACGGCGACGCCCTGGATCGGGATCGCGAGCGGCGCGATGATCATCGCCCCGATCACCGTCGCCGTCGAGTCGCTGATGATGCCCGTCGTGGCGATCGTCGTCGCCAGCGCGAGCAGCAGCCAGAAGCGGCTCTGCTTGGCGCCGATGTCGCCGGTGAACAGATAGACCGCCTCGCGGATCTCGTCGGGAGTCCGCGTCTCGCCCGTCAGCCGGCCCGTGATCGACAGTGTCATGCCCGGTCGTCTAACGGGCGCTGCGGACGCCTCCGTGATTTCCCGCACGCAGAAGCGTAGAAACCCGTATACCGAAATACAACGGAGAAGTGGTAGAGTCCGGCCATGGAGATTCCCCACCCGCTCCCCGACCCGCTCGTCGAGCTGATCGCTCAGCGCTTCCGCGTGATCGGTGAGCCGATGCGCATCAAGCTGCTCGACGCACTGCGCGACGGCGACGCGACCGTCGGCGAACTCGTCGACCGGCTCGGTGCCTCGCAGCAGAACGTCTCCAAGCACCTCGGCATCCTGGCTCAGGCGGGGATCGTCAGCCGCGCAAAGGACGGCACGTACGTCCGCTACGGCATCGCCGACGAGTCGATCTTCGCGCTCTGCGAGCAGGTCTGCGGCGGGCTGCGCCAGCAGGTGACCGAACTCGACCAGATCCTCACGGGAGGCGCCGCATGACTACCGCCTGTTCAACCCCGGCCTCGACCGAGACGCGTCGCTGGCCCCTGGAGCGCGCGCTGTTCGCGATGGCCGGGACGATGACGCTGCTGAGCGCCCTGCTCGCCGCCACGGTGTCGCCGTGGTTCCTGCTGCTGACCGCATTCGTCGGCGTCAACCAGTGGCTGTACGTCGCCTTCGGCGCCTGCGGCGCCTCGCTGATCCTCAAGCGCGTCTTCGGGCTGCGCTCGGTCCTCTACCCCGCCGATCCGGCGCGATGACGCAGTTCGGGCCGATCGGCCGCCTGGGCCGGTACACCGCGACCCACATCCGCGCCGTCGCGATCGCGTGGGCGCTGGTCGCCGTCGTCCTGGGCTTCTTCGCCCCGCGGGTCGAGACGGCGCTGTCGGGGGCCGGCTGGGAAGCGACGGGATCGCAGTCCGTCGCCGCCCGCAAGGTCATCAACCAGCAGTTCCAGGGCCTCTCCTCGAGCGCCCTGATGGTCGTCGTCCACTCGGACACGGCCACCGTCGCCGACCCGGCCTTCCAGCAGGCGATCAGCTCCGCCTCGGCGACGCTGAAGGCCGACTCGCGCGTCAGCCACGTCGTGCCGCCGGCGGCCGGAACCTCAATCTCGCAGGACGGTCACACGGCGATCATCCAGGCCGGCGCCGCAACGGACTCCAACACGATGGTCCGGGCCGCCGACGACCTCAAGACCAAGCTCCACAAGCTCCAGGGCGACGGCGTGCAGGTGTCGCTCACGGGGGCCAGCGGGATGTGGTCGGACTTCAACACCGCCAACCGCGACGCGATGATGAAGAGCGAGCTGATCTCGTGGCCCGTGACGCTCGTGATCCTCGTGCTCGCCTTCGGCTCGCTCGTCGCCG
This sequence comes from Solirubrobacterales bacterium, assembly GCA_038224135.1. Lineage (GTDB taxonomy): Bacteria > Actinomycetota > Thermoleophilia > Solirubrobacterales > Solirubrobacteraceae > F1-60-MAGs163. The sequence goes on from JBBRFO010000057.1 coordinate 6,948, forward strand.
CCGGACTGCCGCTGATGCTGACGATCCTCGGGCTGATGGCCTCCGCCGGGTCGCTCTACCTCGGCACACAGCTGCTCGACATCTCGATCTGGGCGATGAACTTCGCGCTGATGTTCGCGCTCGCCCTCGGGATCGACTACGCGCTCTTCATCGTCTACCGCTTCCGTGGGGCGTTGTTCGGGCAGCACGAGCGGGTGCAGGACGCCGTGGCCGAGACGATGGACACGGCCGGCAAGGCCGTCCTCTTCAGCGGCATCACCGTGCTGATCTCGCTGACCGCGGTGATGCTCGTGCCCTCGCCCGCCTTCCGGTCGATGGCGCTGGGGATCATGGTCTCCGTCGTGTTCATCCTCGCCGCAACGCTGACGCTGCTGCCCGCCGTGCTCGGCAAGCTCGGCCCGAAGGTCGACAACCTCTCGCTCCCGTGGGTGCACCAGGGTGAGCATCGCTCGCCGAGGTTCGCGGCCTGGGCCGAGCGCCTGTGGCGCCATCCCGTCGCCTACGGCTCGGTCGCGCTGCTCGTCCTGGCCGCGCTGATCGTGCCCGTGTTCGGGCTGAAGACGGGCATGCCGTCGATCAAGGTCGTGCCGAACGGCGACAGCTCGCGCACCGGCTACACCCAGGTCCAGCAGGCGTTCGGCAAGGGCGCCCCGGGCGCGCTGCAGGTGGTGACGACACAGACCGACGCCGGCCGCGTCAGCGCGACGGTCAAGGCGGACCACGGCATCGCCCGGGTGACGGCGGCGATGCCCGGCGCCGGCGGCGCAGCGCTGATCCAGGCGATTCCGAGCACCGACCCGTCGAGCCCCGCGACCGGAGCGACGATCGACCGCCTGCGCTCGGCGCTTCCGCCGGGCGCGCTGGTCGGCGGTTCGGTCGCCGAGAATCACGACCTCGAGCAGCTGCTGTCATCCAAGACGCCGCTCGTGATCGGCGTGGTGCTGGTCCTGGGGTTCCTGCTGCTGCTCGTCGCTCTGCGGGCGCCGATCATCGCCGCCGTCGGCGTGCTGACGAGCCTGCTTGCGACGGGTGCCGCGTTCGGCGTCGCGCGCCTGGTCTTCCAGAACGGGCACGGGAGCGGCGTGCTCGGCTTCGAGCCCCAGGGCTTCCTCGACGCGTGGGGGCCGGTGTTCTTCTTCGCGATGATCTTCGCGATCTCGATGGACTACACGGTGTTCCTGCTGTCGTCCGCCAAGGAGCACTGGGACCGCACGCACGACGCCCGCGAGGCGATGGTCGGCGGGGTCGCGCACAGCGGCCGCGTGATCTTCGCGGCGGCCGGCGTGATGGTCGCCGTGTTCTTCACGTTCGCGTTGTCCGGCCCGCTGCCGCCGAAGGAGATGGGCGTCATCCTCGGCGTCGCCGTCCTGCTCGACGCCTTCTTTGTCCGGCTGCTGTTGCTGCCGGTGATCCTGCGCCTGCTCGGCCCGGCCGCCTGGTGGCTGCCGAAGCCGCTGCGTCGCCTGCTTCCCGACGTGCGGTTCGGGCATGCCTGATCCGCGCACCATCCTCGCCGTCGTCGTGACGGCCTGACCAAGGAGTCCACCATGGCGATGTTCGCCACCGCACGACGCGCCGGCGACGGCCTGCGGCACGAGGTCGACGTCAACGGCCGCCACACGCTGATCACGGACGAACCGCAGAGCCTCGGCGGAACCGACACGGGACCCGCGCCGCACGAACTGCTCGCGGCAGCTCTGGCCTCGTGCGTGTCGACGATGGTCTGCCTGTACGCGCGGCGCAAGGGCTGGGAGATCGGTGATGTCAGCGCCGACGTCATGTACGACCCGGGCGCCGATCCGCGCCGCTTCGACGTCACGCTGCATCTGCCGGCCGGACTCTCCGCCGAGCAGGTCCGGCGCCTGCGCATCGTCGCGGCGACGTGTCCGGTGCGTCGGGCACTGGAGTCCGACGTGGTCTTCCACGAGCACGTGGACGCGCCGGCGCTGGCGGCCTGACCGGAGGTGCCGTGCCGGGCGGCATGCGGCGGATCGCGCCCCGCCGCCCGGTAGCCTCGGACCGATGCCCGCGCCCCGGTCCGCTCTGACAGTCCTCACGCTCCTCGGGGCGCTGCTGCTCGCCGCTCCGGCCGGTGCAGCCACGAGGACCTTCACCGCGCGCGGCAGCATCGGTCAGGCCTACGTGCTCGGCGCCGCCAAGGGCGAGCAGCTGACGCTGACCGACCGGCGCGGCCGCGTCGTCGCGCGCCACAAGGCCGACCGGCTGGGCTCGGCGATCTTCCTTGCCGTCAAGCCCGGCGCCGGCTATCAGGTCCAGCGCAAGCGCGGGCACTCGAAGCCGTTCGCCGTCCTCAGTCGCAACAGCAACCCGGCGGCGAAGTTCTTCCGCGGCCGGCCGAAGCTCAAGGCGGGGCTCAACTACATCACGATGCGCGACGGCGTCGAGCTTGCCGCGACCGTCCGGCTGCCGGCGGGCAAGACGCTTGCCGACGGCCCCTTCCCGACGTTCATCGAGTACTCGGGCTACCAGACCGCCGCCCCGCACGACCTGCTCACATCGGTCGCCGCATCGCTCGGCGGCGGATCCGTTCCCGCCGATCCGCTGGCGCCGTCGAGCGCGACCGCCGTCGGGTCGCTGATCGGCCCGCTGCTCGGCTACGCGGTCGTCAGCGTGCAGATGCGCGGCTCAGGCTGCTCTGGCGGCGCCTTCGACCTGTTCGACCTGCCGACCACGTTCGACGGCTACGACGCGATCGAGACCGTCGCCGCGCAGCCGTGGGTCAAGGGCGGCAAGGTCGGCATGGGCGGCATCTCGTTCTCCGGCATCACGCAGCTGGTCGTCGCCGGCACGCGGCCGCCGCACCTGTCGGCGATCGCGCCGATGTCGGTCACCGATGACCTCTACACGGGAACCTCGTTCCCCGGCGGCATCGAGAACTCGGGCTTCGCCAAGCAGTGGACGGGCGAGCGCCTGGCCGACGCCAAGCCGGCGCCCGCGGGCGGCCAGCCGTACGCGCGCGCGCTGGTCAAGTCCGGCGACGTGCACTGCAAGGCCAACCAGGCCCTGCGCCTGCAGACGCAGGACGCGATCAAGCTGATCAAGCAGAACCCGTTCCGCACGCCGGCGCTGTTCGACGACCGCTCGCCGGCCTCCTGGATGAAGCGGATCAACGTTCCCGTGTTCCTCGTCGGCCAGTTCCAGGACGAGCAGACCGGCGGCCACTTCCCCGAGGCGCTGAAGAACCTCTCCGGCGACAAGAAGGTCTGGATCACGCTGGCCAACGGCGTCCACGCCGACTCGCTCGGGCCGGACGCGATCACGCGCTGGGCCGAGTTCATGGGCCTCTACGTCGGCAACGAGATCCCGGTCGTCTCGCCGACCGTCCTGTCGCTCAGCGGCCTGCTCTACAACTACCTCGCCAGCGCCGGCGCCAAGCCCGTCGTGCAGACGCGCTTCGCCGACATGACCGACGTCGCGGCCGCGCGGGCCACGTTCGAGCGCGACCCGCGCGTGCGGATCGTCATGGACAACGGTGCCGGCCCGCAGGGCCTGGGGTCGATCGGCGGCACATGGGAGCTGACCTACGACGCATGGCCGGTGCGTCAGGCGCAGCCGACGACCTTCTTCCTGGGCGGCAAGGGCGAGCTCGCCGCGACCAAGCCCGCCGCCGGAACCGCCGCCTACGTCGCCGACCCGCGCGCGCGGCCGCAGCAGACGCTGGCCGGCGACGGCTCGACCGACGCCTGGAAGGCGCAGCCGCCCTACAGCTGGGCGCCGCTGGCGGCCGGCAAGGGCGTCGGCTTCGTGACGCCGGTGCTGAGTCAGGACGTCGTCGTCGCCGGATCGTCGAGCCTCGACCTCTACCTGAAGTCCTCCGCGGCCGACACCGACCTGCAGGTGACGATCAGCGAAGTCCGTCCCGACGGTGCCGAGACGTACGTGCAGAACGGCTGGCTGCGTGCATCGCATCGCAAGCTCGACGCCAAGGTCTCGACGGCGATCGACCCGGTGCCGACGCATCTGAAGTCGGACGGCGCGCCGCTTCCGGCGGGCGCGTTCACGCTTGTCCGGGTGCCGATCTATCCGGTCGCGCATGCGTTCCGTGCCGGCTCGCGGATCCGCGTCACCGTGCAGGCGCCGGGCGGCGACCGCCCGCGCTGGGACTTCGCCAGCGTCGACCGCGGCCGCACGACGAACACGCTGAGCCTTGGCGGCGCGAACGCGTCGCGGCTGGTGCTGCCGGTCGTCAGTGGCGGGACGGCGCTCGGCACGCCGCTGCCGCCGCCGACGGCGCTGCGCGGCGAGCCGAGCCGCACCTACGTGGCAGCGGCCAACGGCGGCTGAGCAGGCGCACCGGTCCCGGTCAGCGCTCGACCGGCGCGGCCGGGCGCGGCGCCTGCGCCTCGGCCAGGACCGCGTCAACGACCTGCGGGTCGAACTGCGTCCCCGCGCACGCGCGCAGCTCGGCCAGTGCCGCCTCCAGCGGCATCGCCGCGCGGTATGTGCGGTCCGATGTCATCGCATGCAGCGCGTCGCAGGCGCTGATGATCCGCGCGCCGAGCGGGGTCGCCTCAGCGGTGAGCCGGTCGGGGTAGCCGGCGCCGTCCCAGCGCTCGTGCACGCCGCGGACGAGCGGATGGACGCGCTCGAAGAACGGGATCCGCTGCAGCAGTTCGGCGCCGATCGCCGAGTGACGCTGCATCTCGCGGCGCTCGGCGTCGGTCAGCGCGCCGGGCTTGGTCAGGATCTCGGTCCGCACGCCGATCTTGCCGATGTCGTGCAGCAGCGCCGCGTAGTGGACCGCGCGCGTCTCGTCGTCGTCCAGTCCGAGCCGGACGCTGACGCGCCCGGCGAGCTGCGCGACGTCGCGCGCGTGCTCGGCGGTGTAGTCGTCCTTGGCTTCGAGCGCGTCGCCGAGCACGCCGAGCATCGTCGAGAACGCCGAATCGAGCTCGGCGTACAGCGCGGTGCGGTGCAGCGCGGCGGCGACAAGAGCGCCGACCATCTCCAGCAGCAGGACGTCGTCAGGACCGAACGCGCTGGGCTCGTCGGCCTGGATCGACAGGACGCCCCAGACGCGGCCGGCGACGCGCAGCGGCACCGCCAGCTCCGAGCGCAGGATCAGGCGGTCGCCGAGGTCGATCGACTCGGCACCGATGTGGTCGGCGTCGAGCGCGGTGTCGTGGACGAGCGTCGTGCGCCCGGTGCGCACGACGCGGCCGCTGACGCCCTGGTCGACGCCCTGCGTCCAGAGCGGCACATCGAGCAGCTCGGTCGCCGTGCCGCCGATCGCGACGGTCCGCAGCGTGTCGCCGTCGACGCGACTGACGTACGCCAGCAGATACCCGAAGCTGTGGTGCAGCTCGGTCACGACGGCCGAGGCGATGCGCTCGGGCTCGAGGATCGGCGTCAGCCGGCCGCACAGGCGGTTGGCCATCACGAGGCGCTCGCGCAGGTGCGCGCGCCCGGTCGCCGGCGCCACCGCGGCGCCGGGTTCGCGGGCGCTGCGCTCGCCGTGCGAGGCACTCTTCATCGAATACAGCGCGGCATCGGCGTGGGCCAGCAGCACATCCTTGCTGCCGCCGTCAGCCGGCCACGACGCCATCCCGATCGACGCGCTGACCCGCGCATCGACCGAGGACAGCCCGCGTCGGACACGCTCGGCGACGGCGACCGCGCCCTCCTGGTCGCTGCCGGGAATCAGCAGGGCGAATTCGTCGCCGCCGACGCGGAACGCCATGTCCGAGCTGCGGCAGGCCTGCTCCATCGCGACGGCGACGGCGCGCAGCAGCCGGTCGCCCTCGGCGTGACCGGCGCTGTCGTTGACGAGCTTGAAGCCGTCGAGGTCGAACATCGCGATCGACAGGTGCCCGCCGGAGCGGCGCGCGCGTTCGAGCTCGCGCTCAAGCGACTCATGGAATTCACGATGGTTGAGCAGCCCGGTCAGCGGATCGCGCGTGGCGAGCGAGCGCTGCGCGGCGAAGTGCCGGGCGTTGGCCAGCGCGATCGCGGCCGGGGCGGCGTACGAGCTGACGAGGTCCAGGTCGCGGGGGAGGAACGTGTGCGACTGCGGCGCGAGCGCGAGCAGGGCACCGACGGTCGCGCCGTGGTAGGCCAGCGGCACCAGGCAGATCGATCCGACCGGCATCGCCGCGTCGTCTTCGAGCGCGGCCAGCGCCGGGACCTCGAGGACGTCGTCGACGAGCACGAGCTCGGGCGAGCGGGGTGGGTCGGCTGCGACCCAGTCCTCGAGGAGTTCCAGGGTCTGCGGCGGAACGCCGGACGACGCCCGTGCTCGCAGGCGGTCGTCCTCGGCCACGAGCAGCACGAACTCCTTGCTGCCGACGGCGGCGCAGGCGTTGCGGACGATCTTGTCCAGGACCTCATCGAGATCCAGCGCCGAGACGAGGTCCTGCAGCGAGTCGCTCATCCGCTGCGCGTCGGCGTGGCGATCGCGCAGCTCAGCCTTCAGGTGACGATTCGCCGCCCTCATGCCGCGTCCGGCGCGCAGCGCGCAGGCACCGCCGGCGACCACGCCGGCCGCCGCTGCGAAGGGGAGCAACGCCGGTGCGGCGATCGCAGCCGCGGTCAGCGTCCCCGCAGTCAGCAGACCCGCGAGGGCGACCTCCCGCGGCGTCGCGTCGTGCGCGTGCCAGCGCACGTCGTAGATGCAGCGCGCATGGCCTTCAGCGGCGCAGATGCGGTGGCTGACGTTGGCGGGTGGGAGTCCAAACAGCGGGGGAATCGCGGAGAGCAGTCCCTGGGTGTACCCGCAGTCGAGCGGATGCACAGGCCCGCCGGCGTTGTCCCAGAAGGCCAGCGTGCAGCCGTCGCGGCGCACGTTCAGCAGTTCCATCGACTGGATCGCCGAGAACTTGGCGTTCGCACGGACGACGTTGCGGTAGACGACGGCCGGCGATCCCAGCGCCCGCAGCGCCAGCTTCAGCCCGTTTCCGACGCTCAGGTCGAGGACCGACGCGCCGGCGAGGCGCACGGCCTGCGGGTCGTCCAGCACGTCGCACAACGCCTCGAACATGGCGATCTTCGTCGTCAGCGAGAACCATGCGGTCTCGTCGCTCAGCTCGGCCTCGCGACCGCTCCAGCCGGTGCGCTCCAGGAGGCTTGCCACCGCGGCATCGCCGCCCTCGCGGCGTGCGTACTCGAGCATCAACCGGGTGGTCATCCCGGATGATTCGCGCAGCTCGGTGCCTGTGGCGACCGTCACAACTACGGTCATCGGCCGCAGGGGCCGCCGGCCTGAGGTTCGGTGGCGCGAGCTCGACGCGGCGGGCTGAGCTCAGCGCAGGATGCCGGTATGGCCGATCGAGTAGCGGCCCGGCTGCGGCCAGACGGCAAGGCCATGTGGACCGAGGCCGACCTTGATCCGCCGCAGGAGCTTGCCGGACGCCGTGCTGATCGCGTAGACCTCGGCGTTGTAGCGGCCGGAGAGCCACAGGACCTTGCCATTCGCCGAGACGCCGCCCATGTCGGGGCTCCCGCCGCCGGGGATGTGCCACTTCTTGATCGGCCGTCGCGTGCGGAAGGAGATCACGCTGATCGATCCCTCGCCGCGGTTGGAGACGAACAGGCGCTTGGAGTCGCGACTGGGGTAGAGCCCGTGCGCGCCGGCGCCGGTCTTCTGGAAGCGGATCTTGCGCATCGTGCGGGCGTCGATCAGCCAGATTCCTCCGGACATCATGTCGGCGACGTAGAACGTGCGGCCGTCGGGCGAGATCTTGACGTCCTGCGGCATCGCGCCGGCCCGCAGGTCGATCGAGCCGGTGAGGCGCTCGTGGATCAGGTCGAGGACGACCATTCGGCCGCTGAACTCGCACGAGACGAGCGCGCGGCGGCCGTCGGAGGTGAAGTCCATGTGATCGACGCCCGGGCAGGTCGGGACCTTGAGCGACTTGCGCAGCGCCATCGTGTGGGGGTCGCGGAAGTCGAGTTGGCGAAGCGCCTCAGCGACGACGATCGCGCGGCGCCCGTCGGCGGTGAAGTACAGGTTGTAGGGATCGGTGACCGGCACCGGCGTGCCATGGCGACCGGTACGCGGGTCGATCGGGGTCAGGCTGTTGCCCAGGTCGTTGGTCACCCACAGCGTCTTCAGGTCCCATGACGGCGTGACGTGCTGGGGCAGCTGGCCGACGGCGAAGTGGTCGATGATCTTCCCGGTCTTCTGCGAGATGACGTCGACGCTGTCCGACTTGGAGTTGGGGACGTAGATCCGCGCGGGGTCATGCCGCACGACCGGGCTCAGCAGGCCCGGGCGCTCGGCCGCGTAGACGTCGTGCGGGTCGAGGAGCGGCGGGATCCGCCCCTCGCGCGGGACCTCGCGCGACGCCGCGACCCGCTTCGCCGCAGTGGTCGCGGCCGCCTGCGACGCCGAGGTCGTCGTGGCTGCCGACGATCCGCCGCAGCCGGAGATGGCGAGCGCCCCGAGCAGCGCGAGCGCCAGGCTCGAACGCCGGATCATGCCGCCGGCCGCAGGTCGAGGATCGCGTCGTGGACGCGCCCGGACGGGTCGCGGCCGCCGACGACGACGACGTGGCCGCTCAGCGTCCCGGCCGACAGATCCGACAGCGGGACCGGGAGCTGCCCGGCGCGCACGGCCCGCCCGGTCAGCGGGTCGACCGCGAGGATCGTCGCCCGCTGCGTCCCGAGGATCCCGCCGCGACCGCCGATCAGGTAGAAGCGCCCGTTCAGCGCGGCTCCCGCCGCGTGGGTCGTCGGGCTGGGGAGCATCCCGATCCGACGAACCCTCCTCGTCGCCGGATCGAAGCGAAAGATCTCGCGTCGCGCGGTCGTCCCGGAAGTCCCGCCGGCGATGATGATCGCGTTGCCGACCGTCGCCACCGCGGCGTAGCGCAGCGGCCGCGGGAGCACCGCGACCTCGCGTGCCGTTCCGCCGGGCTTCAGCGCCGTGATCGATCGCAGCGGGACGGCGCCGGTGTAGCCGCCGATGACGTAGGCCGTCGTCCCGATCGTCGCCGCCTCGACGTCCGAGGCGCCGGACGGCAGCTGTCCGGCGGGCTGCGTCGCACCGGTGGGGAGGATGCGCAGGATCGTCGAGCTCCCGGTACCCGCGTCGCCGCCGCCGAAGAAGAAGGTCTTCCCGCCGACGGTCGTCGCCGCCGCGTCGTGCAGTGCCACGGGGAGATGACCGATCACACGTGCTTGCGAGCCGTGCACGGAGACGATGTCGCTGACCGACCCGTCCGCGGCGTTGAGCCCGCCCATCGCGAGCAGCCCGTCGCCGCGAACCGCCACCGCGGGCAGCTGCACCGGCGCCGGCAGTCGACCGGCGACGCGGACGCTGACTCGCGGTCCCGGCACGTGGGCAGCCGGCGTCGTCGCGGCCGTCCCAGTCTTGCCGGCGGCCTTGGCGCTGGTCGCCGAAACCGACGTCGAGCCGCAGGCGCTGAGCACGGCCGTCAGGCCGGCCGACACCATGATCATGCTGGGACCTGCCCGGCGGGGGGACCGGGGAACCGCGGGGAAACGCATCGCGTCTAACCTAGAGGCCTCACGGTAAACGGGGGGCAAGGGTGGCCTCGGCGCGCCTCAGTAGCCGTTGGCGCGGATCGTCGCGAACGCGTCGACCAGCGGGAACCCGAGACTCTCGCGCACGCCGCCGGTGTGACAGGTGGTGTGCGGCGTCGTGCTCGCCCGGACGACCACCCAGATGCCGGCGAGCCGCGTCGGCGAGACGGACACCGCGCGGATCGAGCCACCGCTGAGCTTCACGACGCGGAACACGGCACCGCTGCTGCGCGAGCCCGATCCATACGTGGTGCCGCTGGCGGCGAGCTCGTCCAGCACGGCGCCCGCGCTCGCGGCGGTCGATGCGACCAGCGCCGGGCGGACGGTCCCGGTCGAGCGGCAGGCGCCCACCGGCCCGAACGACAGCGACGTCGCGGCGCGCTTCACCTTGAAGGCGTCCGGGAGGACGATGCTCGTCAGGCGGACGCTGTGCGTGCCGGTGCCGTGCTCGACGGGCGCCGTGCGGTTGTAGAGGCCGTAGCCGTGCCACCCGGCCGCGCTCGCCGGCGCGGCGAGGGCGAGGACCGACAGGACGGCGAGGAGGGAGATGCGAATCGGGCTCATGCCGATTCCAACGCCCTGGGCGGGCAAAGGTTTCAGCCCCGGGGCGCTTCAGCCTGCGGCCGGCACCCAGCCCGCCGGGAACGCGCCAGCGGGCACGTGGCCGGCGCGCGGCTGGAACCAGTCCGCGAGCCTCGCCGCCGGGCGACCATCGAGTAGCGCCTGCAGGTCGCCGAGGGTCAGGAACAGCTGGATCGTCGCCCCGATCTGCAGGTCCGCCGCCGTGGCGCTCTCGCCGCCGACGACGCCCGCGGCGATCAGCTCGTCGATGTGGTCGAGCTTCGCCGGCAGGCCCGCGAGGTCGTCGGCCAGGCGCGCTGCGGTGATCCCGTGGTACGCCCACGAGCGGTGGATGTAGGCGATCGCGAAGTCGGTTCCCGCCGGATCCATCGGCTCGCCGCCGGCGAAGGTGCCCAGCGCCTCGGGCCGGAAGTGCATCGCCCCCCACGGCAGCCGCCGGCCGAGGTCCTGAAGCTCTGCGTCGCCCCAGCGCTCGGCCTCGCGGACGCCGTCAGCGATCGCCGCCGGATACAGCGCCGGCTCGGGCGCGATCTGCTCCAGGCGCTCGAGGATGGCGACCGACCCATGGACCGGCTCGCCGTCGATCAGCATGCCGGGCACCGTCCGCTTTCCGGGCCCGTACAGACCTTCCATCACGTCGTTGTGCTCGCCGGGGTTGAGCGTCACGACCTCGGCTTCCAGTCCCTTGATCCGCAGCGCCGCCAGGACCGTGTGACAGGGGTGCGAGGGCGGAAGGACGTGCAGCGTCAGCGTCGGAGGCATCGGGCAAGCCTATGCGGGACCGACGCCTGCGGGCCACCCGGCTTCGTAGCCTTGATCGCGTCATGGCTCGCGCGCTCACCTCGGCGGTCGTCCTGCTCGCGCTCGCAACCGCTGCGCCGGCGGGTGCCGCGTTCCCCGGCACGCCCGGGCGCATCGTCT
>JBBRFO010000058.1:0-17417 GCA_038224135.1 Solirubrobacterales bacterium
ACCCGCGCGCCAGCGCGCGCGCCATGTTGCCACTGCCGAGGAGGCCGATCTGCATGGAGCGCAACGTAGCGTCAGGGTCGGCGTGGGCGGCGAGCGCCCGGCCGCACTAGCTCTGGTTGAAGAAGCCCTTCTCGATCAGCTGCGCGCGCTCCTCGGCGGAGATCTCGACGTCGCGCGGGGTCAGCATGAAGACCTTGTCCGCGATCCGCTGCATCCCGCCGTCCATCGCGTACGTCAAGCCGCTGCCGAAGTCGATCAGCCGCTTGCTGAGCTCGGTGTCGGTGCCCTGCAGGTTGAGGACGACCGGGACGCCATCCTTGAAGCGATCGGCGACCTGCTGGGCGTCGTTGAAGCTCTTGGGGATCACGAGGTGTACGCGTCCACCGCTGCCGCGGCCGCCGTTGCCACCTGACCGGGCGACCGGCCGCAGGACCGTCGTCGGCCGGCTCGGCTCGTCGTCGGCAAAGATGTCGTCGATCTCGTCACGGCGCCGCCGGGCCGACAGCCGGCGCACATTCGGGCGCTCGCGGTAGCGATCCTCGAGCTCGGCCTCAGGCTCGTACGGGTCGTCCTTCGCGTACGGGTCCTGATCTTCAGCCAGGCCGAAGTAGACGAGCGCGCGGTGCCAAGAGTCGCGAAGAGCCATAGGTGGGTGCAGGGTATCCCGAAATGGCGGCTTTGCTGCAAGGAATGGGCCGGGGCGTCTGTGGTTGGGCGGGCGCGGGGTCGTCACTCGCGCGGCGTGGAACCGGCCTCCGGCCGGTTCCACGGATTTCCGCGCGCGCGCCGCGCCCACGCCCGCCCTGAGCGCTGACCGAAGCGAGGCTCGCCAGCCCCGGCGCGAGCGGCGCTTCGGGGCTCGATGACGATTCCTCCCGCATAGCGCGACAAACCGTCATCGAGGTCGAGGGACGGCCGCAAACGCTCGGACACCCTCCCCCTCGATGCCCGCCGTTCGTGCCGCAGCCAGCCCCCCAAGCAGTCCTACCGGAACAGCCGCGAACCGACCCGGACGATCGTCGCGCCCTCTTCGACCGCGACGGCGAAGTCCTGCGTGGTGCCCATCGACAGCTCGGGCAGACCGTGCTCGGCGGCCAGACGGGCCAGCGCGGCGAACCACGGCCGGCTTGCGTCAGGATCCGAAGCCAGAGGCGGCATCGTCATCAGCCCGATGACCGGGACGGGGCTGCGCGTGAGGAACGCGCCGAGATCGGCCGGGGCGATGCCGCTCTTGCCCTCCTCCCCCGCGACGTTCACCTCGACGAGGATCTCCAGATCCGGCAGGTCAGGTGCGACACGCTCGAGCTGCGTCAGCACCGACTCGGTCGACACCGAATGGATCCGGCGCACGAGCGGCGCGACGTCGCGGACCTTGCGGCTCTGCAGGTGGCCGATGAAGTCGAACGTGAACCGCCCGGGCCACGCATCCTGCTTGGCGACCAGGTCCTGCATCCGGTTCTCGCCGAGCGTCGTCAGTCCCGCGTCGGCCAGGACGCCGAGCTCGTCGACGGCGACGTACTTCGTCGCGGCGAGCAGCTCGACGGCTGCGGGATCGCGCCCGGCGCGTGCGCAAGCGCCGGCGATTTCAGACCGGACCTGCGCCACGCTCGCCGCGACGCGCCCCGCGTCGAGGCCCCGGATCAGCTCCGCCACGCGACACCGACCCCGCGACCGGTCGACGGTCCCTGCGCGCGATAGGAGAAGAAGCGGCCCGCGGGGGCGCAGATCGTGCACTGCCCGCAGTCGTGCACGTCGCCGACCGCCCACTGCTCCAGCAGCGCGCGGGCGACGGCCTTCAGGTCGGCGCGCGGCCCGACGCGCATACCGGGTCCCAGGTGGGCGAACGCGGCGTGCACCTCGTCGCCGGTCTCGTAGCAGCAGACGCCGGCGCCCGGACCGATCACGGCGCTGATCCGTGTCGCGCCGAACGCATGCAGCGCGGTGACCCCGCTCTCGATCACGCCCGCGGCCAGACCGCGCCAGCCGGCGTGGACGACGGCGACCGCTTCGGGCGCGATCAGCGCGATCGGCAGGCAGTCGGCGGTGCGGACGGCCACCGGGACGCCCTTCCGGGCGGTCGCCTGACCGTCGGCATCGGTGGCGAACGGATCGACCGCCTCGTCCGCGGCGATCACGTGCACGTGGTGCTCGTGCACCTGATGGTCCTGCGCCCAGAGGCGCACCGGCACGCCGACGTGCTCGGCCGCGATCGTCTGCGGCCAGACCCGGGGGTCGTTGGCCAGCGCGAAGTCGCCGCCGGCGCATGTCGTGAACAGTGCCGACCCGCCGTCCAGATCAATGGCGATCCCCGCGTCGACCCAGCGGAACGGCTCGGGCAGCTCCACGTCGCTGTTCACGGCGCGTCCACCACGACGCCGGCGATCGGCACCCGCTGGGCGTACTCGACGTGCGCCGTGCCCGTCGCCTGCAGCGTCTCGCGCAGCACCCAGCCGTGCCCGCTGCTGCGGTCCCAGACCCAGATCCGCGCGTCACCGAGCGCGGTGTTGACACACCAGACGTTGCTGCCGTCGGGATCGTCGTAGCGCACGCCGACCTGGGTCTCCGGAGGAGCGGTCGCCCGGATCACGACCTTGCGCGAACCGGCCCGCACCGTCGCCTCCAGCCCCGAAGGCCCGAACGCGCAGCGGTTGCGCAGCAGCGAGCGCGGCCCGACGGCGCGGAACTCGTCGTCGAGCAACCGCCCGACGACCGGCGTCACGGGCCCCACATCGCGCCCCCAGCGCGGGACGACGACGCTGACGAGGTCGATCCAGTCGCTCGGCCGCGGATCGCCGGCCAGCGTCGACAGGTCGGCGGCGTGCAGCCAGCCCCAGCGCCCGGCATGGCTCGTGCCCCAGAGGTGCGCCTGCTCGCCGCGCGCGCCGTCGATCGTCAGCTCGCGGCCGCCGAACCGGACTGTGCCACTGATCACGAGGTCGGGATGCGGTATCGCGAGCATCGTCTTGGCGATCCGCGCGCGGCCGACGAGCGGATCGACCGGCACCCCGGGCGCCGCCGAAGGCTCCCAGCGCAGTTCCCACGAGGCGTCGCCGGCGCTGCCGGCGATCCCACGGTCGGTCAGCTCCGAGGAACCGCAGACCAGGCGGAACGGGTCGCTCGCGTGGTCGAGCGACCCGATCGGATGGTCCTGATGCGCGGTGACCCGCGTGCCGTCGGCGCTGCTGGCCATGAACCAGACCGCGCATGCGGGCTCGCCGGTTGACGGCGCGTGGACGGTCTGGCGGATCCAGATGCCGGTGCCCGTCGCGGCGTCCGTCAGCTCGAGGAAATGCACCTCGTACCAGCCGGGATCGCCGCCCCAGCGCAGGTCGTTCAGGTCGTGCGCCACTGGCGGCGAATCTACTCCAGCGGCGAGAGCGCGGCGGCGAGCTGGGCCACACGCCCCTCAAGCCGCCCGTCGAGGACGTCATCGAGCGTGCGTCGCAGCCGGGCGCCGAGCTCCGGGCCCGGCGCGATCCCCGCGGCGATCAGGTCGTCGCCGGTGATCTGCAGTTCGATGCCTCGCAGGTCCTCGATCCAGCGCCGGGCGTTCGGTCCGCCGGCGAGCGCGACGGCCTCGATCGGCGCACCGCGAGCCGCGCGCGCGATCTGCGAAGGCGTCGTGGCCGCACGCAGCGGCGCGCCCGTGACCCAGCGTGACGCCGCGGCCACGAGATCGCGGTCGGCGCCTCCGAACTGGAGGTGGTCAAGCCAGCGCTGGAGCAGGCCGAGGTCCATGGATCCGCAGCAGGCGGCGAGGACGAGCAGGTCGCGTCGGCCGTCGCTGGGCAGCAGCTCGAGCGCCGCGCCGAGCGTCGCCGGGGCCGGGTCGAAGCCCTCGGGCAGGACGAAACGGTTCAGCGATGTGAGCACGCCGAGCGCCGCGATCGGGTCGGGCTCGGCCAGCAGCAGCCGCAGCTCATTGCCAACACGTTCGCCGCTGACCTCGCCCGGCCCCGCGTCGGCCGCCAGCGCGGCGGTGCCCGGATCGACCGTGAACCGCAGCCGCGCGGCATAGCGGGCGACCCGCCAGACGCGCGTCGGATCGTCACGGAACGAGCCGTCGTGCAGCACCCGCAGCACGCCGGCCTCCAGGTCCTCGAGCGCGCCGGGCACCGCTTCGACCCGGCCCGACGGCAGCGCGACCGCGATCGAGTTGATGCTGACGTCGCGGCGCAGCAGGTCGTCGGCGAGCGGCGCCCACGTCACCTGCGGCAGCGCCCCCGGTTCGGCGTAGGACTCGGTCCGCGTGCGCGCCAGGTCGAAGCGGTCGTCGCCGGCCGTGACCGTCGCCGTGCCGAACGCCTCATGGAACAGCACCTCGCCGCCGAGCGCCTGCGCGAGCGCCGCCACGTCGCCCTCGACGGCGACGTCGAGCTCGCGCGGGCGGCGGCCCAGGAGCAGGTCGCGGACCGCGCCGCCGACCAGCCACGCCTCGCCCGTCCGCGCGACGGCGTCCAGCAGGCGCACCCCGGCGGGCATGGAATGGAGCGTCGTGACCACCGGGCTTGCGACCATGGACGCCAGATGATCCCTCCTCAGCGCGACCGCCGCTTCCGCCGTCGTCGCTTCGCGGCGCTTGCGCTCGTCCTGATCCTTGCGCTGGCGGGTGGCGTCTACGTCTGGGGACACAACCGCGAGGCCGACATCTCCCACCCGAGCGTCGCGTTCGAGCCGCCGCCGGTGACGACGGTCAAGGTCACCGCGCCGCCGCGCGCCGATCGCTCGTTCACGTGGCCGAACTATGGCTTCTCGCCCGCGCGGACGCGGTTCTTCCCGCTCGACCGTCCGGCGCGGCCGCCGTTCCTGCCGCGCTGGGCGGTGCGCGGCAGCAATCTGCTCGAGTTTTCGCCGGTCGCGGGCGGCGGCTCGATCTACATCCTGAAGAACAACGGCGCGCTCTATGCCGTCAAGCGGGCGACGGGCTACGTCCTGTGGAAGAGCAAGCTCGGCGACCTCGCCGCGTCGTCTCCCGCCTACCGCCATGGCACCGTGTTCGTGACGCTGCTGCAGGGCAAGGGAACGCTTGGCGGGCGCGTCGCGGCGATCAGCGTGCAGTTCGCCAACGTGCTGTGGTCCAAGCCGCTGCCGAGCCGCTCGGAATCCTCGCCGCTCGTCGTCGGCGACACGCTGTACTTCGGCTCCGAGGACGGGACGGTCTACGCGCTGCGCGCCAAGGACGGCTTCGTGCGCTGGACGGCGAAGGTCGGCGGCGCGGTCAAGGGCGGGCTGGCCTACGACCAGGGCAAGCTGTTCTTCGGCGACTACAGCGGGCACATGCACGCGTACGACGCGGCGACCGGCCGCAAGATCTGGTCGGTCGGGACCAACGGACGGGCCTTCGGGCTGGGCTCAGGCGGGTTCTACGCGACGCCGTCGGTGGCATTCGGCCGCGTCTACGCCGGCAACACCGACGGCAACATGTACTCGTTCTCCGCCCGCGACGGCACACTGGCGTGGCGCACCTCGACCGGCGGCTACGTCTACTCCTCGGCCGCGGTCGCGGCGTTCCCCGCGCTGGGCCCGACCGTCTACGTCGGGTCGTACGACAGCAACGTCTACGCCTTCGACGCCCGCTCTGGCCGCGTGCGCTGGCGCCACGGCGCCGAAGGCCGGATCTCCGGCGGGCTGCAACTGCTCGGTGACCTGCTGTTCTACTCGACGCTGAACGGCCACACGACGGCGCTCGGCGCCGCGACGGGCCGGCGCATCTGGTCGGTCGCGCGCGGCAAGTTCAACCCCGTGATCTCCGACGGGCGGTTCATGTTCCTCAACGGCTCGACGAGCCTCTACGCCTACGACCTTCGGCACGGCGCGCCGTTCCCCGGCCTGCGCGAGGAGCGCCGCCTGGAGGCCAGGCTGACCGCCAAGCGCCGCGCCCGCGGAAGGCTGGAGGCCGCGCACAAGCTGCGGCCCGGGCACTGAGCGCGGCGTCAGCGCCGAGGAGCGCCGGTGACGCTCACGACGACCACTTGATCGCACACGAACGTGCCCCGAGACCGTTGCTCGCCACAAGCGTGACGCCGGTCCGGCCCGGCCCGCCGTCGGCCCTCGTGAGATCTTCGAACTCAAGTTGGAACAGCACGTTCTGCGCCGGGTGGGCTTCGCGGGGCCCGGTACATGCATGTCATGCATCAGTGCCGGCTCGATCGCCGGAAGCTCGAGCGCCGGTGCCGGGCCGGCGGAGCAACCACAAGTCGGGTCTCAACACGCCGGCGGGCGACGATCCGGAGTTGTGCTCGCTCTAGCGACCAGAAGTCCGAACTCTCGACCGCCGACGCTCATTCAGCAGCTTCCGGCACCCCCCGCACCGGAATCCCCGCCGCCACCAGGTGCGCCTTCGCCTGCGCGATCGTGTACGCCCCGTAGTGGAAGATCGACGCGCACAACACCGCGTCGGCGCCGGCCTGGAGTGCATCGACCAGGTGATCCAGGTTGCCCGCTCCGCCGGAGGCGATCACCGGCACCCCGACCGCGCCGCTGACCGCACTCGTCAGCGGCAGGTCGTAGCCGTCGCTGGTCCCGTCGCGGTCCATGCTGGTGAGCAGGATCTCGCCGGCTCCGCGCTCGACCGCCTCGCGGATCCAGTCGACGGCGTCGCGGCCCGTCGGCGTCCGGCCGCCCGCGACGTAGGCCTGCCAGGTCGAGCCGCCGGGGTCGGCCTTCGCATCGACCGCGAGCACCACGCACTGGGCGCCGAACCGCGCCGCCAGCTCGTCGATCAGCTCCGGCCGCGCCAGCGCCGCCGAGTTGATGCTGACCTTGTCGGATCCGGCGTCGAGCACCGCCTGTGCATCCTCGACCGACCGGATCCCGCCGCCGATCGTGAATGGGACGAAGACGTTGTCGGCGGTGCGCCGCGCCAGCTCGGCGACGGTGTCGCGCTTCTCGTGCGTCGCCGTGATGTCGAGGAAGACGAGCTCGTCGGCGCCCTCGCGGTCGTAGCGCTCGGCCAGCTCGACCGGGTCACCGGCATCGCGGATGTCGACGAAGTTCGTCCCCTTGACGACGCGACCGGCGTCGACGTCCAGGCACGGGATCACGCGACGCAGCTGCACCAGCGCGCCCCGCTCAGCGGTCCGTGAGGGCATCGTGGCCCTCGTCGATCGTGAAGCGGCCCTCGTACAGCGCCTTGCCGACGATCACGCCGCCGAGGTTGACCTGCCGCAGCCGCGCCAGGCCGCGCAGGTCCTCCAGCGTGCCGATGCCGCCGGAGTAGATGAAGCGGCCGCGCACGACGCTGGCGATCCGCCGGATCTCGTCCAGGTCGATGCCGGCGAGCATCCCGTCGCGATCGACGTTGGAATAGACGAAGGACCGCACGCCGCGGTGCTGGAGGTTCTCGATCACGCCCTCGGCCGGCAGCGCCGTCGTCTCCTGCCAGCCCGAGACCGACACGTTGCCCCCGCGCGTGTCGATGCTGACGATCACCCGCTCGCGGAACGCCGCCAGGCAGTCGTCGAGGAAGTCGACATCACGCAGCGCGGCGGTGCCGAGGATGACGCGCTCGACGCCGGCATCGAACGCGGCCCGCGCCGAGGCCAGGCTGCGCAACCCGCCGCCGAGCTGGACCGGCACGCGCAGCTCGCTGGTGATCGCCTCGACGTGCTCGAGGTTGCGCGGCTCGCCGTCCTTGGCCCCGTCGAGATCGACGATGTGCAGGAACCGCGCGCCGGCCTCCACCCACGCCCGCGCAGCCTCCAGCGGCGAATCGCGGTAGACGGTGCGGTCGGCGAAGTCGCCCTGGACCAGGCGCACGGCCTGCCCGTCGAGGATGTCGATCGCGGGATAGAGGATCACGCCGGCTGCCTCGCGCAGAGCGCCGCGAAGTTGCGCAGCATCCGCAGCCCGTGGAGCGACGACTTCTCCGGATGGAACTGCGCGCCGAACACGTTCCCGCGGGCGACGACGCTGGCGAATGGCCCGCCGTAGGTGCTGACGCCGAGCACGTCGTCCTCGTCGCGCGGATGCGGCACGTAGGAATGCACGTGGTAGAAGACCGAGGGGTCCGGCAGGCCGTCGAGCAGCGGCGACGCACGCTGCCAGCGCACCTCGCTCCAGCCGATGTGCGGCAGCTTCAGCCCGGGAGCATCCAGCAGGCGCACGTCACCGGGGATCAGCCCCAGGCCGTCGGTGCCGCCGTGCTCGGTCGATGCGTCGAACAGCAGCTGCATTCCCAGGCAGGCCCCGAACAACGGCACGCCCGCGTCGGCCAGCTCGTGCAGCAAGTCGTCGAAGCCGCCGGACCGCAGACGCGCCATGGCGCTCGGGAACGCGCCGACGCCCGGGAGGACGACGCCGTCGCAGGTGCGCAGCTCGGCGTGGTCGGCGCTGAGCGCCGCGGTCGCGCCCACGCGCTCGACCGCCTTCTCGACCGAGCGGCGGTTGCCCATCCCGTAGTCGAGGATGCCGATCCGCGTCATGTGGTGAGCGTGCCCTTCGTCGACGGCACACCGGTCTCGGTCGGGTCGATCGCCACGGCTTCGCGCAGCGCCCGCGCGAATGCCTTGAACAGCGCCTCGATCATGTGGTGCGCGTTGCTGCCGCGCTCGACCTCCAGATGCAGCGTCAGCTTCGCCGTGCTGGCGACCGCGCGGAAGAACTCGTCGACGAGCTCGTGGTCCATCCCTCCCGTGCCGCCGGCGGGCAGATCGGCGTCGAACACGAGCAGCGGCCGGCCCGAGATGTCGATCGTCGCCGACGCGCGCGCCTCGTCCATCGGCACGACGGCGTGGCCGTAACGGGTGATGCCGGCACGATCGCCGAGCGCCTCGTCCAGGCAGCGCCCGAGTGCAAGCCCGGTGTCCTCGACGGTGTGATGGGCACCCGTCTCCAGATCCCCGGTGACGGCGACGTCGAGGTCCAGGCGACCGTGACGGGCGAGAAGGTCGAGCATGTGATCGAGGAAGCCGACGCCGGTCGCGCGGGTGCCCGCACCGGTGCCGTCCAGGCCCAGCGACAGCCGGATCCGGGTCTCGTTGGTGTCGCGGGAGATCTCGGCGCGGCGGCTCATGAGGCGGGATTCTCCCGTACCTCCATCGACGCTGCGTGCCGGTCGAATCCCTCGGCCCGCGCGATCGCCGCGCCGGGGCCCGCGAGCGCGGCCGCCGCGGACCCGATCCGGACCTCCGCCATGCGCCGCGTGAAATGCCGCGCGTTGAGACCCGACGCGAACCGTGCCGCGCCGCCGGTCGGCAGCGTGTGGTTGGAGCCGGCCACGTAATCGCCGAACGCCGTCGCCCCCTCGCGGCCGACGAACACACAGCCGGCGCGCCGCACGCGCGGAGCCAACGCCTCTGCGCCGGCGCCCTGCAGTTCCAGGTGCTCGGGCGCGAACGCCTCGCTGAACGCCAGCGCGGCATCGGGGCCCGAGACGTCGACCAGGCCCAGGACCGCTTCGGACGGGCCGGCGGCCGCCAGCCGCAAAGCGACATCGTCGAGCAGGTCCTGCCGGTCGCTGACGGCGATCGCCAGCACCCCGGGCCCGTGCTCGGCCTGGGCCAGCAGATCGAGCGCGACAAGCTCGGCCTCGGCGTCGTCGGTCGCGATCACGACGACATCGCTCGGACCGGCGAACCCGTCGATGCCGACGTCGCCGCTGACCAGGCGCTTGGCCTCCTGGACCCACAGATTCCCCGGCCCGGCGATCACGTCGACGCGGCCGATCGTCTCGGTGCCGTAGGCGAGCGCCGCGACGGCGTGGGCGCCGCCCATCCGATGGACTTCGCGCACGCCGCACAGCTCGCAGGCGGCAAGGATCACCGGGTGTGCGCCGGGCGCGCAGACGACGACGTCCTGCACCCCCGCAGCCTGCGCGGTGACGACGCCCATCACGACGGTGCTCGGGTACGGCGCCCGGCCACCGGGGACGTAGATCGCCGCCCGCCCGACCGGCAGCTCGCGCAGCACGACTCGCTGGCCCTGCGGCAGGTCGACGGCGACATCGCCGGCGACACCCGCCGCCGCGACGGCGCGGACATTCCCGATCGCCAGTTCCAGCCCGGCGCGCACAGCGGGGTCCAGCGCCGCGAGCGCCGCCGCCGTCTCACCGCCCGGCACGCGGACCGGCCCGTCGAACCGGTCCAGCCGCGCGACATGCTCGGCCAGCGCGGCGTCCCCACCGCCGCGGACCGCGGCGACGATCCCCGCGACGTCGCCGCTGACGTCGGCGGCCCGTGGTGCAAGCGCACGCACCTGCTCGACCAGCGCGCCGGCCTGCGCCGTGTCGGTCAGCCGCAGACGCTCAACCGCGGCCACGCAGGGCCTCGACGATCTCGTCGATCGCGTTTGCTCGGACGCGGTGCGCGACGCGGTTGGAGATCAGGCGCGCCGTCGATGTGGCGATCTCCTCGCGGATCACGAGACCGTTCTCGCGCAGCGTCGTCCCGGTCGCGGTCAGGTCGACGATCGTCTCGACCAGACCCGTCAGCGGTGCCAGCTCTACCGAGCCCTTGACCTCGACGATCTCGACCTGACGGCCGGTCGCCTCGAAGTACTCCGAGGCGATCCGCGGGTACTTCGTCGCGACGCGGATGATGCCCAGGCGCCGCAGCGCCTCCTGCGCCTTGTCGGGACCCGATGGGCTCGCCACGACCATCCGGCAGGGCGCGAAGCCGAGATCCAGCAACTCGAAGACCTGGCGCTCGCGCTGCTCCATCAGCACGTCCTTGCCGGTGATGCCGATGTCGGCGGCGCCGGCCTCGACGTAGGTCGCGACGTCCGACGGGCGCATCGTCACGATGCCGACGTCGGCGAACAGCAGCTTGCGATCATTGCTGCGCACCTCGGCGGTGTCGATGCCGATCGCGTCGAGCGCGTCGAGGGTTCCGGTCAGCATCGCTCCGCGCGGGACGGCGATCGTCAGCCCGAAGCGGTTCACGCGCCGGCCTCCGCGCGCTCGCCGCGCTCCTCGCCGGCCAGCGCGGCGTGCAGGCGATCGACGCCGACGGCGAATCCGACGGCGGGCAGGTCGCGGCCGAAGCGGCCCAGCAGATCGTCGTAGCGCCCGCCGCCACCCAGCGGCTCACCGAGCTGCGGGTCGTAGACCTCGAACATCGCGCCCGTGTAGTAGCCCAGCCGCGGCGAGCGTCCGAGGTCGATGATCACGCGCGCGGCGACCTCGGGCTCGAGCACCGCGAGGACGGCGCGCATGCCGGCAAGCGCTGCACCGAGCGGGCGGTCGGGCTCGCGGCTGAGCGCGTCGAGCACACCGACAGCCCCGCGGGTCCGCGGAACCTCGACGAGTACGCGGGCCGCATCCTCGCCCAGAGCCAATGCGCGCACCTCGCGCTCCAGGCCGACCAGGTCGCGCGTGCTGAGCTCGTGCAGCAGTTGCGCGCGGGCGGCTACGGGAACGCCGTATGCGTCGAGCAGCGCCGGATACAACGACGCATCGCCGAGCCCGACGCTGAACGCCTTCAGCCCGGTCGATTCCAGCGAGCGGCACAGCACGGTCAGCGCCTCGCCGGTCCCCTGCGGGCCGGGCGCGCCGACGAGCTCGATGCCCGCCTGGAGGAACTCGCGCATCTCACCGCGATGCTTGCGCACGGCGCGATAGGCGTGCGCGGCGTAACAGAAGCGCAGCGGCGGCTCGGCGTCGGCGTAGCGCGTGGCGACGACGCGAGCGATCGGCACCGTCATGTCGGCCCGCAGCGCCAGCACCTCGCCGTGGTCGTCGACGACGCGATAGGAGGGCAGCACGCCGATGTCGGCGCGGCGCAGGGTGTCCTCGTATTCGACCGCGGGCGTGGAGATCTCCCCGTACCCGGAGGCGGCGAACGTCGCCAGCAGCGCACCGGTGATCGCGCGCAGCTCGCGCAGCTCGTCTGGCAGCACGTCGCGGGTGCCGCTGGGAATCCGGTGGATCACGGTGTCGCGCGGGAGGCTAGTCGTCCGCGCGCGCTCAGGCGGGCACGGGATCGGTCGCGACGCGCTCGATCCGGGCGCCGAGGGCCCGTAGCCGTTCGTCGATCCGCTCATAGCCGCGGTCGATCTGGCGGATGTTGTGAATCTCGCTGCGCCCGTCGGCGCACAGCGCGGCGATCAGCATCGCCATGCCGGCGCGGATGTCGGGTGACTCGACGCGCTCGCCGCGCAGCCGGCTCGGGCCGCTGACGATCGCGCGGTGCGGATCGCAGAGCGTGATGTCGGCGCCCATCAGCACGAGCTTGTCGGTGAAGACCAGGCGGTTCTCGAACATCCACTCGTGGATCAGGACGGAGCCCTCGCATTGCGTCGCCAGCGCGACGGCGATCGAGGTCAGGTCGGCCGGGAACGCCGGCCACGGCCCGTCCTGCACGGTCGCCTTGTGCTCGCCCATGTCGCGCGCCGCGACCAGCTTCTGGCCGCCGGGAACGATCACGTCGGCGCCGTCGAGCTCGGAGTGCAGCCCCAGCTTGGAGAAGACCAGCCGGATCATCCGCAGGTCGCCGGGATCGGTGTCGGCGATCCGCACCTCGCCACCGGTCACGCCGGCCAGGGCCATGAATGAGCCGATCTCGATGTGGTCCGGGCCGACGTCATGCGTCGCGCCGCCGAGCTCGGCGGCTCCGGTCACGACCAGCACGTTGGAGCCGATCCCGCGGATGTCGGCGCCCATCTTCACCAGCAGGCGCGCCAGGTCCTGGACGTGCGGCTCCGACGCGGCGTTGCCGATCAGCGTCTCGCCGGGCGTCAGCGCGGCGGCCATCAGGGCGTTCTCGGTCGCCATCACCGACGGCTCGTCCATGAAGACGTCGCCGGCACGCAGTCCGCCGGGCGGCGCCTGCAGCACGATGTCGCGCTCACCGTCGAGCGTCGCGCCCATCGCGCGGAATGCGTCGAGGTGCGGATCAAGGCGCCGGCGCCCGATCACGTCGCCGCCGGGCGGCGGCATCGCGGCACGCCCGAAGCGGGCCAGCAACGGGCCCGCGAGCAGGAACGATGCGCGAATGCGCTCGGCGTGCTCTCGCTCGATGACGGCATCCGGGTCGACGCCGGCCGCGCACAGCGCGACGTCGTTGTCGCCGCGCCACTGCACCGTGACGCCGAGGCCTTCGAGCACCGCCAGCATCGCGTCGACATCGCGGATCCGCGGCACGTTGCGGATCAGCAGCTCCTCGCTCGTCAGCACCGACGCAGCCAGAATCGGCAGTGCGCCGTTCTTGTTGCCAGCGGGCGTGACAGTGCCGCTGAGCGGGGCACCACCGTCGATGACGAGCTTCTGCATGGTGCTGGGCGCCGCCGTCGGGGACAGCCGCTGGGCTAGGGTAACAGCCATGTCCCTGCTGCTTTCGCGGGCGCAGGCCTGGTCCCTGCTGTCCGATTGGGTCACGTCCGAATCGCTCCTGCGCCACTGCCTGGCGGTCGAGGCGTCGATGCGCGCGTACGCCGTCAAGGGCGGCCACGACGAGGAGCTCTGGGGCGTCGTCGGGCTGCTCCACGACATGGATTATGAGCGCTTCCCCGACCTCGAGACCGGGCACCCGCGGATGGCGCTGGCCGAGCTGGAGTCGCGCGACATCGATCCCGTCGTGATCCGCGGGATCGCCTCGCACGCCGACTTCATGGGCGTCCCGCGCGAGAGCGAGCTGGAGAAGACGCTGTTCGCCGTTGACGAGCTGTCCGGCTTCGTCGTCGCCTGCGCGTACGTGCGGCCCGAGGGCATCCACGGGATGACGCCGAAGTCGGTCAAGAAGAAGCTCAGGCAGCCGAGCTTTGCCGCCGCCGTCAACCGCGACGACGTGACCGACGGCGCCGCCGAGCTCGGCGTCGACTTCGACGAGCACGTCAGCGTCGTCATCGCCGCGCTCGAGGCCCGGGCCGAGGCGCTCGGCATCGCGGGCCAGGCCGCGTCGCCCGCAGGCGACGGCTGACCGCGAGGGCGCGGCGTGTCCACGACCCGGCGCTACGGCGACGTCCTGCGCGCGCCGCGCGTGCTGCGGCTGGTGCTCACGGCGCTGCTCGCGCGGTCCTCGTTCGGCCTCGACGGCCTGGCGATCGTCCTCTTCCTCAAGCACGTCACGGGCTCATACGCGATCGCCGGTCTCGCCGCCGCGGCGTTCGCGGCCGCGGCAGCCATCGGCGGGCCGCTGGTCTCGCGGCTGATCGACCGGCGCGGCGCGCGCGGTGTGCTGGTTCCCGTCGCCGTCGTGCACGGAGCAGCGCTGCTGCTCGTCGTCATCCTCGGCCAGGCGGACCTCCCCGCGGCCGCGATCGCCGCCGCCTTCGTCGCCGGCCTCGCCGCACCGCCGGTCGGCGCCGTGCTGCGAGCGCTTTGGCCGGACCTGCTGGCGGGCAGCCCCGAACTGATCACGGCAGCCTTCGCGCTCGACGCGGTGCTGGTCGAGATCGCCTTCGTCATCGGGCCGCTGATCGTGGCGCTCGCCTACGCGATCTCCGGCGCGCAGCTGGCGCTGATCCTCGCCGCGGCCGTCGCGGTCACCGGGACCGTGCTGTTCGCGGCGACGCCGACGGTCCGCGACTACCACCCGGCGTCCGATCACGCGGCACCGGGCGGCGTGTTCGGCGTCCTGCGCTCGCCGGGGATGCGAACGCTCGTCGCGACGACGCTGCCGGTCGGCTTCTGCCTCGGCGCCAGCGAGGTCGCGTTCCCGGCGTTCGGCGAGTCGATCGGCAATCGCGGCTACGCAGGACTGTTCATCGCCGTGTGGTCGCTGGGCAGCGGGATCGGCGGCTTTCTCTACGGCGCGCGACCGCACAGGCGCCCGCTGCGCGAGGTCTATGTGCTCGTCCTGGTCGCGGTGCCGATCGTCACGCTGCCGCTGGCCGCGGCCTCGTCGCTGGCGGTGATGCTGCCGCTGGCACTGCTCGCCGGCGTGACGATCGCGCCGACGATGGCCGCCGGCAACGAGCTGATCGGGGCAGTCGCCCCGCCCGGTGCGCTGACGGAGGCCTACACCTGGCCGCTGACCACGACCGTCGCCGGGGTGGCGCTGGGGAACGCGGCCTCCGGAGCGATCATCCAGGCGGCCGACTGGCGGTTGGCGTTCGTGGTGGCGGGCACCGTCGGCGGCCTGGCCGCGCTGATCGCCTTCTCCCGCCGCAGGACGCTCGATCCGGCGCACGCAGAGCTCGCTCGGCTCTCGATCTAGGCTGTCGGGCATGTCCGACCGCCTTTCCATCGTCGTGCTCGACGGCGACCAGACCGGGCAGGAGCTGCTGCTGCAGGCACTCCGCGTCCTCGATCCGCAGGTGCTGCGGCTCGACATCGAGCTCCAGCGCTTCGACCTGTCGCTGACCTCGCGCCGTGACAGCGCCAACGCCGTCGTCCACGAGGCGGCCGCGGCGATGCGCGAGGCCGGCTTCGGGATCAAGGCCGCCACGATCACGCCCGAGGGCGCGAGCGACGTCGGCTCCCCCAACCGGATCCTGCGCGAGGCGATCGACGGCACGGTGATCATCCGCACCGGCCGCCGCATCCCCGGGATCAGCCCGCTGGCGGGCGTGCACCATCCGATCTCCGTCGTGCGCATGGCGGTCGGCGACGCATACGGGGCAGCGGAGTCGCGCGAGGGCACGCCCGGCAGTGCCGACGAGGTGGCAGTGCGCACCGAGCGGATCACGCGCGGCGTCTGCAGCGCCGTCGCCGAGTACGCCTTCCGCCAGGCGGCGACGATGGGCGGGCGTGTGTACGGCGGGCCGAAGTGGACCGTCTCCCCGATCTACGAGGGCATGCTCAAGGAGGAGCTCGACGCCGCGGCAACACGCCATCCCGACGTCGACTACCGGCCGGTGCTGATCGATGCGACCTACGCGGGCCTGATCGGCGGCGCCGCCGACGTGCCGCTCGTCGTCCCGGCGCTGAATCGCGACGGTGACTGCCTCAGCGACCTCGTGATGCCGATGTTCGGCTCGATCGCCGGTGCCGAGTCGGTCCTGCTCGCGCTCGACGGCGACCTGCGCACGCGCGTCGCGATGTCCGAGGCGCCACACGGAACCGCGCCGGCGCTGGAGGGCAAGGACCTCGCCAACCCGATGGCGATGATCCTCGCCTGCGGCGCGGCGCTGCACTACGCCGGCCATGCAGGCCACACCGGGGCCGCCACGGCGTCGCGCGCGATCTACGAGGCGGTGCTGGAGACGGCGGGAGCCGGCATTCGCACGCCGGATCTCGGCGGCGGCGCCTCGACGACGAGCTTCACGACGGAGGTCGTCGGTCGCATCGCGACCAAGATCGACGTCTGGTCGTCGCTGGGCAGCGCCCCGTAGCGGCTCGCCGCTGTGTCAGATCCCTCCGAACGGGTGCACCCAGCACTGACTGCATGAACGCGTGCAGGTTCAACGCCAGTGGTAGCGGGCGATTGCGGCCGCTCGGCGGTCGCGCCGCGAGGTATGTCCGGCGCCGGTCATACCGTACGAACACACGTTCCCCCACCCCGAGCGACACATGATGAACCACCAGATCAGCACCCGCTTCTACGACGCCCTCGACATCGCCCTCGCGTTCGTCACGCTCGAGGCCGTCCGCGTCCCCGAATCCAAGCTCTCGCCCGACCCCGACTCGAGCTGCTGCAACGGCGACGGCTGCGAAAGCGGCCGGCGACGCAGCGCCGCGGACCGATCGCGTCGGCCCGCCGGGCAGGTGCGCCCAACAGCGCGTCGCGCCGCCTGACCGTCGGCCCTCTCCGTACCCCGCGCCCCCACGCCGGCTTCACACGCTGCGGGCGCCGCCCTGCGCGGTCGTGCGTCCTCCGGCGGGCCGCTCTGCGCGCCACCGCGCCGAGTTCGATCTGGTCCGCCCGGGCGCGCCCGAACGCCGGCTGCCACCCGCAGCTCGACCGAGCCGCGGACAACCAGCAGCGCGACCGGCCGGCAGAACGACAAACGGGCCGCCCCGAAGGACGACCCGCATGACGATAAACCGGCGGCGACCTACTCTCCCGGGCCCGAAGGGCCAAGTACCATCGGCGCTGAGAGGCTTAACTGCTCTGTTCGGAATGGGAAGAGGTGTTTCCCTCTCGCCAAAGCCACCGGAAACTGGCAGAGACCAGCCCTCCGACGGGCCTTGAAAACTGCACCGCAGCCACACGGGTACCACTAAGAATCAAAAGACATCCGTCAAGCCCTCGGACCATTAGTACCGGTCTCCTCCACACGTTGCCGTGCTTCCAGATCCGGCCTATCAACCTGGTGGTCTACCAGGGTCCTTACCCTCTCTAGGAGGTGGGAGAATTCATCTCGAGGCCGGCTTCCCGCTTAGATGCCTTCAGCGGTTATCCGATCCGTCCGTAGCTAAGCTGCGATGCCCTTGGCAGGACAACAGCTACACCAGAGGGACGTTCACCCCGGTCCTCTCGTACTAGGGG
Source organism: Solirubrobacterales bacterium (assembly GCA_038224135.1). Lineage (GTDB taxonomy): Bacteria > Actinomycetota > Thermoleophilia > Solirubrobacterales > Solirubrobacteraceae > F1-60-MAGs163. The sequence goes on from JBBRFO010000058.1 coordinate 17,307, forward strand.
CAAATCCTCTCAATTCTCCAACGCCCACGGCAGATAGGGACCGAACTGTCTCACGACGTTCTGAACCCAGCTCGCGTGCCGCTTTAATGGGCGAACAGCCCAACCCTTGGG
>JBBRFO010000059.1:0-17185 GCA_038224135.1 Solirubrobacterales bacterium
GATCCGCACGCTGGAAGACGGGGTGCCCGACGACTTCGCGGCGATGCGCGAGGTGCTGACGCGGCGGATGCGCAACTGGGAGAGCCAGCGCGAGCTGTCGCCGCACGACCCGGCGTTCAACGAGTCGTTCGCGACGCTGCCCAACCTCGTCGTGATCGACGGCGGCAAAGGGCAGCTCGCCGCTGGCCTCGATGCGCTGCGCGACATGCGCGAGCGCGGAGTCGTCGTCGTGTCGCTGGCCAAGCGGATCGAGGAGGTCTTCCTGCCGGGTCGCGACGCGCCGGTCGTGCTCGGCCACGACACGCCGGCGCTGCAGCTGCTGCAGCGCGTCCGCGACGAGGCGCACCGCTTCGCGATCACGCACCACCGCACACGGCGCGACAAGGCGATGACGAGTTCGGTGCTCGACGGCTTCCCCGGCGTCGGACCGGCGCGCAAGAAGGCGCTGATGGCGCACTTCGGCTCGCCCGACAAGGTGCTGGCGGCGAGTCGTCAGGAGCTGGAGGCCGTGCCCGGTGTGCCGCCGAAGATCGCCAGGGATCTGCACGCGTATCTGCGACGGCCGACGAGTTCCTAGGCCACGGGCGCCGTGGCCTCCAGCGCGCCCCAGCCGACGTCGCGCTCGCGCAGCGCATGCTCCGCCGCGACGCCGCCGCGCAGGCCGAACAGCCGCTTCGCCATCAGCAGGTACGCGACGACGGCGACGTTGACGATGATCGCGACGACCTTGAACACCGTGGTGTGGTGAACCACCTCGTAGATCTCGATCGGCAGCAGCGAGGCCGTGACGATCAGCGTCAGGTACTCGGCCCAGCGCTTCTGCATCCACAGGCCGACGGCCTCGATGCCCTCGACGGCGGCGTAGACGAGCGCGACGACGGCGAACAGGTGCAGCTTGCTCGACTGCAGTGAGAACAGCCGGTCGACCTGATGCAGCAGCCCCGTCTTGGCTTCGGCACCTGACGAGACGCCGCCCTGGAGGTCGGCGATGATCCTGTAGACCTTGTCGTGCAGCTGCGCGCGGCTGGCGCTGAAGCCGAGGATCGCGCCGCCGAGCAGGCCAAGGACGAGGAAGTGCAGCGCCCGGTTCACCGCGATCAGGCGCAGCACGATCATGTCGCGCAGCGGTCGACCGCGGATCGGCAGCTCGATCTCGTCGCGCTCGGGTGGCGTCTCCCGCGTGGGCGGGTCCGGTGCCGCCAGCGGCAGCCACGAGTCGCAGCGCAGGCAGCGGTGCCAGCGCTGCCCGTCGCGCTCGAAGGCGACGAGCGCGTCCTGCGGTCGCAGCTCGCGCGCGTCGGCTCCGACGAGCCGGTGGCCGGCGACGCCGCAGACGAGCAGCTCCCAGTGAAAGCGCGGCACGACGCGGTTGGGGCGTTCCTGCGGGTGGCGCACACCCGGCGGCAGGCGCACGTCCGTCGGAGCGTCGTCATCGATGGCCATCGCGGCGCCATCGTACGGCGCGGTGCGGCCACGTCACGGCCGCGTGCGACGATGCGGGCGATGGATCGCCCACCGCTCCAGGACCTCGTCATCATCACCGGCGTCTCGGGCGCCGGCAAGTCGACGGCGATGGACGTGTTCGAGGACGCCGGGTACTTCTGCGTCGACAACCTGCCGCCGGAGATGATCCGTGCGCTGGTCGAGCTGTTCCTGCACGAGGGCTCCAAGGTGCAGAAGGCCGCCGTCGTCTCCGATGCTCGCGGCGGCGCCTACTTCGGCGACATCTCGGCGGTGCTCGACGAGCTGGCCGCGGCCGGGATCACCGCCCGCGTGGTGTTCCTCGACGCCGACGACGACGCGCTGGTGACCCGGTACAAAGAGACGCGCCGCCGGCACCCGCTGAGTCCCGCGGGCAGCGTCGCGCAGGGGATCAGCGTCGAGCGCGCGCTGGTCGAGCCGCTGCGCTCGAGGGCGACGATCGTCGTCGATTCGACCGGCCTCAAGGCGCACGAGCTGCGCCGCAAGCTCGTCGACGAGCTGCTGCCGCGGTCAAGCGCGGCAAAGCTGGCGCTGACGTTCGAGAGCTTCGGCTTCAAGCACGCGCCCGCGCGTGACGCCGACATGGTGCTCGACGTGCGGTTCCTGTCCAACCCGCACTATGTGCCCGACCTGCGCCCGCTGACGGGCCGCGACCAGCGCGTCGTCGACTACGTCGCGCGCGACGGCCGGCTGGAGCTGTTCTACGACAAGCTGTTCCCGCTGCTCGACTTCCTGATCCCCGAGTACGTCGCCGAAGGCAAGGCGCACCTGACGGTCGCGATCGGCTGCACCGGCGGGCGGCACCGCAGCGTCGCGATCAGCGAGGCGCTGGGGCGGCGCTACGGCGAGCGCGACGACGTCGTGGTCGACGTGGTCCACCGCGACGCGGAGCGGCACGCGGCCTGAGTCGGCTGCGGCTCGACGGCGCGGTCGGTGGCGCCCTTATAGCCTTGAGCGGGCCGCCGGATCGCGCCCTTGTGCCCGGCCGGCCCTCGATTCGCCATCAGGAAGGACCTCATCCCATGTCCGTACGCGTCGGAATCAACGGCTTCGGCCGCATCGGCCGCAACGTCGTCCGCGCCGCCAAGGCCGCAGGCGCCGACATCGATCTGGTCGCCGTCAACGACCTGACCGATCCCAAGACGCTGGCGCACCTGTTCAAGTACGACTCGGTGCTGGGGCCCTATCCGGGCACCGTCGAGGTCACGGGCGCCGGCATCGCGATCGATGGCGACGAGTTGCGCGTGCTGGCCGAGCGCGACCCGGGCAACCTGCCGTGGGGTGACCTGGGCGCCGACGTCGTGATCGAGTCGACCGGGTTCTTCACCAAGCGCGACGACGCGGCCAAGCACCTGGCCGGCGGCGCGAAGAAGGTCGTCATCTCGGCGCCGGCCAGCGGCGAGGACAAGACGTTCGTGCTCGGCGTCAACTTCGACGAGTACGACAAGGACACCCACCACGTCATCTCCAACGCGTCGTGCACGACGAACTGCCTGGCGCCGTTCGCGAAGGTCGCGCACGAGACCGTCGGCATCACGCACGGGCTGATGACCACGATCCACGCCTACACCGGCGACCAGGCGCTTCAGGACGGGCCGCACAGTGACCTGCGCCGTGGCCGCGCCGCCGCCGTCAACCTCGTGCCGACGTCGACCGGCGCCGCGAAGGCCGTCGGTCTGGTGCTGCCCGAGCTCAACGGCAAGCTGCACGGCTTCGCGGTTCGCGCACCCGTCATCACCGGCTCGCTCGTCGACCTGACGTTCGAGGCCGGCCGCGAGACGAGTGTCGACGAGCTGAACGCCGCGTTCAAGGCCGCGGCCGACGGGCCGCTCGCGGGGATCCTGCAGTACACCGAGGATCCGATCGTCTCCTCCGACATCATCGGCAACCCGCACAGCTCGATCGTCGACGGCCTGCTGACGGCCGTCCTCGACGGCACGCTGGTCAAGGTCGTCAGCTGGTACGACAACGAGTGGGGCTACTCCAACCGCGTCGTCGACATCGTCCAGAAGCTGCTGTAACGGGCTCGTGCGCACCCTCGACGACGTCGATCTGGGCGGCCGCCACGTCCTCGTCCGGGTGGACTTCAACGTCCCGCTCGACAACGGGCGGATCACCGACGACACGCGGATCCGGGCGGCCCTGCCGACGCTGGAGCGGCTGCGCTCGATCGGCTGCCCGCTGGTCCTGGCCGCGCATCTGGGCCGGCCGAACGGGATCGACGCGGCACTGTCGCTGGCGCCCGTCGCCGAGCGGCTGCACGAGCTGACCGGCTGGAACGTCACGCTCGCGCCGGCGGTCGTCGGGGACGAGGTCGAGGCGCTGGCCAAGGCGCTGGTCCCCGGCGACGTGCTGCTGCTGGAGAACGTGCGGTTCGAGCCGGGCGAGACGCAGAACGATCCCGAGCTCGCGGCGGCCTACGGCCGGCTCGCGGAGGCGTTCGTCGACGATGCCTTCGGCGTCGCGCACCGCGCGCACGCCTCCAACGTCGGCGTCGTCGCCCACATGCCGATCAGCGCCGCCGGCATGCTGCTGCAGCGCGAGGTGCAGACGATCGGCGGCATCCTCGCCGACCCGCCGCGGCCACTCGTCGCGATCGTCGGCGGCGCAAAGGTCAGCGACAAGATCGGGGTCCTCGGCGCGTTCCTCGACCGCGCTGACACGGTGCTGATCGGCGGAGCGATGTGCTTCCCGTTCTTCACGGTCCAGGGCCACGGGGTCGGCGCGTCGCTGTGCTCGCCGGACGACCTCGAGCCGGCGCGAACGCTGCTGGGCGACGCCGAGGCCCAGGGCACTGAGCTGCTGCTGCCGGTCGATCTCGTCCTCGGGCGCTCGTTCGACGCTGACACGCAGCGCCAGGACCTTGATGGCGTCGACGTGCCCGACGACTGGATGGGGCTCGACGTCGGACCGCGCACCGCCGCGCGCTACGCGGAGGTGATCACGTCCGCCGGCAGCGTCTTCTGGAACGGCCCGATGGGCGCGTTCGAGCTGGAGCCGTTCGCGGCCGGCACGCGCGCGGTCGCCGAGGCGGTCGCCGCCTGCCCCGGTACGACGGTCGTCGGCGGCGGCGACAGCGCCGCGGCGCTGGTGCAGTTCGGACTTGCCGATCGCGTGACGCACCTGTCCACCGGGGGCGGCGCCACGCTGGAACTCGTCGAGGGCGCGTCCCTCCCCGGTGTGGAGGCCTTGTCATGAGCCGGACCCCATTCATCGCCGGCAACTGGAAGATGTTCAAGACCCAGTCGCAGGCCGAGATGTTCATCTCCGGGCTGTTGCCGCAGCTCTATGCCGCCGACGGCGTCGATGTGGCGATCTGCGTCCCGTTCACCGACCTGCAGGCGATGGTCGATTCGGCGCGTGGTTCACGCGTGCAGGTGTTCGCGCAGAACATGCACGAGGCGCCCGAGGGGGCGTTCACGGGCGAGGTCAGCGCGCCGATGCTCGCCGAGCTCGACGTCCATGGCGTCGTCCTCGGCCACTCCGAGCGCCGCCAGTTCTTCAACGAGACCGACGCCGCGCTGGCGGCCAAGGTGCTGGTCGCGCTCGACGCCGGGCTGACGCCGATCCTCTGCGTCGGCGAGACCGAGGCCGAGCGCGAGGCGGGGGAGACCGAGCGCAAGCTGCGCCGGCAGGTGCAGGAGGGGCTCGAGCAGGTTCCGGCCGGTCGCCTCGCCGAGGTCGTCATCGCCTACGAGCCGATCTGGGCGATCGGCACCGGCAAGGTCGCAAGCGCCGAGCAGGCACAGGAGGCGTGCGCGTTCGTCCGCGCGCTGCTGGGCGGCATCGACGCGGCGGCGGCCGACGCCGTGCGGATCCAGTACGGCGGCAGTGTCAAGCCCGACAATGCGGTCGAGCTGCTGGCGCTGCCCGACGTCGACGGCGCGCTCGTCGGCGGCGCGTCGCTGGATCCGAAGTCGTTCGCGGCCATCGTCGACGCGGCGAACGGCTGACATGAGCACCACGTTCCCGTCCGCCGTCCTCGTCGTGCTGGACGGCTGGGGGCTGGCCGAGCCAGGCCCGGGAAACGCCGTCGAGCTGGCGCACACGCCGGTCTTCGACGACCTCTGGGCGAGCTTCCCGCACACGCAGCTGACCGCCTGCGGACGCGCCGTCGGCCTGCCCGACGGGCAGATGGGCAACAGCGAGGTCGGGCATCTCAACCTCGGCGCCGGTGCGGTCGTGCGCCAGGACCTGACGCGGATCGACGACGCCGTCGCCGCCGGGCAGCTCGATGAGAACGCCGTCCTGCGCGATGCCTTCCGCGGCGCGCCGCGGGTGCACCTGATCGGGCTGGTCAGCGACGGGGGAGTCCACTCGAGCTTCGATCACCTGCACGCGCTGATCCGGATCGGCGCCGACCTGGGCGCTCGGGATGTCGTGCTGCACGCGTTCACCGACGGCCGCGACACGTCACCGACCGGCGGCGAGGCGTTCCTCGAGCAGGCCGAGGCCTGGTGCACGGAGGCCGGCATCGCGCGCATCGGCAGCGTCATCGGCCGCTACTTCGCGATGGATCGTGACAAGCGCTGGGATCGTGTGCAGCAGGCGTACGATCTGCTCGTGCACGGCCGCGGCGCGCACGCCGTCCCGGTCGCCGCGGCAGCTGCGCGCGACGCGTACGCGCGCGGCGAGACCGACGAATTCATCGCGCCGACGACCGTCGGCGCGGAGGCGTGCATCCGCCCGGGCGACAGCGTCATCGCGTTCAACTTCCGCCCCGATCGGATGCGCGAGATCACGCAGGCGCTGTGCGATCCGGGGTTCGCCGACGTCGATCGCGGCGGGGCGTCGACAATCGACCGCTACGTGACGCTGACCGAGTACGTCGAGGGCTGGCCGTACCCGGTCGCCTTCGCCCCGGCGCGACCGGCGGCGACGCTTCCGCACGTGATCGCGCAGGCCGGCGGCAAGCAGCTGCACGTCGCCGAGACCGAGAAGTACCCGCACGTGACGTACTTCGTCGCCGGCGGCGAGGAGTCTGAGGAGGACGGCGAGCGCCGCGAGCTCGTGCCGTCGCCGCGCGACGTCCCGACGTACGACCGCAAGCCGCAGATGAGCGCCCGCGAGGCGGCGGACGCGTTCATCGGCGCCTGGGCGCAGGACGAGCCGCGCTTCGGGATCATCAATTTCGCGAATGCCGACATGGTCGGCCACACGGGGGTCATCCCGGCTGCGATCACCGCGATCGAGACCGTCGACGCCTGTCTGGGCGACGTCGTCGCCGCCGTCCGCGCGTCCGGCGGCGTGCTGCTCGTCACCGCCGACCATGGCAACGCCGATCACATGCTGAACGACGACGGCTCCCCGAATACCGCCCACTCGCTGAACCCGGTGCCGTGCATCGTCACGGCCGACGGCGTCACGCTGCACTCCGGCGGCGTCCTCGCCGACGTCGCCCCGACGATCCTGGAGTTGCTCGGCATCGACCAGCCGGCGGCGATGACCGGCGTGTCGCTGCTGGCGTAGAGGTCAGTCGAACGGGGCCGACGGCCGAATCGGGTGCAGTTATGCGCGCCAGGTCTGACGAACTGCACCCGATTCGCTTTGCGGTGACCGCGAGCGCGGGCTACGGCGCGGGCACGACCCCGTCCACCCACGCCGGCAGCTCCGCCAGCGCGCGCGGGTCGGCGTGGTGGGCGGCGTCGGTTTCGACGTATGTCACGTCCAGGCCCGCGTCGGCGAGGCGCTCGTTCGCCGCGCGGCCCCATTCGACGCCGATCACCGCGTCGTGGCGCCCGTGCGTGATCCACACGGGCAGCGGCCCGCGCGAGTCGAGCTCCAGCGACCAGCCGTCGACCGCCGGCAGGAACCCGCTCATCGCGATGATCCCCGCGGGTGACGGCCGACCAACGCCGAGGCCGAGCGCGTAGGCCATCACCGACCCTTGCGAGAACCCGCCGAGCACCGTCCGCGACAGGTCGACCCCAAACGCGTCCGGCAGGCTGTCCAGCGCCTCGCCGAGCAGCGCGTACGACGCGAGAAAGCTCTCGCGCTCCGGCGTCCCGATCCCGCCCAGCGCGTACCAGTGGCGCCCACCCGGCGGCAGCGCCAGCGGTCCGCCCAGGGTGATGCCGACCAGCCGCCGCCCGGGATCGAGCAGATCGAGGAAGCCGAACAGGTCGTGCTCGTCCGAGCCGCGGCCATGCAGCAGGACAAGCGCGCCGTCCGGATCGCCCGCCGACGGCCGGACGAGCTGCGCGAGCGGCGTCGTCAGCGCGCTCACGCGTCCACCGCCCGCGGATCCGGCAGCGGCGTCAGCTGCCGCTCGAGCACCTCCCGCAGGTGCTCGTGCTGCGGCGGCAGGCGCAGCTCGGTGCCGAGCGTCGCCGCCGGCTCGTCGACGGTGAAACCGACGTCGCGCGAGGCGACCTCGAACAGCACACCGCTCGGCTCGCGGAAGTACACGGAGTGGAAGTACTGGCGGTCGATCACGGGGGTGGGATGCGCGCCGGCGCTCGCGGCGCTGTTCTGCGCCTGCTCCAGCTCGGCGTCGTCGGCGGCCGACCAGGCGATGTGATGGATCGTCCCGGCGCCCGGGCGACCGCGCTCGGCCGGCGGCTCGTCGTACAGCAACCACCCGTGACGCTGATCGCCGCCCAGGCGCCAGGCACCCGGAGCGTCGGCGGCGGTGAATCCCAGCGCGACCAGCAGCGGCGCGCTCGCTGACGGCGTCGTCGCGTACGCGCGGACCCCGTCGAACCCCTGCAGCGCGTGGTCGGCCGGGATGTCCGGCGCGCTCGCGACGAGCGGCGCGTCGCTGCCGCCGGCGACGACGAGCTCGTGCGCGAGCCCTTCCGGGTCGCAGAATCGCAGCCCGCCCGCGGCACCGCGGACCGCCTCGACGCCCAGCCGCGCGAGCCGGTCCTCCCACCACGCGATCGAGTCGGCCGAGCCCACGCGCCAGCGGATCGTGTGCACCATGCCGTCGCCGGCGCGGCCGCGCGCGGCGCCCGGGAACTCGAAGAACGTGAGGATCGACCCAGGCGTCCCGACCTCGTCGCCGAAGTACAGGTGGTAGACGGACGGGTCGTCGAAGTTGACCGTCTTCTTGACCAGTCGCAGCCCGAGCACGCGGACGTGGAAGTCGACGTTCGCGGGGGCGTCGGCGGTGATCGCGGTGATGTGGTGCAGGCCTTGGAGGTGCATGCGAATGACTCACGGTCTGGGTGGGGGTGGAACAACCAGCCTAGACCAGATATACTTGCACACGCAACAATCTCTCCGACGACCGGACCGACAGCCGTACCCGCTGCTACGTTCGGGCCGCCCGGCGACCGGAGTCACCCATGGCCACCGCACCGACCACCACCCACCTGACCGAGCGCGAACTGCGCGCGTGGAAGGGATTTCTGCGCGTCCACGCGCTGCTGACCAAGGAGCTCGACGCCGAGCTCGAGCGCGGCCACGGCATGTCGCTGTCCTCGTACGAGGTGCTGCTGCACCTGATGAACACCGGCGAGGGCCGGATGCGCATGAGCGAGCTCGCCGACTCGGTGATCCTCAGCCGCAGCGGCCTGACGCGCCTCGTCGACCGGCTCGAGCGTGAAGGCCTGATCGAGCGCTGCACGTGCCCGAGCGACGCGCGCGGCTTCAACGCCTGCATCACGGATGCCGGCCGGGAGCGCTTCGCCGCCGCCCAGCGGACCCACCTCGACGGGGTGCGGCGGCTGTTCATCGCGCGCCTCGAGCCCGCGCAGCAGGACGCCCTCGGCGACGCCTGGGACCGCGTCGCGTCGGCGGATGACGCGTCCGGCCCGAGTTCCTAGCCGCCTAGACTTCCGGGCATGAGTCACCTCGGTCTCTACCTGGCCTGTCTGATCGTGCCGATGGTGCTGGGCTTCTGGGCGCAGCACTCGGTCAAGACGACCTTCAAGCGCTACAGCGAGGTCCCGGAGGACACGGGGCTGACCGGCGCGCAGGTCGCGCGTCGCGTGCTCGACGCCAACGGCCTGCAGGATGTGCCGGTCAACGCCGTCCAGGGCGAGCTCAGCGACCACTACGACCCCAAGACGCGCAGCGTCAACCTGTCCGAACCGGTCTACGGCGCGGCGACGATCGCGTCGACGGCGGTCGCCGCGCACGAGTGCGGGCATGCGATCCAGCACGCCAAGGCGTACTTCCCGATGACGGTGCGCTCGGCGCTGTGGCCGGTGACGGCGTTCGCCTCCAACGTCTGGATGATCCTGCTGTTCGCCGGTGCGCTGCTCGGTGCGCTGAACCTCGTGCTCGTCGGTGTGCTCCTCTACGCGGCGGTCGTGCTGTTCCAGATCGTCACGCTGCCGGTCGAGTTCGACGCCTCACGGCGCGCCGCGGTGCAGCTGAAGACGCTCGGGATCGCCAACCCCGATGAGAGCGTCGGCGTCCGCAAGGTGCTCACCGCGGCGGCGATGACCTACGTCGCCGGTGCGCTGGCGGCGGTCGCGCAGCTGCTGTACTTCGCGACGGTCTTCCTCGGCGGCCGCAACTAGGCCTCCAGGTGGCGTTCGACGAGGCGCTGGCCGAGCGCGTCCGTGAGGTCCTCGCGCCGCGCGGCGACGTCGACGAGCGCAAGATGTTCGGCGGCCTGGCGTTCATGGTCGCCGGCCACATGGCGACCGGCGTCGTCGGCGACGAGCTGATGCTGCGCCTCGGGCCGGAGCGGACAGCCGCTGCGCTCGAGCGACCCGGTATGCGGCCGATGGACATGACCGGGCGCGTGATGCGCGGATTCGTCCTGGCCGACGGCGCCGTGCTGGACGACGCCGCGTTCGCAGGCCTCGTCGACGAGACCGTCGACTTCGTCCTGACGCTGCCGCCACGGCAATGACCGAACCGGCGTTCCAGATCGCGGCCCGCGACCCGGGCTCGCAGGCGCGGGCCGGCGTGCTGCAGACCGCCCACGGCGCGGTCCGCACGCCCGCCTTCGTCCCGCTGGCGACCAAGGCGACCGTCCGCGGCCTGCTGCCGAGCGAGGTCCGCGACCTCGGCTACGACATGGTGCTGGGCAACACGTTCCACCTGCACCTGCAGCCCGGCGACGAGCTGATCGCCCGCGCCGGTGGCCTGCACCGGTTCATGGGCTGGGACGGGCCGATCATCACCGATTCCGGGGGTTTCCAGGTCTTTTCGATGGGTCACGGGACCGTCGCCGATGAGGTCAAGGGGCGCGCGCCGAACGGCCCTGACCGCACGGGGCGGATCCTCGGGATCCGCGAGGAGGGCGTCGCCTACCGCTCCTACCTCGATGGCGGCGAACGCTTCATGGCGCCGGAGACGTCGATGCAGATCCAGGCGAACCTCGGATCCGACATCGCGCTCGTGTTCGACGAGTGCACGCCATTCCACGTCACCCGCGAGTACACGCAGGCGTCGACCGAGCGCACCCACCGCTGGCTCGCGCGCTGCCTGGAGTGGCATGCGCAGCACGGCCCGAAGGGGCAGCTCGTCTACGGCATCGTGCAGGGCGGCGTCCACGACGACCTGCGCGTGGGGAGCACGGAGGCGGTCGCCGCCAGCGCCTGCGACGGCATCGCGATCGGCGGCTCGCTCGGCGCCGACAAGCCGCAGATGTACGAGGTCGTCGGTTGGGCGACGGCGGCGCTCGACCGCGTCCGGGCCGAGGCGCCCCGTCACCTGCTCGGCATCGGCGAGATCGACGACCTGATCCGCGGCGTCGAGCTGGGGATCGACACGTTCGACTGCGCGATGCCGACGCGGCTCGGGCGCCACGGCGTCGCGCTGATCCCCGATCCCGACCGGCGCTGGCGCGTGGATCTCACGCTCGGCCGCTGGAAGGAGTCCGACGAGCCGCTGATGGAGGGCTGCCCGTGCCCGGCGTGCGCGGTCGGCTGGAGCCGCGCATACCTGCGCTACATGACGAAGAACCGCGAGCTGACGGCGATGCGCGCGCTGACGGTGCACAACCTCGCGTTCGTCGAGCGCGTCGTGCGGCGGCTGCGGGAGGCGGTCCTCGCGGGAACGCTCAGCGACGTCGCGGCGCAACTGCGCGCCGGCGCCGCGCCGTAGCGCCGATCAGCGCGTGTTCTCGCGGATCAGCCGCTGCAGCTCGCTGATGCTGCGGTCGGCCTGCTTGAAGACGACCTCCCGGAGCCGGACCGTGTCATTGGGCTTGTTGGCGACGATCACGGCCGCGGCGCCGCCGGCGGCGATCATCACCAGCACGAGGATGGTCACCAGGCGCCGGCCGGCGCGGCCGCGCGAGCGCGTCGACGGGGCGGCCGGCTCGGGCCCGCGCAATGCGCCCTGGTGGCGCGGGGCCACGGGGCTGAGGGGCTCGCGCGGACGCACGGCGGCGGCGCTCGGGCGCTCGATGTGGGTCAGCGCGCCGGCGGCCGGGACGATGCGGGTCGCGTCGGTCCCGGGCTCAGGGGAGACGCCCTGCGCGCCGTCCTGCAGCGCGAGTCGCATCTGCTCGGCGTCGGCGAAGCGCTCACCGGGCTCCAGTGCCAGCGCGCGATCGACGGCCGCGGCGAGCTGGGGCGAGACGTCGGGATTCAGCTGGTCCAGCAGCGGCGGCGCCTCGCGCTGCTGCTTCAGCGCCAGTTCGGTCAGCGACTGCGCGTCGTAGGGGAGCTGCCCGCTCAGCAGCTGGTAGGTGACGACCCCGAGCGAATAGATGTCGGACTGGGCCGTCACCACGCCGCCCGATGCCTGCTCGGGAGCCAGATAGGCCGCCGTTCCCAGGACCGAGCCGATCTGGGTGATCGACGACTCGTCGCTCAGCGCCTTGGCGATGCCGAAGTCGGCGAGCTTGACGACGCCGTCGACCGAGCGCAGCAGGTTGCCCGGCTTGACGTCGCGGTGGACGACCCCGTTGCGGTGCGCGTAGTGCAGCCCACGACAGGCCTGGGCGACGATGCCGAGCGCCTCGTGGACCGGAAGCGCGCCGCGATCGCGCAGGATCTCGGCGCCCGACTGGCCCTCGACGCGCTCCATCACGATGAACGACCTCCCGCTCAGCTCGTCGACGCCGAAGTCGTACACCTGGACGATGTTGGGGTGCACCAGGCGCCCGGCCGCGCGGGCCTCGCGCCGAAAGCGCGCGACGAATTCGCGGTCGCCGGCCAGGTGCTCGGCCAGCAGCTTGATCGCCACATGCCGCTCGAGCCGGCGATCGAGCGCGCTGAGCACCGTCGACATGCCGCCGCTGCCCAGGCGCTCGCCGAGTTCGTAGCGGTCGGCGAACAGCTGCTCGGTCATGGCGTCGTCGGCGTCGCGTCGGGCGAGGCTCCGCCGACGGGCGGGACCGTCGTCGGCGTGGTCGGCGTCGTGGGCGTGGTCGTCGGCGTCGTCGTGGGGGTCGTCGTCGGCGTTGTCGGCGTGGTGTCCGTCGTGCTGGGCGTGGTCGTCGGCGTGGTCGGGCCCGTGGTACCGGTCGTGGTCGGGGTGGTCGGGGCGGTCGGCGTCGCCGCGGCCTTGGCGCAGTCGACCGGCACCGAGGACTGCAGTCCGCGCAGACCCTCGCGGATCCGCGCGCGCAGCCGCGAGTCGACCGTCGGCGGCAGCGTCAGCGCGGTGCGCTGCGCTTCGGCGAGCGCCGCCAGCGCGCTCGGGCAGTCGCCGGCGAGCGTCGTGTCGGCGACCGTCTGCAGCTGGTCGTCGATCCGGTTGGCCTGGTCGGCCGGGAGCAGCCGCGCGCTCGCGCCGCAGCCGCTGACGAGCGCCGCGAGCGCGAGCGCGACGATGGTGAACAGCGTTGGGAGTGCCGATCGCATCGTCGTCATTGACCGTACTGGAGGCGTTCGGCGAGAGACTCGGGCAGGCGGGCGGCACGGATCGCCGCTGCGGCGCCGGCGATGTCGTAGTCCTCGCGCCGCCAGACCGCGTTCTGAGCGTCGAGGTCGAGCAGCAGCCAGGCGGCGCGCGGATCGCCGTCGCGCGGCTGACCGACGCTGCCGGGGTTGAGCAGCCAGGCGTCCGCCCCGAGCTCCGCGACCTCGCCCGCTCGCCGCGCCGAGCCCGTCGCCGGCGAGCCGTCGCGGCGCTGGAAGGCCAGCGCCACGTGACTGTGCCCGATCAGGCCGATCCGCTCGCGCATGACGTCGAGGCACAGGTCGGCGAGCAGCGAACTCGTCACGTACTGCCAGATCGGGTCACGCGGGCTGCCGTGAAACAGGCCGATCCCGCCCGCGGCGCCCTCGGCGGTCAGCGACGCCAGCCAGCTCAGGTGCGACGGCGTCAGCACCTCCTGCGTCCACTGCGCCGCGATCGCCGCCCCGCGCGAGAAGTCCTCCAGTGACAGCTCGCCGGTCGCTGCGAGGTCGTGGTTGCCGGCCAGGCAGACCACGGCGTGCTCGCGGATCAGGGCGCAGCAGTCGTTCGGATCGGCGCCGTAGCCGACGATGTCGCCCAGACACCAGAGCTCGTCGACGGCCGACGCCGCGACCCCGTCGAGCACCGCCTCGAGGGCGTGCCGGTTGGCGTGGATGTCGGAGACGACGGCGATGCGCATAGGGCGGGTGCAGCTGAAACGTCGCGGCGACGGTAGCGTGACGGTCGTGCTCCGGAGATCGCGTGCAGCGGCGCTTGCGGTGGTCGCCGCCGTGGCCGTGGCGGAGGTCGCCGCGGTCGTGATGAAGCCCGATTCAGGGGTCTCAGCGCCGCTTCGCGTGCGCGCCGGGGATGTGTTCACGGCAGCGCAACTCGACCGCGCGCGCAGCTTCGGTCACGGGCAGCTGGCGCTGTTCGTCGCCGGCATGCTCGTGCAGGTCGTGGTCCTGACGGTCCTGGTGCTGCGGGCGCGCCGGCAGGTCGCGGGAGGCTCGCTGCGGCGCCCGATCCTGCGGTCCGCCTGGACCGGCGCGCTGGTCGTCACCCTCACCGCGCTCGCGGTACTGCCCCTGCAGGGGTGGGCCCAGCAGCGCGCGATCGACGTCGGGCTGGCGACCGGCTCATGGGGGATCTGGCTGTGGGACGGCGCACGGACGATCGCGTTGACCGCCGCGATCGCGGCCGCCGGCACCGCCGCCGCGGTCGCGTTGGCCCGGCGCTGGCCGCGCGGCTGGTGGCTGCCGGCGTCGCTGATCGTCGTCGGGGCCGCGGTCGTCGGGCAGCTGCTCTGGCCGCTGGTGATCGCACCCCGCTTCAACCACTTCACCAAGCTCCCGGCAGGCCCGCAGCGCACCGCACTCGTCCAATTGGCCCGCCGCGCGCATGTCCCGGTCAGCGGCGTCTACGTGATCGACGCGAGCCGCCGCACGTCGGAGGTCAACGCCTACGTGACGGGCATCGGGGCGGGCCGGCGGATCGTCCTGTACGACACGCTGCTCAGCGGGGTGCCGGCACGCGAGGCACGCGTCGTCGTCGCCCACGAACTCGGGCACGTCCGCGCAAACGACGTGCCCCACGGCCTGCTCTACGTGCTGATCGTCGCCCCGCTCGGGATGCTGGCGATCGCGTTGCTGCTGCGCGCCTGGGGCCCGCGCGGGCCCGAACCGCCTGTCGGCCCGTCGCACGTCCCGGCGCTGCTCGCCGCCGTGGCGCTGGTGACGCTGCTGATCACCGTCACCTCCAACCAGCTCTCGCGCGCCGTCGAGGCACGCGCCGACGGCTTCGCGCTGCGCCTGACGCACGATCCGGCCGCGTTCATCGCGCAGGAGCGCTCGATCGCGCTGCGCAACCTGATCGATCCAGATCCGCCCGCGCTGTCCCACCTGCTGTTCGGGACCCACCCGACGACGCTCGAGCGGATCGGCGCCGCGCGGGCGTTCGCAGCCGGACCGGCTCAGTGATCCTCGGGGCGCTCGATCTCGGGCAGGTTCTTGATGCCCTCGCGTGCCGACCAGCGTGAGTAGTTGTCCTCCGCTGCATCGAGCAGCTCGCGCAGGAACTTCGGCGCCAGGTTGATGCGCGAGACGACGACGCCGGGGATCTCTCCGTCCTCGACCTCGTGATCGACGCGGGCGAACGTGATCGTGAACTCGTAGTCCGAGTGGCTGATGTTCGCGAAGTTGGCGTAGTGCCCCGCCATCTGCTGGGGCTCGATGTGGATGTTGATGTGGCGGTCGGGCTGCTGGGGGGTGTCGGCCATGGTCGGCCTAGTATCCCGCTCCGTGAAGGTCACCGTCGTCGCCGTGGGCCGCCTGCGGGATCCGTACGCCGACGACATGGCCCACTACGTCAAGTTGCTCAGCCGCTACGTCCGGCTCGAGGTCGTCGAGGTCCGCGAGGACGGGCAGGCTGAGCGCCGGATCCCCGAGCGCGCCTTCGTCTCGCTGCTGGATGCCGGCGGCACGACGTACGACAGCGAGGGCTTCAGCGCGTTCATCGAGGAGCGCCGGATGAGCGGGAGCGACCTGTGCTTCGTCATCGGTGGGGCCTTCGGGCTGGACATTCCCGGCGCCGATCAGCGACTGTCCCTGGGGCGGATGACGTTGCCCCACCAGCTGGCGCGCGTGGTGCTGACCGAGCAGCTCTACCGCGCGCACAAGATCATCGCCGGCGAGCCCTACCACCACTGACCGATGCCGCTGAGCTCCCAGAACCCGCTGAAGTCCGCCGCCGGCGATCGCGCCCGGCCGCGGACGCGCCGCGCCGCCGAGCTCGAGCCGTTCCTGCGCCGCCTGCGGCTCGTGGCGATCGCGGTCGGCACGCTGCTCGTGTTCGGCACCGTCGCCTACACGCTCAGCGAGGACGTCAGCGTCTGGGACGGATTCCTCTGGGCACTCGACACGATCGCCACCGAGGGCGCGCGCAACCGCCCGCAGAGCGTCCCGGGCGAGATCGCGTGGGTCATCCTGATCGTGCTCGGCGTCGGTACGCTGCTGTACGCCCTGGTGACCGTGGTCGAGGTCTTCGTCTCCGGCCACCTGCGAACCCTCCTCGACGATCGACACGAGCAGCAAGCCATCGACGCCCTCACCGGCCACGTGATCATCTGCGGGTTCGGCCGCGTCGGCCGCCAGGCCGCGCGCGATCTGGCCGCGGCCGGGGAGCGCTACGTCGTGATCGACCACAACGACGATCACCGCGAAGAGGCGCGCGGCATCGGCGTGCGCTTCATCGAAGGCTCGGCGTCGGACGACGACGTGCTCCAGCACGCCGGCGTCGAGCGCGCGCGGGCGCTGATCGCCTGCGTCGACTCCGATGCCGAGAACGTCTTCATCACGCTCTCGGCGCGCCAGCTCAACGCCGGCCTGCCGATCATCGCCCGCGCGTCGAACTTCGACACCGAGCCGAAGCTCCGCCGCGCCGGGGCGACCCGCGTGATCTCGCCGTATCGTTCCAGCGGCTCGGAGATGGCGCGCGTCGCGCTGACGCCGCAGGTCGGCGGCGTCGTCGACGTCGCGCCGCAATACCGCCTCGAGGAGATCGAGGTCGACGCCGGATCGGCCGCCGACGGGGCGACGCTGGCTGCGCTGCGCGGCGATGCGATCATCGTCGGCGTGCGCCACGCCGACGGCAGCTTCCTCCCGCAACCCGCGCCCGACACCCAGCTCGTCGCCGGTGACGTGCTGATCGCGCTGGGTGCTGCGCACACGCTGACGCGGCTCGAGGGCGCGCTCGGCGGCACCGGCGGCGTCCGTACGTGAGCGCGCCGCTCGCTGACCTGCGCGCGGTCCTGGCCGGCGCGGTCGCCGCCGTCGCCGGTCCCGATGCTCCCGGCGCCGCCGCCGCGGTGCTCGAGCGCCCGCGCCAGCCGGAGCACGGCGACTACGCGACGAACGCAGCGCTGGTGCTCGCCAAATCCGTCGGCGCGCCG
>JBBRFO010000060.1:0-17046 GCA_038224135.1 Solirubrobacterales bacterium
GGTGGTAGAGGCGCTGGGCGGACGCGATGTCCGCCGGCGCCCAGGCCGGGCGCTCGGCGTCGTCGCCGAAGCCACCGGGTCGGCGGCCGAAGCCGCCCCGCGGTCCGCGGGGCGGCGCCATGCCCGCCGGCGCCTGGAGGACGTGCGCGAACCAGAGGTAGAACTCTGCGACGCGGTCCTGCGGGACGTCGACGGTGATGGTCTTGTCGGCCATGGCTCAGCCGTGGATGTGGACGTGAATGTGACGTCCGCGCCCGCGGGGGCCGCGGTGCTTGCCGCCGCAGCGGCCATGCGAACGCTCGCCGGCGGCCTGGAATCGGGCGACGAAGCGCTCGAACGACTCGACCCGGTCGGCCGGGATCGAGACGGTGATCTCGCGCAGCTCGGCGGGCTGGTCGGGGGTGGGGTTCTGAGGTGTTTCCGTAGTCATATCGATGACCCTTTCTGTAGTAGCAAGAGCTAGCTTAGCAGAAGTATTTAGATAAGTAAAATGATCTGTGGGATCGGCTCGCGGAACCCGACGGCGATACTGAGGCGGTGCCCCGCCGCCACGTGCTTCTCGCGCTGCTCGTGGTGATCGTCTGGGGCGCCAACTTCGTCGTCATCCACGTCGGGCTGGACAGCTTCCCCCCGCTGCTGTTCGTGGCCCTGCGCTTCGGCGTGCTGGCGGCGATCGGCCTGCCACTGGTGCGGCGGGGCCCGGGGGTGCCGGCGCGCTGGGTGATCGCGATCGGGCTGTTCATCAGTGCCGGGCAGTTCGGCCTGCTGTTCGTCAGCCTCGATCGCGGGATGCCGGCGGGGCTCGCGTCGCTGGTCCTCCAGGTGCAGGTCCTGTTCACGCTGGTGATCGCCGTCGCCGTGCTCGGCGAACGCCCGTCCCGGGCCCAGGTGATCGGCGCCGGGCTGGCGTTGACGGGCCTCGTCGTCATCGCCGTCGGCCGTGCGGAAGCGGTGCCGATCGGTGCGCTGGGGCTGTGCATCGCGGCCGGCGCGTCGTGGGCGGTCGGAAACATCTGCACGCGTGTCGCGCGCCCACCCGATCCGATCGCGCTCGTCGTCTGGGCGGCGCTGGTCCCGCCGCTGCCGCTGCTGGCGTTGTCACTGGCCTTCGAGGGGACCGACCGGATCTCCGCGGCGCTGTCGCATCCGCACGCCGGCGGCCTGCTGGCGCTGGCCTACGTGATCGGCCTGTCGACGGTCTTCGCCTACGGCAGCTGGACGTGGCTGCTCGCGCGCCACCCGGCGTCCAGCGTCGCCCCGTTCACGCTGCTCGTTCCCGTCGTCGGCATCGCGGCCGCGTGGCTGGCGCTGGGCGAGCGCCCGAGCGCGGCGGAACTTGCCGGCGGCGTCGTCGTGCTCGCCGGACTCGCGCTGGCGCTGCGCGCCCCCGGCGGTGCGCGCAGCGGCGCCCCGGCGACTCCGGCAGCGGGTAGCGTGCGCCCATGAGCACTCCCCTGACGGCCGCGGTCATCGGCGGCGGCTTCGGCGGCATCGGCACCGCGATCAAGTTGCGCGAGCGCGGCGTCGACGATCTGCTCCTGTTCGAGCGTGGCGAGCGGATCGGCGGCGTCTGGCAGCACAACACCTACCCGGGCATCGCCTGCGACGTGCCCTCGCACCTGTACTCGTATTCGTTCGCGCCCAACCCCGGCTGGCGGCGGCGCTATTCGCCCGGACCACAGATCCGCCAGTACCTGGAGGATTGCGCGCGCCGTTACGGCGTCGACGACGTCGTCCGCACCGGCGTCGACGTGACCGACGCGAGCTGGGACGAGGCGCGCGCGGTCTGGCGGCTGACGACCAGCTCCGGTGAGCACGAGGCGCGCGTGCTGGTCGCGGCCTGCGGCCAGCTCACCGCCCCCAGCATCCCGCAGGTCGAGGGTCTGGAGCGGTTCGCCGGGCCCGTCTTCCACTCCGCCCGCTGGCGCGGGGACCTGGACCTGCGAGGCCTGCGGGTGGCGGTCGTCGGCACCGGCGCCAGCGCGATCCAGTTCGTTCCGGCGATCGCGCCGCTCGTGCGTCAGCTGCACGTGTTCCAGCGCTCGGCGCCGTGGATCCTGCCGAAGAACGACCGCGAGTACGCGGACTGGGAGAACCGCCTGTTCGAGCGACTGCCCGCGCGTCAGCTCGCCGGGCGGTTCGCCAACTGGGCCGCGTTCGAGGCCGTCGTCCCCGGATTCACGGACCAGCGCTGGATGCTGCGCCCGCTGGCCGCGGCCAACGCCGCGCTGCTGCGCCGGCAGGTCCCCGATCCGGGGCTGCGCGAGCGCCTGCGGCCGACGGACGACGTCGGCTGCAAGCGGATGCTCGTCTCCAACGAGTGGTATCCGACGTTCATGCGCCCGAACGTCGAGCTTGTGACCGACGGGGTCGAGCGCGTGACGCCGACGTCGATCATCGGGACCGACGGCGTCGAGCGTGAGGTCGACGTGATCATCTTCGGGACCGGCTTCAACGCCAACGGCTTCGTCGCGCCGATGCAGGTGACCGGCCGCGACGGTGCGACGCTCGCCGACGCCTGGGACCCGCTGCCGCAGGCCTACCTCGGGACCGCGGTCAGCGGCTTCCCCAACCTGTTCCTGCTCTACGGGCCGAACACGAACATGGGCTCCGGGTCGGCGATCTACCTGCTCGAAAGTCAGATGCACCACGTCGGCGAGGCCGTCAGCCTGCTGCGGCGGGCCAACGGCCGCTCGCTCGAGGTGCGCCCGGAGGCGCAGGCCGCGTACAACGCCGAGCTGCGCTCGCGGCTGTCGCAGAGCGTCTGGGAGTCGGGCTGCTCGAGCTGGTACGTCGATGAGCACGGCCACGACACGAGCAACTGGCCGGGGACGATGCGCGAGTTCCGTCGCCGCAGCGCGCGCGTCGGGCTGGACGCCTACCGGCTGGACCTGGCGCCGGTCGCCGCACCCGCCGGCTGATCGCGGCCGCGGCCGCGCGGCGCTCCCGGCGGTGGGAGGATCACTCCGTGACCGACGAGCTCTCGCGCGCCGACCGATCATCGCTGGCCGCCGAGCGCGGCCCGGTCAACATGTCGATGCTCGCGGCGCTGATCCTCGAGCCCGGTCCTGAGGTCTCCTACGAGGCGCTGTGCCGGCGCGTCGAGGAGCGGATCCACCTGCTGCCGCGCTACCGCCAGCGCATCGAGCAGCCGGCGCTCGGGCTGGCGCCGCCGTTCTGGACCGACGACGAGCACTTCGACGTGCGCTGGCACGTGCGCCGCACGGCACTGCCGCAGCCGGGCTCGATGGCCGCGCTGTGCGACCTGATCGGCGCCGAGGCCTCGCGGCGGATGGATCGCTCGCACCCGCTGTGGGAGCTGCATCTGGTCGAGGGGCTGTCGGGTGGGCGCACGGCCGTGATCCCGAAGATGCATCACGCGCTGCTCGACGGCATGGCGGCGCTCGGCGTCGGGATGATCCTGCTCGACCCGTCGCCCGAACCGCTGCCGGTCGCGCCGCCGGAGCAGCCGTGGTCGCCGCGACCGTTCGCGATGCGTCGTCAGATCGCGCAGCTGGCGACCTCGCAGGTGGGACGTGCGCAGCGCCTCGCGTTCGAGACGGCGTTCCGCGCGCTGGAGGCGACGCCGCGCAGCACCGCCGGCGACCTGTGGCGCGCGACCGAGATGCTCACCGAACTGGCCAAGCTGCGCCAGCCGCCGCCGGACCTGCCGATCAACCGGCCGATCTCCCCCAACCGTGCCTACGCGATGGGGCACGCCCCGCTGGCCCAGGTCAAGGCCGTCGCCCGCGAACTCGGAGCGACCGTCAACGACGTCGTCCTGGCGGCGGTCACCGGGATGCTCGGGCGCTACCTGCGCGAGGCCGGTGTCGACGTGGCGGCGCTGCCACGGGATCCGGTGGCGCTGGTCCCCGTGAGCATCCGCGGCACGGACGACGCGGCGGGCGGCAACCGCTTCTCGCTCGTCTTCATCGACCTTCCGACAGGCGAGGCCGACCCGCGACGGCGGATCGCGCTGCTGAACGAGCGCACGACCGCGGCCAAGCGCTCGGCCCGCGTCGCCGCAGGCTCGCTGATGCTCGACGTGGCCGGCTTCGGCCCGCCGCTGCTGACATCGATGCTCGCGCGTGCGGGCGGCGACCGCGCGCCGTGCAATCTCGTCGTCTCCAACATCCCGGGCCCGCAGTTCCCGTTCTATCTCGGAGGTGCACGCGTCACCGCGGCTCACCCGGTGATCCCGCTGAATCCGGCGACGCAGGGACTCAGCGTCGGGGTCCTGTCGTACGACGGCACGCTGTGCTTCGGCCTGACCGCCGACCGAGCGCTGGACCCGCCGGTCGAGCGCGCAGCGGACGCGCTGCAGCACGCGCTCGGTGAGGTGCTGGGCGTGGCCTGAGCCGCTCAGACGCTGAGCGTCGACGGCTCGCCGGGCGTCAGCCAGTGCAGGCGGTCGGTCAGGCCGGCGGCCTCGAACTCGCGCTCGATCGCGTCGCGGCCCTCGCGGAAGTGCTTCCAGCCCTCGAAGTGGATCGGCACGATCGTCCGCGGCCCGATCTCCCGCGCGAGGCGGACGCCCTCGGCCGCGTTCATCGTGTAGCGCAGCGGTCCGGAGACGCCGAATCGCACGCCGCCGAGGTGCACGATCGCCGTGCCGACGTCGTAGCGCTCTCCGACCTGCGCGACGCCCGAGAACCAGACCGTGTCGCCGGTGATCCACAGCGCGCCGTCGCGCTGACCGTCCCATTCGAGCAGAAAGCCGATCACGTGACCGACGAGCGGGCGGCTGCCGGGCGGGCCGTGGCGGCACGGCGTCGCGGTGATGCGGATCGTCGGCCGGTCCGGGGCCTCAAGCGTCGTCGTCGCCCACGGTTCCAGCCCCGTGCTGTTGCCGCCCAGCCGCTTGGCGCCGGGCGTCGTCGTCACCACGCGCCCGCACTGAGGGAGCAGCGCGCGACCCGCATCGTCGAGGTTGTCGTCGTGGTGGTCGTGGCTCAGCAGTACGGCGTCGATCGGCAACACCTGCCCGGGCGCCAGCACGGGTCCGGTGAGCTTCGTCGAGGCGATCATCGGGCCCATGACGTAGGTCCGCCCCGGTGCGTCGAAGGTCGGGTCGGTCAGCAGCCGCCAGGGCCCGATCTCGATCAGCGCGGTCGGGCCGCCGATGTGCGTGAGGCGAACCTGTGGCGGGTCGGCCGGCGTGCTCATACAGCCCACCGTAATCGCGAATCGCGAGCGCTGCACAAAACCCGCCCGCGCGCACATGAGAGACTGAGGACTCCCCGACCGGAGATCGCCATGACCACGGAGTCCGCGCACCAGTCCACGCCGTCGCTGTCGCCCGAGCTGCTCGCCGACGCGCGGCGCTTCTACATCGGCGGAGCGTGGGTCGACCCCTCGTCGGACGCCACGCTGGACGTCATCAACCCGGCGACCGAGCAGCCGATCGCAACGATCGCGCTGGGTGCCCAGGCTGACGTTGACGCGGCCGTCGCCGCGGCGCGCGCTGCGTTCGACGGCTTCGCCGCGACCTCCCGCGAGGAGCGCATCGCGCTGCTGCAGCGCGTGATCGCCGGGTACCAGGAGCGCGCGGGCGATCTCGCCGCGGTCGTCAGCCAGGAGATGGGCGCGCCGGCCGGGCTGGCCGAGCACGCGCAGGTGCCGATCGGGCTCGGGCACCTGGCGACGGCACTGGCGACGTTGCAGGATTTCGAGTTCGAGCAGCAGGTCGGCACGTCGACGGTCGTGCTCGAGCCGGTCGGCGTCTGTGCCTTCATCACGCCCTGGAACTGGCCGCTCAACCAGATCGCCGCCAAGCTCGCCCCGGCGCTCGCCGCCGGCTGCACGATCGTGCTCAAGCCGTCGGAGATCGCGCCGCTCAACGCCGTCATCGTCGCCGAGATCCTCGACGCCGCGGGCGTCCCGCCGGGCGTCTTCAACCTCGTCCACGGCGACGGTCCGACGGTCGGCGCGGCGCTGTCCTCGCACCCCGAGATCGACATGGTGTCGTTCACCGGATCGACACGGGCGGGCATCGAGGTCGCCCGCAACGCCGCGCCGACGGTCAAGCGCGTCGCGCAGGAACTGGGTGGCAAGTCCGCCAACGTGATCCTCGACGACGCCGACCTCGAGGCCGTCGTCTCGCGCGACGTGTTCGGCATGTACGTCAACACCGGCCAGTCGTGCAACGCCACCTCGCGGATGCTCGTGCCGGCGGCCCGCATGGCCGAGGCGGCCGAGATCGCGCGGCGCGCGACCGAGCAGGTCAGCGTCGGCGCGCCGGACGCCGAGGGCACGGCCGTCGGGCCGGTCGTCTCGCAGGCGCAGTTCGAGAAGGTGCAGGGGCTGATCGAGCAGGGCATCGCCGAGGGCGCGACGCTCGTCGCGGGCGGGCCCGGGCGGCCGGAGGGCCTGGAGACCGGGTACTACGTGCGGCCGACGGTCTTCGCCGACGTGACCAACGACATGACGATCGCGCGCGAGGAGATCTTCGGGCCGGTGCTGTCGATCATCGGCTACGACGACGAGGACGATGCGGTGCGGATCGCCAACGACACGACCTACGGGCTCGGCGGCGCCGTCTCCTCCAGCGATCCGGCGCGCGCCCGCGCCGTCGCTCGGCGGCTGCGGACGGGGATGGTCCACGTCAACGGCGCCCCGATCCAGGTCGACGTGCCGTTCGGCGGCTACAAGCAGTCGGGCAACGGGCGCGAGTTCGGCGCCCACGGGCTGCGTGAGTTCCTGGAGGTCAAGACGATCTTCGGCGATCACGACGCCGCATGAGCGTCCGCATCGGCTACAAGGCATCGGCTGAGCAGTTCGGCCCGCGCGAGCTGCTGGACTTCTCCGTCCAGGCCGAGCGTCACGGGCTGGACATCGTCACCGTCTCCGATCACTTCCAGCCCTGGCGCCACCATGGCGGCCACGCGCCGTCGGCGCTGACGTGGCTCGGGGCGGTCGGACAGGCGACGTCCAGCGCGGTCCTCGGCACCAGCGTCCTGACGCCGACGCTGCGCTATCACCCGTCGATCGTCGCGCAGGCGTTCGGCACGCTCGGGTGTCTGTTCCCGGGGCGCGTCTATCTCGGGGTCGGCTCCGGCGAGGCGCTCAACGAGACGCCGGCGACCGGGCAGGAGTTTCCCGGGCGCAAGGAGCGGCGGATGCGGCTGGCCGAGTCGATCAAGCTGATCCGGCGGCTGTGGAGCGAGCAGCGCGTCGACTTCGAGGGCGAGTACTACACGACCTCCGGCGCGACGATCTACGACCGGCCCGACGAGCAGATCCCGATCTTCGTCGCGGCATCCGGACCACTCGCCGCAAAGCTCGCCGGCCGCGTCGGCGACGGCTTCATCTGCACCAGCGGCAAGGACCCCGAGCTGTACCGCACGCTGCTGGGCAAGGTCGAGGAGGGCGCGGCCGAGGCCGGCCGCGACGCCGCCGGCATCCGCCGGCAGATCGAGATCAAGGTCTCCTACGACCGCGACCGCGAGGTCGCGCTGACCAACTGCAACTGGTGGGCGGCGCTGGCGCTGACGCCGGAGCAGAAGGAGGGGATCGAGGACCCGATCGAGATGGAGCGCGTCGCCGACGCCCACCTGGACCAGGCGCACACGCGGTTCATCGTCTCCGACGACCCGGCCGAGGTCGTCGAGCGGATCGGGCCGTACCTGGAGCTCGGCTTCGAGGATCTCGTGATCCACGGCCCCGGTGCCGACCAGGCCCGCTTCCTGGATCAGTTCTGCGCCGACGTGCTGCCGCTGCTGCGCGAGCGCGCGGGGTAGATCACTCCGGGGTCAGGATTCCGCGCAGCACGTCGAGCGCACGCTCGCGGTGCGCGTCGAGCTCGGCGACGAGCCGGTCCGCGTCGCCGCGGCGCACGGCGGTGATGATGCGCGCGTGGGCAGCGCCCGCACGCCGGCGCTCCTGCGGGGCGTTGTAGTACAGCGCGCGGTAGGGCTCGGTCGAGTCCCACAGCAGGCGGATCAGGCGCAGCGCGTGCGGCGTCCCCGGCGCCTCGAAGAGGATGAAGTGAAAGCGGCGGTTGGCCTGCAGCTCGGCGGCGACGTCGCCGGTCTCGGCCGCGGCGACACACTCGCGCGCCGCCGCCGACAGGCGCTTGATCGCCGCGGCGTCGAGCTGTGGCAGCACCTCGCGGACGGCGCGCTCCTCGAGCACGCGGCGCAGCTCGTAGATCTCCTCGACGTCGGCGACGCGCAGCTCGGTGACGAAGTACCCGCGCCGCGGGCGGTAGGTCAGCTGGCCTTCCTGCTCGAGTACCCGCAGCGCCTCGCGGACCGGCGCGACGCTGACGCCCAGGCCCTCGGCCACGTCCTCCTGCAGGACGCGCTGGCCGGGCCGCAGGCGGCCGTCGACGATCGCCCGGCGCAGCCCGTCGAGCGCGTGCTGCTGGGTCGTCGCAGGGCCGCCGGACGCGGGCGGCTCAGCTGTAGCTGTAGAGGCCACGGCCGCTCTTTCGTCCGAGGAGTCCCGCGGCGACGAGCCGCTGAAGCAGCGGCGGCGGGGCGAACAGCTGCTCGCGATGTTCGCGATACAGCGTCTCGGAGACGCCCAGGACGGTGTCCAGGCCGATCAGGTCGGCGAGCGCCAGCGGACCCATCGGGTGGGCGCACCCCTTGACCATCCCCTCGTCGATGTCCTCGGCGGTCGCCAGGCCCTGCTCGAACATCCGGATCGCGGACAGCAGGTAGGGGACGAGCAGGGCGTTGACGGTGAAGCCGGCGCGGTCGGGCGCGATGATCGCGTCCTTGCCGAGCTGTTCCTCGGCGAAGCTGCGCGCACGAGCGGTGACGGCGTCGTCCGTGAGCAGCGACGGAATGATCTCGACGAGCGACAGGACCGGCACGGGGTTGAAGAAGTGCAGTCCGAGCACGTGGCCGGAGCGCTCGCCGGTCGCCACAGCGAGCTCGACGATCGGGATCGACGACGTGTTGGAGGCGAGGATCGCGTCGGGGTCGCTGACCACGGCTGCCAGGCGCTTGAAGACGTCGAGCTTGGCCTCGCGCTGTTCGACGACGGCCTCGACGACGATCTGACGGTCGGCCAGCGCCGCGAACTCCGTGACGCAGCGCAGGCTCGCCAGCGCGGCGTCGGCCGCGCCCCGCTCCAGCTTGCCCCGCTCGACGGCGCGGCCGAGCGATCCTTCGATGCGCGTTCGCGCCGCCGCGGCGGCGCCGTCACTGACCTCGACGAGCACGACATCCAGCCCCGATCGAGCGCAGACCTCGGCGATGCCGCTGCCCATGATCCCGCCGCCGACGATGCCGACGCGTTCGATCGCGGTGCTCATCGGAACGCCTGGATGCCCGTCAGCGCGCCGCCGATGACGAGCGCGTGCACATCGGCGGTGCCCTCGTAGGTGACGACCGACTCGAGGTTGTTCATGTGGCGGATCACCGGGTATTCGAGCGTGATGCCGTTGGCACCGAGCACCTGCCGCGCCGCGCGGGCGACGTCCAGCGCCGCGTTGACGTTGGCGAGCTTGCCCATGCTGACGTGCTCGGGCCGCAGCCGGCCGGCGTCCTTCAGCCGGCCCAGGTGCAGCGCGAACAGCATCGCGCGATTGACCTCCAGCGCCATGAACGCGAGCTTCTGCTGCTGGATCTGGGTGGCCGCGATCGGCCGCCCGAAGGCGATCCGCTCCTTGCTGTATTCGAGCGCCGATTCCAGGCATGCGCGAGCTGCGCCGACCGCGCCCCAGACGATCCCGTAGCGCGCCTCGTTCAGGCACGACAGCGGCCCGCGCAGCGAGGTCGCCTCGGGCAGCATCGCGCTGGCCGGCAGACGCACGTCGTCGAGCAGCAGCTCAGAGGTGATCGACGCGCGCAGTGACAGCTTCTTGTGGATGTCCTGCGTCGTGAATCCCGGCGTGCCCTTGGGGACCAGGAACCCGCGCACGCCATCGTCGGTCGCCGCCCAGACGACCGCGACGTCGGCGACCGAGCCGTTGGTGATCCACATCTTCTGCCCGTGCAGGATCCAGTCCTCGCCGTCGCGCCGCGCCCGGGTGCGCATCGCGCCGGGGTCCGACCCGGCATCCGGCTCGGTCAGGCCGAAGCAGCCGATCGCCTCACCGGCGGCCATCCGCGGCAGCCATTCCTGCTTCTGCTCCTCCGAGCCCCAGCGATGGATCGCGAACATCGCCAGCGAGCCTTGCACCGACACGAGGCTGCGCACGCCGCTGTCGCCGGCCTCCAGCTCCAGGCAGGCCAGGCCGTAGGCCGTGGCGCTCGCACCCGCGCAGCCGTAGCCGTCGAGATGCATCCCCAGCACGCCGAGCTTGCCCAGCTCCGGCGCCAGCTCGCGCGGGATCGTGCCCGCCTCGAACCAGTCACCGACGTGGGGGACGACGCGATCGCGGACGAAGGCGCGGACGGTGTCGCGGATGTCGCGCTCCTCGTCGGAGAGCAGGTGGTCGATCGCGAGGAAGTCCTCGGGGCGGATCGCGTCGGGTGCTGCCGTGGCGGCGGTCATGCGGGGCTCCTTGACCCTAGAGTTTCGAAGATCTAGGATTGATTGAACCAGATGACGACCGCCCTGCGCAAGCTCGACGTGCTCGATTTCTCCCGCGTGCTGGCAGGTCCGTTCGCCACGATGCTGCTCGGTGACCTCGGCGCGACCGTGACGAAGGTCGAACGCGGCGGGCCGGACGGTCACGGTGACGACACGCGCCAGTGGGGGCCGCCGTACGACGCCGCGGGCGAGGCGACCTACTTCCAGTCGGTCAACCGCAACAAGGCGAGCCTCGTGCTGGATCTGGCCGATCCAGCCGATGCGGCACGGGCGCGCGAGCGGGCCGCGCGGGCCGACGTCGTCGTCGAGAACTTCCGGCCCGGCGTGATGGACGGGTTCGGCCTCAGCTACGACGACGTGGCCGCCGTCAACCCGGGCGTCGTCTACTGCTCGATCACGGGCTTCGGCCGCGGTGCCGGCGCCGAGCTCGCCGGATACGACCTGCTGATCCAGGCGGTCGGCGGGCTGATGAGCGTGACGGGGGCGCCCGGCGGCGACCCGCAGAAGGTCGGTGTCGCGCTGGTCGACGTGCTCGCCGGTCTGTTCGCGACCGTCGGCATCCTCGCCGCGCTGCAGCACCGCGCGGCGACCGGTGAGGGTCAGCGCGTCGAGGTCGATCTGCTCAGCGCGCTACTCGCGGCGCTCGTCAACCAGTCCGCGGCGTACACCGCCGGCGGCGTGATTCCGAGGCGCATGGGCAACGCGCACCCGAGCATCGCGCCATACGAGCTGTACCGGGCCGCCGACGGCGAGCTCGTCGTCGCGGTCGGCAACGACCGCCAGTTCGCCGCGTTGTGCGCCGCTCTCGGAGAGCCCGGCCTGGCCGTCGACGGGCGCTTCGCCGGCAACGTCGCGCGCGTCGCGCACCGGACGGAGCTGCGCGCGGAGCTCGAGCGGGTGCTTGCCGCGCGGACCGTCGGGGACTGGACCGCGGTGCTCGCCGACGCTCGCGTCCCGGCCGGCGCGGTCAACGACATCGGCGCGGCGTTCGCGTTGGCGGAGCGCCTCGGGCTCGCCCCGATCGTCAGCCTTCCGCGTGACGACGGGAGCACCGTCGACCTTCCGCGCAACCCGATCGGATTGTCGGCGACGCCGGTCGAGTACCGGTCGGCGCCGCCGCTGTTCGTGCCTGGCGCGTGAACGCGGGGGGAAGGGCGACGTCTCTCGCGCCTCTCTCCTCTCATGACCACACACGAGACCCCGCGACCCGCCTGCGCTCTGGACCTGTTCGTCGCCGCGCTGATCGACTGGGGCGCCACGGCGTCGCAGATCGTCGGCCACATGGACGCCGTCGCCCGCGCGGAACCCCACGCCACCGATCGCTCGCCGGTCGACATCTTCCGCGAGCTCGTGACCGACACGATCGAGTCACCGCTCGACGGCCGCGAGGCAGATCTGGAGCGCGCGGCTGCACTGATCGCGCTCGTCGACGCTGAGGTGACCGAGAACATCTTTCTCGTTCCCCTCGACCTGCCGCGACCAAAACGCCGGCCTCGCCGCTGAGCTCAGCTCGTTGCGATCGGCATGTCCGACATCGCCGAGGGCGGCATCGCGTCGGGCAGGTCGCCGGCGGGCCAGGCCTGCCAGGGGAACCCGCGGCGGGCGCGACGCAGGCGGTAGTTGAGCGCGCCGTGCGCGTTCATCCCGTGCCAGGCGGCGTGCGTCGTCAGCGTCATCTTCGGGATCCAGTAGCGGTCGCCGACGGGATCGAGCGGCTGCGGCGGGCGCAGGTCGACGTCGGCGGCGACGTGGCCCTCGCCGTCCTCGAGCGACAGCCGCGCGAGAACGGTCCCGTCGCGGTCGCAGACCTGGGACTCGCCGATCATCACCGTGCGCCACGGGATGCCCGGGCCGAGCGGCGTTTCGCCGGCGACGGGCCCGACGTGCGAGGCGTGCGCGACGGGCACGCCCGTGATCCGCGCAACCTGGCCCGGCAGCTCGCGGGCCTGGCGACGCCAGATCGCGTGCTCCCGCTGGGACCACCATTGCAGCGGACCGGGCCAGTTGAGCGGCATCGACGGCCAGCACATCCCGCCGAGGACGAGGTTGGCGCCGCCGTCGCGCACGCGCGCGGACGTCTGGTTGCGCGCCCACTCCCAGCCGGACATCAGGCCGACGGTGGCGTCGAGCGTCTCGCAGCGCACGACACCGTCGTCGTCACCGCCGCGGTAGTAGTTCTGCTCCCACGCGGTCGGAATGTCCTTGTCGTGCAGGTGCACGGCACCGTCCGGCTCGGCGAGGACGAAGGTCCCGTAGGTGTCGCTGCCGCGCACCGCAAGGAAGCCGCCGGCGACGACGCAGCCCAACTCCCGCGAGAGGCGCGTCAGCAGCTGGAACGGTTGCCCGTCGACCGGCCGGGCGGCGCCGCGCAGGATCCGCGCGTAGACGTTGGGGCTCGTGCAGGCCTCGGGCACGACGACGACATCGGCGTGGTGCTCGCGGTGGGCGTCGCGGATCAGGTCCTCGATCCGCGCCAGGTTGCGCTCGACCGCGGCAAGCTCGAGCGCCGGCTGGACGACGGCTATCCGGGTCATGCCGGCACCTGGGTCAGGTCGCGCTCGTCGACCGGCGGGGTGTCGGCAACGGGCTGCGCTCGCCGCGCCGGCGCCGGCGGCCAGGAAGCGCCGGGATGCTCGGACCCGGAGATCGTCCGCCGAGCGCGAAAGCGATCGGCGTGCCGCTCACGGCGGATCTCGAGCTCGGTGCGCAGGTCTGCGGCGGCGCGGACCGCCGTCTCGTGCCGCGGACGCTCACCGCGCCACAGGGCCGCGACCGTCGCCTTTGCCAGGCGCGGCAGCGGCGCGATCTGCTGCGGGGTGCGGGCGCGGCCGAACAGATCGGTCAGGTCGGGATCGCTCGTGCGCCCGGCATCGCGGACGAGCTCGCACAGGGCAGGAGACTGCGTCTCGACGCGCGTGTCGGCATTGGCGAAGTGGTAGGCCGGGAGGCACTCGCGGTCGCGATCGGCCTCCCAGGCGCGGGTCGCGCGGTCGACGCCGAGCGGGTCGTCAAGCACCGGCTGCACCACCTCGGCGAGCGTGCGCCCGGCCCACAGCGCGTCGCGCATGCCCTGACCGGTGACGGGGTCCTTGAAGTGCCCGGCGTCGCCGGCGAGCGCCCAGCCCGGGCCGGACGAGGCACGGAAGAACGCCGGCGTCTCGCCGGTCGAGCGCAGCTTCGACGCGTTGCCCGCCCCGGCGATCCGCCGCGCCAGTCCGGGGTGCTCGTCGAGCTTGCGCTGCCAGTACGCCTCGGCGTCGCCGCGGGCCTCGTGGACCTCGTCGCGGTGGCCCATCAGCAGCACGAGGATCCGGCCCGCCGGCGCCGTCGGGAAGGCGAACGCGAACGAGTCACCCTCGCGCCACTGGTAGTACGTCTCGGCGTCGATCGTCCCCGCGAGCGGGTCGTCGAGATAGCGGAACACGAGCCCGCGACCGTTGCGCGACGTGCGGTACGGGGTCCACGATCCGACCAGCGATGCGACCGTCGAGCGCCGCCCGTCAGCGCCGACGACGAGCGTCGACTCGAGCTCGCGCGCCGCACCGTCGCCATCGCGGTAGCGCACGCCCGCGACGCGGCCGGCACGCCAGATCAGGTCCTCGACGGTGCAGCCCTCGCGCACGTCGGCTCCCTGTTCGCGAGCGGCTTCGACCAGTTGCACGTCCTGCTGGTCACGCGGGATGCAGACGCCGAAGTCGATGCCGTCGTCCGCCGGGCGCAGGCGCTCGTGACAGACGATGCCCTCGGCCTCGACGCGTGTCCAGCGAACGCGGGAGGGGTTCAGCGCCAGGATCCGCGGCAGCGCGCCGAGCTTGGCCAGCTCGCTCGTCCCTGCCGGCATCAGCAGGTGCGTGGACAGCTGGTCGGAGGGGAAGCGCATCTTGTCGAGCACCACGACCCGGCGCCCGGCACGTGCCAGCGGCGCCGCCACCGCGCACCCCGCGAGGCGTCCTCCAACGACCACGACGTCGACCTGCTCCATCTCCCGCTCCTCTCCCGCTCCTCGAACGGCGCCAGCTTGACGTATGCGGACCGAAATGTAAAGTGCTTCAGAAGTGAACGTCCTTGTAGAGAGCAACGCGACCCGCGGCGCCCGGCGCCGCGCCCAGACGCGCCTGACGATCCTCGACGTAGCCGAGCGCGCATTCGCCGAATCGGGCTATCGCCGCACGCGCATGGAGGACGTCGCCGAGCAGGCCGACGTCGCGGTCGGCTCGATCTACGCGCACTTCGGCAACAAGGACGGCCTCTACGTCGCGCTCGTGGAGCGCGCGGTCGAGCTGTTCGGCCGCTATCTGCGCCAGGCCTACCAACCGCAGTGGTCGCCGCTCGAACAGGTCGTCGCGTGCGGCGACGCGTACCTGCGCTTCCACGTCGAGCATCCGGGGGCGTTTCGGTTCCTTGCCTTCGACGGCGTCGAGACCGACACGCCGATCGTGGACCCCGGGCTGCACGCCCGCATCGGCGCGGGCGTCGACGCGCTGATCTCCGAGTTCGAGGCGAAGATCCAGGAGGCGATCGATGCCGGCGAGGCGCGGCACCTCGACGCCCGCCTCGTCGGTCGGTTCCTGTGGGGGGCGTGGAACGGCGTCGTTGCGCTCGGCCTGCGCAGCGACGGGTTCGCCCTCAGCGACCACGACATCCAGGCAGCGCTCCAGCAGGCGCGGGACATCGTGCTCTGGGGACTGTGCGCCCCGGCGGCACGCGCGCCGGACGGCAGTCCGCTGCCGCGGCTGCGCACGACGGCCTCGCCGGCTCGTTGAGCGACCGTTCTGGTCACCGCGCGGCGACGATGCGGAACGTCGCCGCCACGACGCGCGACACGTTGCCCGCAGGGTCCGTCGCCGTCACGCGCAGCGTGTAGGTGCCCGGCTTGAGCGCCTGACCCGCGACGAAGCCTGTCAAGGCTGCGTGGCCGGCGCCGCTCGCGGCCGTCAGCCGCTTCAGAGATCCCAGTCTGCGCGGCTTGACAGCATGCTTCCCGCGCCTCGCGGGTGCCGGATGCGTCAGGACGTCGAACCGGACCGACGCCGCCTCGCTCAGCGCGAAGCTGATCGTCGCACCGCGGTGTGGCTTCTTGGCGCGGGCCTTGGCGGCACGCGCGCCCTTTGCCTTCAGGACGGCGAAGGCCGACGGCGAGACCTTCAGCTTGTTGACCACGGGCGCGGTCGTGTCCTTGACCGGCGGCACGACAGTGGGCGCAACGACGGGCGGTGTCGTCACCGGGACGGCCGGCGGTGGCGCGCCCGTGTCGGCGAGGTACACCTGCCGGAGCTTGGCCGCGTTGCCGACCGGACCCATGTTGGTGCTCCACGAGACGAACGCGACCTTGGTCCCGTCGGCGCTCAGCTGCGGGTACTCCGAGTCCCCGTCGACACCGGTCGCGTTGGTGCAGAAGCTATCGCCGCGCGCCGCGCGGCTGATCAGCCGCGTGGTGTTGGCGACGCGGTCGCGGACGAAGACGTCGGCGTAGCTGAACGTCCCGGGCGGCCGGCAGTCCTCGGCCGACAGATTCATGGCGGTCGAGGTAAATGCGACGTAGCGGCCGTCGCTGCTGATCGAGGTCGCGTTCGTGTCGCCGGTGGCGCCGCCGCTGCCCTGGGCCGGCGCACCGCCCGGGCCGTCCTCGACGCTCACGACGGTGGTCGTCTGCGCATCGAGGTCGCGGACGTACGTCTCCTCCACCTGCCCCTGGTCCGGGTTGTCGTAGAGCTGCGCGACCTTCGGGTCGAGGTTGAAGGCCTTCGACTCGAAGCTCACGAAGCGTCCGTCGGCGCTGATCGCCGGGTTGGTCGATGTTCTGTCGCCGCCAGCGCCGGCAACACCGGATGCGCGGCTGACGAGTTGCACGCTGTTCGTACCCGCGTCCCAGACGTAGATGTTGGACTTGGCCCCGATGCCGGTGTAGCTGTCGGTGACCAGGTCGGTCGCGTCGGACTGGAACACGACGCGCCGGCCATCGCCGCTGATCGTGACGTGGCGCGCGATCTGCGTGCTGTTGTCGGCGACGGTCGCGTTGCCGTGGATGTGGTTGATCAGCACGTTGGCCGAGCCGCCGATCAGCGTCCAGTAGACCGCGTACCCGAGCGGGTCACTGGCGGTGACGTCCGGCGACGAGGAGATGAACGCCGCCGCCGTGCCGTCGCCGCTGAGGGCGGCCTGGGTCGAGCCCTTGACCGGCGGCAGGGCCGACTGCCACTGGTGGCCGAGCAGAAACGTCGCGCGCGGCGTGTCGACGAAGCTGCGGAACGTGTGCACGGTCAGGCCCGCCGGGTCGCCGCCCGGCAGAATGTTGGTGGCGCTCGTGTTGAACGCGACCTGGCGCCCGTCGGCGGTGATCGACGGGTAGCGGGTCGCGTCGTTGGGTGGGTGCGAGCCGGCGGTGGCGATGGTCGCCCACGGCCCGAGCAGCACGGAACTGGTCGCCGTGTCCCAGACGAGGATGTTCGGCGCGGCGACCGGGTCGGTCAGCGGCCCCAGGTTCTTGGCCATGGACTCGAACGCGACGCGCGAGCCGTTCGCCGAGATCGACGGCGTGATCGACGCGCCATCGCCGTA
>JBBRFO010000061.1:0-16982 GCA_038224135.1 Solirubrobacterales bacterium
GCCCGCGCCGAGCGCCGCCCGGCCCGCGCGCGAATCCCCGAGGCGCAGCGCGGCCTCCACCGGCCGGCCCGGATCCTCGACTTCGGCCAGGAACCCGGTCAGGTGCCGAGCGAGGTCGTCGAGCGACCGGCACGCGGGAACGACATCGACGAAGCGAAACAGTGCTGCCTTGAGCTGCTCGTCCTGCGCGGCGAACTCCATCGCGCGGTCGTCGATGCTGCGCAGCGGGCCTCGCGAGCCCGCAGCCAGCCGCGATGCCAGCTCACGACCGACCTCCTGGATCCCGGCTTCGAGCGTCGCAGCGTCCACACCGGCGACGATACCGGCGCGTCAGCGCGCCGCGAAGTGCACGACGCCGTCAGGTCCGGTGTCCTCGCGCACGCGGCCGTCGGCGAGCAGCAGATCCATGTGCCCCAGCACCTCGGACAGCGTCAGATACGCCTGCGTCACCGCGACATTGCCCCACATCCGCTGCGCGATCTCGAAGGCGGTCAGCGGCTTGTCCGCGAGCATCTTGTGGATCTTCGCGGCGCGGCGCTCGTGCAGGCGAAAGCGCTCGTCGATCAGCTCGGCGTGGCCGGTGAACGCCTCGCCGTGGCCGGGCAGGACGACGTCCACGTCGTCCATCGCGCGCGTGGCGGTCAGCGACCGCATGTACGTCACGAGCGACTTCGGCCGGGCGAGCTTTGCCGCGCTGTCGGCGTCATCGAGCGGCGCGTCGAGCGGGCGCGAGATCAGCGGGTTCGAGGAGATGTGGCGGATCAGGTGGTCGGCGGCGAGCAGCGTGCGACGCGCGGCGTCGTGGAAGACGGTGTCCGACGGCGAGTGGCCGGGCCGGTGGTGGACCGCCAGCGTGCGGTCGCGCAGCTCCAGCGATTCGCCGTCGGCCAGCGGGCGCGTGACCGTCGCCTTGCCGCCCCAGCCGCGAAACGCGTGCGACACCGAGCGCAGCGCCAGGCGCGTCTCGTCGGGGATGCCGTGGCGCGACATCACTGATCCGGCAAACGCGTCGTCGGCGTCCTGGAACTCGCCGTAGCGCGCCAGCCACGGCGCCAGCAGATCGAGCGCCGCGACGTCGGCGCCGGAGCGGCGCTGGAGGATGTCGACGAGCCCGAGGTGATCCATGTGCTGGTGGCTGATGACGATCAGCTGCAGATCCTCGATCCGGCGGCCGAGCGTCGCCAGTCCCTGCTCCAGCGCATCGAGCGCGCGGCCGGAATTCGGCCCGCTGTCGAGCAGCGTCAGCGGGTCGTCGTCGATCAGGTAGACGTTGACCCGGCCGACCGCGAACGGCGTCGGGATCGGCAGGCAGTGGATGCCCTGCTGCGCCGCCTGCTCGGCGAGCGGGCTCGCCGGGTCCCAGCCGGGCGCGCTCACGCGGGTGCCCGGATGATCCCGAGCACCTCGTCGCGGCGGGCTTCCATGTCCTGCGGCGAGACGAGCGACTCCAGGCACAGGCGCAGCAGCGGCTCGGTGTTGGATGCGCGGACGTTGAAGTGCCAGTCGTCGTAGTCGACGCTGACGCCGTCGACGTGGCTGATCCGCGCGCCCTGGGCGGCGTACAGCGCCTCGATCTCAGCCAGCTTGCCGGGCGCGTCGGCGACCGTCGAGTTGATCTCGCCGGAGATGAAATAGCGCCCGTGGTAGGGCGCCAGCAGCTCGCTCAGCTTCTTGCCCGTCGTCGACAGCAGCTCCAGCATCAGCAGGGCCGGAATCGTCCCCGAGTCGGCGCAGTAGAAGTCGCGGAAGTAGTAGTGGCCGCTGACCTCGCCGCCGAAGATCGCGTCGTCGTCGCGCATTCGCGTCTTGAAGTACGCGTGGCCGACGCGGCCTTCGAGCGCGGTGCCGCCCATCCGGCCGACGGTGTCCGCGACCGCCCGTGATGCGCGCGCGTCGTAGAGGATCGTCGCGCCGGGCTTCTTGGCGAGGATGCTCTCGGCCAGCAGTGCCGTCAGGAAGTCGCCGTCGACGAACGCGCCGGTGTCGTCGATGAAGAAGCAGCGGTCGGCGTCGCCGTCCCAGGCGATGCCGAGGTCGGCACCCTCGCTGCGGACGCGGTCGATGATGAACTCGCGATTCTCGGGCAGCAGCGGGTTGGGCTCGTGCCCGGGGAACGTGCCGTCCGGCGTGAAGTACTCCTCGACGAGGTCGAGCTTGAGGTAGCGCAGCAGCGGGCCGACCATCGGGCCCGCCATGCCGCTGCCGCCGTCGACGACGACCTTCAGCGGCTTGATCGACTCGGGGTCGATGAACGCCAGCGCCGCCTGCTGGAACTTGTTGTAGATCTTGATGTCCTCGGAGGTGCCGCCGCCGCGCGGCTTGCCCATGCCCTCCTCGATCAGCGCGCGGATGTCCTGGATGCCGGCTTCGCCCGACAACGCGATCGCCCCGCGTTTGACGAGCTTGGCGCCCGTGTACTCCTTCGGGTTGTGCGAGGCGGTGCACATCAGGCCGCCGTCGAGGTCGCGCGAACCGACGAGCCAGTAGAGCATCTCGGTGCCGACCTGCCCGGCGTCGATCACGTGGACGCCTTCGGCGATCAGGCCGGCGCGGTAGCGCGCTGCCAGCTCGGGCGCCTCGAGGCGCATGTCGCGGCCCAGGCCGACGCCGAGGTCGCTGGTCGAGCG
This sequence comes from Solirubrobacterales bacterium, assembly GCA_038224135.1. Lineage (GTDB taxonomy): Bacteria > Actinomycetota > Thermoleophilia > Solirubrobacterales > Solirubrobacteraceae > F1-60-MAGs163. Next base: position 2,628 of record JBBRFO010000061.1, read on the forward strand.
GCCGGTCATCTTCCCCAGCACCCGAGCGAACGCCCGGCCGATCAGCTCGGCGGTGTCGCCGTCGATCTGCTCGCCGACGAGGCCGCGGATGTCGTACGCCTTGAAGATCTCTGCGGGCACAGTCACGCGCGCCGATGCTAGTGCCCACATGCCCGTCTGCCTGCGGCGGGGCGATCGGCGCCGATACCGTGGCGGCGTGGCCGAGCGCGTCGACTACGAGCAGCACGGGCGCACGTACGCCCAGCATCGCCGGCCGGACCCGCGGATCGCGCAGCGGATCTGGGCGGCACTCGGCGACGCGCACAGCGTCGTCAACGTGGGCGCCGGCACGGGGTCCTACGAGCCGCACGATCGCGACGTGACGGCGGTCGAGCCGAGCGCCACGATGCGGGCCCAGCGACCGCCCGGATCGGCGCCGGCAGTCGACGGGCGAGCCGAAGCGCTGCCGTTCGACGACGACAGCTTCGACGCGGCGATGGCCTGCGTCACGATCCATCACTGGGACCCGCCGGCCGCGGGCCTGGCCGAGCTGCGCCGCGTCGCTCGCGGACCGGTCGTCGTCTTCACGTTCGACCTCGGCGACCTGCCCGCCTGGCAGCGCGAGCATCTGGCCGACGGCCTGGAGATCGAGCGGCCGCGCTTCCCGACGATCGACGACGTCGTTGCCGGGCTCGGCGGCCGTACCCGCGTCGAGCGCATCGCGACGCCGGGCGACTGCGTCGACGGCTTCTTCGAGGCCTTCTGGCGCCGTCCCGAGGCGCTGCTCGACCCCGCCGTCCGCAGCGCCCAGTCGATGTGGGCCGTCGTCGGGCCCGTCGTCGAGGCACGGATCGTCGACCGGCTCGCCGGCGCGCTCGCGTCCGGCGCGTGGGATCGCGAGCACGGACACCTGCGCGGCCGGGACAGCTTCGACGGGTCGCTGCGCCTGGTGATCTCCGAGCCCTGAGGTGCCCGGCGCCGACGACATCCGGGCGCCGGCCCACGGCGCATCGCTCGCGGGCAGCTCCGTGCTCGTCACCGGCGCCTACGGCCTGATCGGCTCGTGGCTGTCGCGTGCGCTGCTCGACCTTGGCGCCGACGTGACGGTGCTGCGCCGCGGGCCGCGCCCGCACAGTGCCCTGGTGCTCGATCGGGCCGAGCTGCACTGCACGGTCGTCGACGGTGACCTGCGCGACGAGTCCGCCCTCAGCCGGATGCTGTCCGCGGGAGCGGTCGACAGCGTCTTCCATCTCGCCGCGCAGGCGATCGTCGGGACGGCCCAGCAGTCGCCGCGGCCGACGTTCGAGGCCAACGTCGCCGGGACCTGGACCCTGCTGGAGGCCTGCCGCGCGGCCGGCGTCACCCGCGTCGTCGTCGCGTCGTCGGACAACGCCTACGGCCGCTCCGCGACGCTGCCGCACACCGAGGACACGCCGCTGCGCGCGCGTCACGTCTACGATGCCTCAAAGGCGGCCGGTGACCTGATCGCCCGCTCGTATCACGCGCCCGGCGTGATGGCCGTCGCGACGACGCGGCTGTCCAATGTCTACGGCGGCGGCGACGCCAACCGCTCGCGCCTGATCCCCGCCGCCGTCCGTTCCGCGCTGGCCGGCCGCGCACCGCTGATCCGCTCCGACGGCACGCCGCAGCGCGACTTCCTGTTCGTCGATGACGCGGTCGGGGCCTACCTCGCGGTGGCCGATCTGCTCGCGACGGGGGACGGGGGAGGCGAGCCGTTCAACGCCGGCGCCGGGGCACCGCGCACGGTGCTCGAGGTCGTCGAGCTGATCTGTGAGCTGGCGCAGACGGGTGTGCGCCCGCAGATCGCCGGGTCGGGCGTTCCGCCGGGCGAGCTCGACGCGCACTGGGCCGACGCCTCGCGGCTGCGCGCGGCCACCGGCTGGACGCCGCAGGTGGCGCTGCAGGAGGGCCTGCGCCGCACCATCGCGTGGCATCGAGCCAACCCCGACGCGTAGGCCGCTCACCGGTTCCCGCAGCTACCATCGCGCCCATGGCCGGTCACAGCAAATGGGCGGGGATCAAGCACAAGAAGGCGATCGTCGACGCGCGCCGCGGCAAGGCGTTCACGAAGCTCGCCCGCGCGATCACGGTGGCGGCCAAGGAGGGCGGCGGCGACCCCGACGGCAACCCCGGCCTGGGCCTCGCGATCCAGAAGGCCAAGGATGCGTCGATGCCCAAGGACAACATCGAGCGGGCGATCCAGCGCGGGACCGGCGAGGGGGCGGACGCCGAGAGCTTCGAGGCCGTCATGTACGAGGGCTACGGCCCCGGCGGCGTCGCGCTGCTGATCGAGGCGCTGACCGACAACCGCAACCGCACGAGCGCCGACGTGCGCCACGCGCTGACCAAGGCCGGCGGCAGCCTCGGCGAGCCTGGGTCGGTCGCGTACCTGTTCGAGAAGACCGGCGTGATCGTGGTCGATGCCGAGCGCTACAGCGAGGACGACCTGATCGTCGCGATCGACGCCGGCGCGCAGGACATCGAGGCCGATGACGACGTCTTCGAGGTGCTGACCGAACCGTCGTCGCTGACCGCCGTGCGCGCCGCGCTGGAGGCCGCCGGCGTCGAGTTCGAGTCGGCGCAGGTCACGCAGCGACCGAAGGTCCGCGTCGAGATCGACGAGTCGACCGCTGCCAAGCTGATGCGCCTGATCGACGCGCTCGACGACAGCGACGACGTCGGCGAGGTCCACGCCAACTTCGACGTCGACGCCGACGTGCTCGAGCGGCTCGCCGGCTGAGTCGCGCCGTGTCGTGACCGGCGCGCTCCCCGCAGTGCTCCGCGAGGAGCCGCGCTTTCGCCTGCTGTTCCTCGGCCAGGCGCTGTCGATGCTGGGCGACCGGATCTCGTTCGTCGTGATCCCCTTCGCCGTGCTGTCGATCGGCGGCATCGCCGACCTCGGGCTCGTGACGGCCGCGGCGACACTCCCGTTCCTGCTCGTCGCGATCCCCGGCGGCTCGATCAGCGACCGCGTCGGGCGCCGCGAGGTGATGGTCGTCGCCGACCTGTCGCGCGCAGTGGTGCAGATGACGATGGCGGTGCTGCTGATCAGCGGCAGCGCGGAGATCTGGATGCTCGCGGTCCTCGCGGCGGCGTTCGGGACGGCCGAGTCGTTCTTCGGTCCGGCGATGAACGGGCTGGTCCCGCAGACGGTGGCGCCCGACCGCGTGCAGCAGGCCAACGGCGTCCTCGGCCTGACGTCGAACGCGGGCATGGTCGCCGGCCCGACGATCGCGGGGCTGCTGCTGGCGGTCACCGGTCCGGGCGAGGCGATCGGGCTCGACGCGCTGACGTTCCTGGTCAGCGCAGCGTGCCTGTCGCGGCTGCGCGTCGTCCGTGTGGCCGCGGACGGCGACGGCGAGGCCGGGATGCTCGAGGCGCTGCGCGAGGGCTGGGCGGTCGTCCGCGGGACCGGCTGGATGCTGCCCGGGCTGCGGGCACTGGTCGCGTACCACGTCTGCGTGCTGCCGTCGATCTTCGTCCTCGGCCCGGCGCTGGCGATCCGCGACCTGTCCGGCGCGACGAGCTGGGCGGCGATCACCGCCGGCTTCGGCGTCGGAGCGGTGATCGGCAGCGCGATCGCGATCCGCTACCGCCCGGCGCGACCGTTGCGCGTCGCCTTCGCCGCGATGCTGCTGGCGTCGATGCAGGGCGCGTTCGTCGCCAGCGGGCTCGGGACGGCCGGCATCGCGGCGCTCGAACTGCTCGCCGGCATCGCCGTCTCACTCCAGTACACGCTCTGGGAGTCGACGATCCAGGAGCAGGTGCCGCCCGACGCGACGGCGCGGGTCGCCGCCTACGACTGGGGTGTGTCGGTCGGCTTGATGCCCGTCGGCGTCGCGGTGGCCGGGCCGATCGCCGCCGCGATCGGTCTGGCGACGACGATGCGCTGGGGCAGCGCGATCGGGGTCGCCATGGCACTCGCGGCGCTGGCGCATCCCGCAGTGCGCGGGCTGCGGCGTCCGTCAGTCGTCTGAGGGCTCGCCGCCCGGCGCGTGCCGGGCGCGGAACAGCGCGACGGGATCGGGCACACCCCGCAGATCGCGGACCCCGGCTTTTGACCAGACGACCTGCTCGCCGGCGTTGTCGCGCACCTCACGGCTGGCCAGCACGCTGCCGGCGCGCGCGACGCCGGTGATCCGGCTGGCGAGGTTGACCGGCTGGCCGAACCAGTCGCCGCCGCGGTGAACGGCCTGACCGCGGGCGACGCCGACGCGCAGCTGGGGGAGGGCGTCGGGCTGCGCATCGGCCGCGTCCACCAGGTCGAGTGCCGTCGCGAGCAGCGCGTCGCTCTCGGGCGAGATCAACATCGCCGCGTCGCCGATCGACTTGACGAACCTGACCGGCGGGCGGACGAGCTCGGCGACGAGTTCCTCGAGCCGGCGAGCGACGGTGTCGAGTTCCTCGGGCGGGACCTCTTCGCCGAGCCGCGTGAAGCCGACGAGGTCGGCGAAGGCGACCGAGACGCCCGTCGCTGTGGCGACGTGGCCGTGGGTGCGGTGTTCCGCCGCGGCGACGGCGGCGGTGCGCAGCGCGTCGCGCATGTGGATCTGCAGCGCGAGCTCCAGCGTCGGTCCGACGAACGGGCCAAGGACGGCGATCCGCTCCTCGAATCGCCGCGCCAGCGCGTGCTCGTCGAGTGTCGGGTCGTACGCCAGCTCGAAGATGACGCTTGTCATCGCATCGGCGATCTGGCTCAGCGCGCGGGCCATCACGCGCGACGTGCTCAGGACCTGCTCGGTGCTGACGCCGGCAGCCATCAGGTCGACGCCGATCCGGACGGCATCGATGTCGTCCTGGTTGAGCACGGGCTCGTCGACGTCGAGCACCGGAGATCCGTTGGCGCGGCGCAGCGCCAGCAGGGCGTCGAGCTCGAGCCCGGTCTCGGCCGCGGCCTCACGGGCGCTCCAGCGCCGGGACCCGGAGGCGGCGATCTCGGTCGGCATCGCCGCCAGCCGGCCGTCGAGCGCGGCGGCGCGCAGTTGCGCCACGGGCAACCCGGACGCGGTCAGCTCGGCGAGCAGGGCAAGGCGCGCCGCGCGGTCACGCGCGTCGAGCCCGTCGAGGACGCCCTCAGCCTCCCAGTCGACCGTGTCCGCGCTCACGCGGAGCAATCTACGGCGCGGCAGGGCTCGTCGCCGACGGACCTGGCACCATTGCGGGAATGGAGACTCCGCCTCGCCGCCGGCTGTCCGCAGCCGAGCGCCGCAGCGAGCTGCTTGACGCCGCAGTCGACGTGTTCGCGCGCGATGGGTACCACCGCGCGTCGCTCGAGGACATCGCCGGCGCCGCGGGCGTGTCGAAGGCGCTGATCTACGAGCACTTCACGTCCAAGCGCGAGCTCCACGACGAGCTCGTCCTCGCGCACGCGGGGGAGATCTTCCAGCGACTGCAGGCAAGCGCCGGGCCCGACGGCCTGCCGCCACAGGAGCGCCTGCGCCGCGGCATCGACGCCTTCCTCGGGTTCGTCGAAGACCACCGCGAACCGTGGCGCGCGCTGTTCCGTGACGCCGCCGATCCCGAGGTCGCCGAACAGATCTCCGTCGTCCAGAGCCAGGCGACGCTCGTGATCGCGTCGCTGATCCGTGCCGGCGCCGACGGCACGCGGCGCGAGAAGGTCGATCCCGCGCGCCAGGAGCAGGTCTTCACGATGTACGCCCAGGTCCTCGCCGGCGGCCTGCAGCTGCTCGCCAACTGGTGGTACGACCACCAGGACGTCACGCGCGAGGAGATCGTCGACCGCGCGATGGAGTTCTGCTGGCTCGGTCTCGAGCGGGTGGCCGACGGCGCGTTCTATGCCCACGGGGTGGCTCGGGGCTGACCGTCTTCGTGGTCTCCGTGCGGCGCACGCGCGGTGGGTCGCCTGCGGCGACGGGCATCGAGGGGCGAGGGTGGGGCGCCGGCGGTCACATGACCGAGCTCGATGACGTTTGCTCCCGCATAGCGCAACAAACCGTCATCGAGGTCGGCTCGCGTGACGGACGACCGCCGGCGCCCCGCAGGACCACACCCCCAACCAGCCGCCGTTCGAGGCCGCCGCAAGCCCAGAGCCCGAACCCTCAAGCCCCGCGCGCACTCCAGTACAGCCGCGACAGCAGCCGCTCGGCGACCCTGGGGTCCAGCTGGCGGCCCGCGCTCTCGGTCAACTCGCGCACCGCGGCGGCGTGCGACCGCGCGGCGCGATAGGGCCGCTCGCTGCGCAGCGCGCTCCACAGATCGACGGCGTGCACGATCCGGCTGGTAAGCGGGATGTGGATGCCTTCCAGTCCGTCCGGGTAGCCGTCGCCGCTCCAGCGCTCGTGCTGATGGCGGACGATGCCGGCGACCGCGTCCATCCCCGGCACCGCGCGCAGGATCCGCTCGGCGACGATCGGGTGCTGACGGACGAGCTGCCACTCGCCCGGCGTCAGCTGTCCGGGCTTCTGCAGCACGTGGTCGGGCACGGCGACCTTGCCGATGTGGCGCATCGTCACGGCCGCAGCGACGCGGTCGGCGTCGATCGGCGACAGGCCGAGCTCGGTCGACACCTCGCGGGCCAGCTCGGCGGTGGCGCGCAGGTCGCGCTCGTCGTAGCGGTCGCGGCCGGCGATGACGATCGCCAGGGTCTCCAGGGCGCGCGTCTGCGCCGCATCGTGGGCGACCAGGCCGCGCGGGGGAGCAGCGTGCGTCGTGCCGCCGCCCGCAACGCGTGCCAGGTCCAGCCCGCCGTGCGCGGCGTTGAGCACGCCGGCCAGCCCGTCACCCGGCTCGTACGCCGTCACTCCGGCAGAGAGCCGAGCCGGCGGATCGTGGTCGGCGGCCGCATCGGCGAGTCGCGCGGCGAACCGCGTCGCGGCCGACCCCGGCTGCCCCGGGAACAGCGCTGACAGCTCGTCGGCGCCGGTCCGCGCGACGAGGTCGCCTGCCCGCGTGATCGCGCGCGCCGCGCGGGCCAGGTCGGCGAGCAGCTGGTCGCCGGCGTCGAATCCATGACGGGCATTGAGCTCGCGGAACCCGTCGACGTCGACCACCGTGGCGCTCAGCGGCGCGCCGGCGTCCGCGGCGGCCAGGACATCGCCGGCAGCGTCACGCAGCCCGCGCGTGCTCAGCAGCCCGGTCACGGGATCGATCGCGCCGGCGTCCGGACCGCCGGTGCGGGAGTCCGGCCGCGTCGGGGCGGCCGCAGACGGAAGATCGCGGGCATGCGGGAGCAGCACACCACGACCATCGGCCCGGATCGGCGCCGCAACGACGTCCGGCGGCCCAGCTGGACGGGTGTCGGGCGGGAGGCATCCGGCGCTGCACGCAGAATCCACTCTCGCGTGGTCATTCTCGGCATCGATCCCGGCATCGCCAACACCGGCTTCGGCGTCGTGCGCCGTGAGCGCGGGCGCGTCGTCGCGCACGACGGCGGCGTCATCCACACGCTGAGCAGCGCCGCGCCCGAGGCGCGCCTGGCCGTCCTGCACGAGCAGATCGTCGACCTGCTCGACCGCCACGCCCCGGACGCCGTCGCACTCGAGTCGCTCTACTTCGGCCAGAACGCGCGCAGCGCCTTCGCCGTCGGCCAGGCGCGCGGGGTCGTCCTGCTCGCCGCCGGCCAGCGCGGCTGCCCGTGCACGGACTACACGCCGCAGCAGGTCAAGGCCGCCGTCTGCGGCAGCGGCCGCGCGGCCAAGGATCAGGTCACCCGGATGGTGCAGGCACTGCTCGCGCTGCCGGAGCCACCGACGCCCGACCACGCCGCCGACGCGCTCGCCGTCGCCATCTGCCACGCCAACGGCGCGCCGCTCGTCGCCGCCGCGGCCCGGGCGAGCGCCCCGGTGCCGGCATGATCGCGCTGGTCGGCGGCGAGGTCGCCGTGCGCCGCGGCGACCACGTCGTGATCGAGACCGCGGGCGGCGTCGGCTACCGCCTGTCGGTGTCGGCCGAGACGCTGAAGGTGGTGCCCGCCGTCGGGCGCCCGGTGTCGCTGCACGCCCACCTCGTCGTCCGCGACGACACGATGTCGCTCTACGGCTTCGCGACCGAGGAGGAACGCGACCTGTTCCTGGCGCTGCTCGGGGTCCAGGGGGTCGGGCCCAAGGTCGCCCTCGCGGTCCTCAGCGGCGGACCGCCGCGTGAGATCATCAGCGCGCTGGCTGCCGGTGACCACGCGCGCCTGCAGGCGGTCCCCGGAATCGGCAAGCGCACGGCCGAGCGGATCGTCGTCGAGCTGCGCGACAAGGTCGTCCCCGGCGGCGGCGACCAGCCGGAGATCCTCGTCACGCGCGGCGATGACCCGCGCCGCCTTGCCCGCGAAGGGCTGATGGAGCTCGGCTTCGCTCCGACCGAGGCCGAGGCGCTGCTGCGCGAAGCCGCCGGCGAGACGGCCGAGGCCCTGCTGGCGAGCGCACTGCGGGCATCACGCTCATGAGCACCGCACCGCGGATCCAGACTCCCGGCGTGCTCGACGGCGAGCAGGAGGCCGAGCTGTCGCTGCGCCCGCGCCGCCTGGAGGACTTCGTCGGCCAGGAGGCGATGCGTGAGCAGCTCGGCGTCTCGCTCCAGGCCGCCGCTCAGCGCGGCGAGCCGCTTGACCACGTGCTGCTGGCGGGCCCGCCCGGCCTGGGCAAGACGTCGCTGGCCCAGATCGTCGCGACCGAGCTCGACGCGCCGTTCGTGCAGACCGCCGGCCCGGCGCTGGAACGCAAGGGCGACATCGCCGCACTGCTGACCGCGCTGGAGCCCGGATCGGTCTTCTTCATCGACGAGATCCACCGCCTCAACCGGGCGCTCGAGGAGACGCTGTACCCGGCGATGGAGGACCGTCGCCTGCCGATCACGATCGGGCAGGGCGCGGGTGCCCGCGTGGTCACGCTCGACCTGCCGCCGTTCACGCTGATCGGCGCGACGACGCGCGCCGGCCTGCTGTCGACGCCGCTGCGCGACCGCTTCGGCATCCAGCATCGCCTCGAGGTGTACGAGCCGGCCGAACTGGCCCACATCGTCCGGCGGTCGGCCGGGATCCTCGGTGTGACGCTCGACGACGGCGGCGCGGAGGCGATCGCGCGCCGCAGCCGCGGGACGCCGCGCGTCGCCAACCGTCTGCTGCGCCGCGTGCGCGACTGGGCCGAGGTCCGCGGCAGCGGCGTCGTCACCCAGGACGCCGCCGACGCGGCGCTCGAACTGCTGCAGGTCGACCACCTGGGCCTCGATCGCCTGGACCGCGAACTGCTCGGCGCACTGTGCGTGACGTTCGCCGGAACGCCGGTCGGCCTCTCCACGCTGGCGATCGCCGTCGGCGAGGAGCAGGACACGATCGAGGACGTCTACGAGCCGTACCTGCTTCAGCGCGGGCTGCTGCGCCGCACGCCGCGCGGACGCGTCGCGGCACCGGCCGCCTACGCCCACCTCGGCCTGCCGTCGCCGGGCGAGCCGACGCTGCTCGACTGATCGCCGGACGGTTGCGCGCGACAGCGCACCGATGCGTACCCTTGACCGCCGAATCTCGATGGCCCACCACTTCATCTGCCCAAACTGCGGAACCCGTTCCGCCGCGACCGACCGCACGGCCGGATTCCGCAACGAGCCCAAGGGCTGCTCGACGTGCGGCTTCGGCTTCCTGTTCGAGCTGCTGGACGACTACTACCCGGCCCCCGACGCGGCGTTCTTCGTCTGCGACCAGGGCGGCAAGGTCATCGCCTGCGGGCGCGGGTCGTTCGAGCTGACCGGGCTGAAGGACGAGCGCGTCATCGGACGCCCGATCGGCGACGTCCTGGGCCTGCAGTTCGAAGGCGGCGAGCAGCCGGTGGAGACGGTGCTCGAGTGGGGCGTTCGCGCCCTCGACAAGCGCGTCGAGGTCCACGCCGAGGGCGATCTGCCCGCGCGCGCGACCGCTGACCTGTTCCCCGCGTACGACGACGACGGCGGCATGCTGCTCGTCCTGACTCCTCAGAAGTGAGCCACGCAACCGCATGAACGACCGTCGTCGCAACCTCTTCGTCCTGCTCGCCATCGGCGCCGCGATCGTCGCGTCCGCCGTGGTGATCCTGACGCAGCCGACCAAGCTGGGCCTGGATCTCAAGGGCGGCGTGTCGCTGACCTACCAGGCCAAGCCGACCAAGAAGACGCAGGTCACGGGCGACTCGATCCAGCGCGCGATCGACATCATGCGCGAGCGCGTTGACCAGTTCGGCGTCTCCGAGCCGGAGATCCAGCGCAGCGGCACCGACCAGATCGATGTCTCGCTGCCGTCGGCCAAGAACGCCGACGAGGCCGCGCGCCAGGTCGGCAAGACGGCACAGCTCTACTTCTACGACTGGGAGCCGAACGTCCTCGGTCCCGGCTGCAAGCCCGATCCGACGAACTCCGCCGTCACCGGCGGCAGCAACGCCGGCGGCACGACGGCGGCGATCTCGAAGTACGACGCCGTCCAGCGCGCGGCGACCTGCAAGCCGACGAGCACCGGCCAGGAGACCAACAACGGGCAGTACTACCTCGTCGACAGCAAGACCAAGACCGTGCTCGCCGGCCCGCAGCTGACGCTGACCGACCTCAAGCAGGAGATGCGCGATCACACGCCGATCCCCTACCTGGAGACGGCGACGCGCAAGGTCGTCAAGATCCCCGCCGGCGCGATCGTCGTCCAGGCCGCCGACACGAAGCCCGCCGACGACGCCTTCTTCGTGCTCGCCGACCAGCCCGCGCTGACCGGCACGGACATCAAGGATCCGAAGCAGAACTTCGACAACAGCACCGGCGGCACGGGCGCCCCGACGGTGACGTTCAACTTCACCGACAAGGGTCGCAAGACGTGGCAGAAGGTCACCAAGCAGATCGCCCAGCGCGGGTCGGAGAACAACTTCGGCGGCAACGCGCAGAGCTCGTTCCAGCACTTCGCGATCGCGCTCGACAACCAGTTGATCTCGACGCCCTACATCGACTGGACGCGCAACCCCGAGGGCATCGACGGCAGCAACGGCTCGGAGATCTCGGGCGGCTTCACGATCAAGTCGGCGCAGAATCTCGCCAACCTGCTGAAGACCGGTGCCCTGCCGCTCCGCCTGAAGCTCATCTCGGCCACGAAGGTCTCGGCCGAGCTGGGGAAGGCCGCGCTGCGCCAGGGCCTGGTCGCCGGACTCGCGGGCCTGATCCTCGTCTCGCTCTTCCTGCTCGCGTTCTACCGCGTCCTGGGCCTCGTCGCGATCAGCGCCCTGGCGGTGTACGGCATCCTGCTGTTCGCGCTCGTCAAGCTGATCCCGATCACGCTGACGCTGCCGGGCATCGCCGGCCTGATCCTGACGATCGGCGTCGCCGCGGACGCGAACATCGTCATCTTCGAACGCGTCAAGGAGGAGGTGCGCGCCGGCAGATCGATCCCCGTCGCCATCTCCCAGGGCTACCGCAAGGGCCTGTCGGCGATCATCGACGCGAACGTCGTCACGTTCATGGTCGCGTTCATCCTCTTCATCCTCGCGACGGCCGGGGTCAAGGGGTTCGCCTTCACGCTCGGCGTCGGCGTGCTGGTCTCGTTCCTGACGGCGGTGCTGCTGACGCAGGCGGTCCTCGGCACGCTCGGTGGGTCGGGCGTCCTGTCCAGCCGCGGATCGCTCGGCGCCCAATCCGACGCACAGCGGTTCCACTGGGACTTCATGGGCGCCTCGCGCTGGTTCTTCTCGCTGTCCGGCGTGATCCTGCTCATCGGCGCGTTCGCCGTCGGCGGCAAGGGGCTCAACCTCGGCATCGACTTCACCTCGGGCTCGCGCGTGACGGCCGAGCTGGTCCAGAAGGGCTCGGAGTCGCAGATCCGCGACACGCTCGCGCCACTCGGCCTCGACAAGGCGAAGATCCAGCGCGTCACCGGCAAGGAGTTCAAGAGCGGCGAGGCGTTCCAGATCTCGTCCAGGAAGCTCGGCCGCGGCCAGCGCGTCGCCGTCGAGAACGCGCTGAGCAAGCGCTTCGGCGGCGGGCAGTACAGCTTCCAGTTCGTCGGTCCGACGTTCGGGAACACGGTCGCCAACGGCGCGATCATCGCGATCATCGCGTCGCTGATCGTCATCAGCGCCTACATCGCGCTCAGATTCGAGTGGAAATACGCCGTCCCGGTGCTGATCGCACTGATGCACGACCTGCTGATCACGGCCGGCGTGTACGCGCTGTTCGGATTCGAGGTGACGACCGCCACGGTCGCCGCGTTGCTGACGATTCTCGGCTATTCGCTGTACGACACGATCATCGTGTTCGACCGCGTGCGCGAGAACGTCCCGCGAATGCCGCGCGCCGCCTTCAGCCAGATCCTCAACCGCTCGATGAGCGAGGTCGTGGCGCGGTCGCTCGCGACGTCGCTCTCGACGCTGCTGCCGATCCTCGCGCTGCTGTTCTTCGGCGGCACCACGCTGAAGGACTTCGCCTTCGCGCTGGCGATCGGCGTGCTGTCGGGCACGTACTCGTCGATCTTCATCGCCTCGCCGGTGCTGATGCACTGGAAGGAGGGCGAACCCGCCTGGCGCAAGCGCCGGGCGCGGATCGCCGGCGTCAACGACGGCGTCGTGCCGGCGTTCGCCACGTCCGTCGGCGGCGCCTCGACCGAGGTCAACGTCGACGCCGACAACAAGCCGCGCAAGCGCCTGACCTCGCCGGACGACCCCAACCGCGGCGTCGACCGGGCTGAGTGGGACTCGCTGGTGCGTGACCTGCATGCCGATGCGCCGCCGCCGGTTCGCGATGAGGCGGCCGATCTGCTGCCTGAAGACCTCGTCCTCAAGGACGAACCGAAGCCGCGGGCGCCGAAGCGACCCCGCAACAGCCGTCATGGGAGGAAGCGCTGATGGGACTGCTCGCCTGGGTCATGATGGGTCTCGCGCTCTGGCACTTCGCCATCTTCCTTCCGGACCGCTTCTGGGGCGGGATCGTCGGCAGCTTCCTCTGCGTGATCGTCGGCGCCGCGCTGGTCGGCTTCATCGTCAGCGGCTTCACCGTGCCGGGGACGAACGACACGACGATCTCGACGGCGCTGCTTGGCATCCCGGGCTCGCTGCTGGGCCTGGCGTTCGCCTACGGGCTCGGCGTTCAGCGCGGCAACGAGGCGCTCGAGCTCTAGCCGGCACCGGCGTTCCGTCCCGGGCGCGCCGTAAGGTCGCCCGGTGGACGAGGTGACCTTCGACATCGCGCCGGCCCCGCTGGCCGACTGCATGCGCCTGGAGCGCGAGCTCGCCGTCGCGCCCGCCGTCGCGCAGGTGCTCGTGCGCCGCGGGCTGTCCGATCCGGCCGAAGCCCAGGCCTTTCTCGCCGCCGACGAGCGCCACGACCCGTCGGCGTTCGCCGGCATCGGTGCCGCCGTCGATCTGATCCTCGAGCATGCCGGGTCGGGCTCGCGGATCATCGTCCACGGCGACTACGACGCCGACGGCGTCTGCTCGGCGGCGATTCTCGTGCGGACGCTGCGCCGCCTGGACGCGGACGTCGGCTGGTTCCTGCCGGACCGGCGCGCCGACGGCTACGGGCTGAACCCGGCGACGGTCGAGCGCCTGGCCGCCGACGGCGTCGGCCTGCTGATCACGACGGACTGCGGGATCACCGCGGTCGACGAGGTCGCGCGGGCGCGTCAGCTCGGCCTCGCCGTCGTCATCACCGACCACCATCAGCCGCGCGCCGACGGCGTGCTTCCGGACGCGCCGATCGTGCATCCGTCCGTCTGCGGGTACCCGTGCGTGGACCTGTGCGCCGCCGGCGTCGCCTACAAGCTCGCAGGCGCACTGCTGGAGGCCGTCGGTGAGGACCCGGCCGGCGCCGACGCGGACCTCGACCTGGTTGCGCTGGCGACCGTCGCCGACTGCGTCCCGCTGCTGGGCGAGAATCGCCGCCTGGTCCGCGAGGGCCTCGACGCGCTGCGTTCGACGCGGCGCGAAGGCCTGCGCGCGCTGCTGCGGATCACGAAGTCGGAGGCCGCATCCGTCGACGAGCAGACGATCGGCTTTCGCTTGGCGCCGCGGATCAACGCGGCCGGACGGATGCAGCGCGCCGATGCCGGCGTCGAGCTGCTGCTGACCGACGACCCCGAGCGCGCCGCGGCGCTGGCGGCCGAGCTCGACGCGCTGAACGGCGATCGCCGCCACGTCGAGACGCGGATCCTGTTCGAGGCCGAGGCGCAGGTCGCCCAGCAGGGCGAGCGCGCGGCCTATGTCCTCGCCGGGGCCGACTGGCATCCGGGGGTGATCGGCATCGTCGCCTCGAGGATCGTCGAGCGGACCAACCGCCCGGTCGTGATGCTCGCGCTCGACGGCGAGCGGGGGACCGGGTCGGGCCGCTCGATCCCGGGCTTCGACCTGCTGGCGGGCCTCGACGCCTGCGCCGAGCACCTGCTGCGCCACGGCGGCCACCGCGCCGCCGCCGGCT
>JBBRFO010000062.1:0-16925 GCA_038224135.1 Solirubrobacterales bacterium
GTCATGGTGCTGCCGTGGGGCCGCAACGTCATCGACCTCGCCGAGCCGACCGCTGCCGTCATCGTGCTGAGCGTGACCGGCGCCGCGCTGGGCATCGCGCTCGCGGCGTTCGCGCTCGGGCCGGCCGTGCAGAGTGAGCCGCGGCTGGCGCTTGAGGGCCGCTCGTAGGCGTCGGCGCCGAGCCGGTGCGTCCGGGCGCTGGGCGGTTTCCGTGAGCGCTCGATGACGGTTGCTCCCGCATAGCGCAACAAACTGTCATCGAGCTCCGGCGCCGGGCGCGAGCAGCTCGTTCAGGCCGCCGGCTCGGCCGTGAGGCCCTGTCCGGCCAGCCGCTCGGCGATGCGCGGGATGGCAGCAGCGGTCGCGCGCCATGACTCCCGCGAGCTGTACCAGTCGGCGTCGTGCAGGAGCAGCACGGACCCGGGACGCAGCTCACGGCAGACCATCTCCGTGATCGACTGCGCCGTCGCGCGGCGGCGCCAGTCACGACCCCACGCGGACCACAGCAGCGGCCGCAGGCCGCGCTCGCGCACGACGCCGAGCCCGGCTCGGGAGTAGATCCCGTAGGGCGGGCGATGCAGCCGCGGATCGCGCCCCGTGGCGTCGCCGATCGCGGCACTCCCGCGGTCCAGGTCGGCGGCGATCGCGGCGCGGGGGAGGCGCAGCAGCAACCGGTGGCGATGGCCATGCAGGGCGACCTCGTGACCGGCGGCGACGATCTCGGCCGCCAGCGCCGGCTCGCGTTCGACCTGCTCGCCGACGAGGAAGAACGTCGCCCGGATCGCAGCGGCGGCGAGCGCCTCCAGCACGGCCGGCGTGCCCTGGGGATGCGGGCCGTCGTCGAACGTCAGCGCGACCGCAGGGGATCCGGGGAGCGTGCACGGAACGTCGAGCGACCGCGCGACCGCGGGAACGATCGGTGCCAGAGCGGGTACCGAGCGGCAGGCGGCCAGGCCCAGTGCCCCGGCCAGCGGCAGCGCCGGCCTCATCGGCGGGCCGTCCCGATGAGCTTCAGGACCTCGGCCGCCGCCGCCGGGCGCTCGCCGTACTCGGTCAGCGGCACGCGCGGCGCGGCCAGCGCCCGGAGCAGCGCCGCGCGCAGGCCGGGCTGACCGTCGACGACCTGGGCCAGGCCCAGGCTCCGATAGGCGGCGTTGTTGACGCGGATGTGTGCGCGTCCCCAGCCGTACGAAATGACGCGCGCGCCGCGGATCCTCGCCTCGAAGACGGTCAGCCCCGCGGTCGAGTGGATCAGCACGTCGGCGGCGCCGAGCACGTCGCCCATCTGATCGGTGAAGCCCAGCGCCCGCAGCCGCTCGTCGGCGCCGAACTGCGACTCGATCGCGGCCTTGACGGCGTCGCTGCGCCCGCAGAGGACCAGGACGCGGGCCGCCTGATCGGCGTCCAGGGCGGCCCGCGCGGCTCCGGTCAGGTCGCCGACCGCCCAGCCGCCGCCGGAGACGACGATCAGCGGCCCGTCATCCGGGACACCGAGTGCCGCGCGGGCCGCCGCCGGGTCGCGCGGGCTGTCGAACGCGCTCGATGTCAGCCCGCGGACCACGACCGCCGCGGCGACGGGAGCGATCGAGCGGACCTCGTCCAGCGACTCGACTTCGGTCAGCAGATGCAGGTCGACGGCCGGGTGGACCCAGTAGTGCAGCGCCGCGAGATCGGTCACGGCCGAGACCAGCGGCAGCGTCAGCCGTCCGCGGGCGCGCAGGCCGGCGAGCGCCTCGTTGACCCCGGGGTGCGTGGCGACGACGACATCTGGAGCGCGCGCGGCGATGAAGCGCGTCAAGCCGCGCGCCCCCAGGGCGTACGTGACCCATCGCAGCACGCGCCGCGTCGGCGCGATCCGTGCGAGCAGCGCGTACGACAGGTCGAACAGGACGCCGAAGCGGAGCAGCACCGATGTCGAGCCGGTCTCCGCCAGCGCGACCGACGCGCGGCCCATCGCCCGCAGTCCGTCGGCGATCTCGACCTCGGCATCCGGCCGCAGGGCGAGCAGTCCGGCGCGGAGCGCTCTGGCCGGCGCGTCATGGCCCTCACCGATCGATGCGCTGAGGATGAGGATCCGCGGGGCCACCGGACCTGATCGTAGACTCGCGCGGCTGTGCACGACCCGATCATCGGCCTGGCCCTGGCCGCCGTCGCCTCCTGCTGCTTCGCCGCCGGCACGATCCTCCAGGCCGTCGAGGCGCGCGAGGTCGGCCGTGAACACGCCCTGCGCGCGTCGCTGCTGGTCGCGCTCGCGCGACGCAGGCGCTGGCTCGCCGGCATCGCGCTGGGGATCGCCGCCGCGGGGCTGCAGCTCGGCGCGCTGTCGCTGGCGCCCGTGGCGATGGTCCAGCCCGCAGACGCGTTCGGCTTTGTCGTGCTGCTCGGCGCCGGATCGCGGCTGCTGGGCGAGCGCGTGGGACGCCGCCAGCTCGCCGCGATCGGCGCGATCCTCGCCGGCGTGGCTGCTGTCGCCTTTGCGGGCATCGAGTACAGCGGGACGCACGCCGGGCCGGGCAAGCTGGCGCTTGCACTCGGCGTCACCGCCGTGGTGGCGGTCTCACCGTTCGCCCTGCGGCAGCTGCGCCACGTTCCCACCGCGCTGATCATCGTCGGGGCGGGAGCCGCGTTCGGTCTGGCGGCGTTCGGCCTGCGCCTCGTCGCCGATGCGCTCGCGGCCGGCGACTGGGCCGTCGTGGTGCTCGTCGGTGCCGTCGCCGCCAGCGGCTCGCTGCTCGGCCTCGCGAGTGAGATGAGCGCGCTGCAGCTGCGGGCGGTCGGGGCCGTCGCGCCGGTGATCTTCGCGCTCGAGTTGTTGATCCCGGTCGTGCTGGCACGGCTCGTCGGCGGCGAGCGCTGGCCGACCGACCCCGTGCACGCGGCGCTGCTCGGCGGCGGCATCGCGCTGACGCTGGCGGGAACCACCGCGCTGCTGCGCACCGGCGTCGTCGGAGCCGTGCTGCACGCCGGCGAGGCGGCGGATCACGCCTGACGGGTTCGGCCGCGGTTACGCGCGCCGGCGCGGCAGCCGGGGCAACCCGCGCGAGCGCCCGCCGCTGACCGGCACCGCGGCGACGCGCGGCTGCGGCGGCAGCTGCGCGCCGAGCGCCAGCGGCAGGCGCACGACGAACCGCGCTCCGTGCGGCGCCCCATCGTCCAGCGACACCTCGCCTCCGTGACCCTGTGCGACTGCGCGCACGATCGCCAGGCCGAGTCCTGTCGAGCGCCCGCGATCACCGTCGCCGCGGTAGAAGCGATCGAAGATGTGCTCTCGGCGTGCGTGGGGCACGCCCGGTCCGTCGTCCTCGACGACGATCAGCGCCTCGGCGCCGTCGGCGGCGACGTGGACGTTGATCCGCGTCCCCGGGGGCGTGTGGTTGATCGCGTTCTCGACGAGGTTCAGCACGAGCCGATGCAGCTCGTCGCGCGCACCGGTGACGGTGACCGGCGCCGGCGCGTCGAGCCCCAGCTGATGACCGTCCGCGATCGCGCTCGCCTCGCCGACGGCCTCGCCGGCGATCCGCGCCATGTCGACCGGCGCCAGCGTGCGCTCCTGCACGTTGTCGGTTCGTGCGAGCAGCAGCAGGTCGGTCACCAGCCGGCGCATCCGCTGGGCCGAGCGCAGCGCGCCGTCGGCCGTCTCGCGCGTCTCGCCGTGCACCTCGTGACTCAGCAGCTCGAGGTTGGCCAGGACGCTCGTCAGCGGCGTGCGCAGCTCGTGCGAGGCGTCGGCGACGAACGCGCGCTGACGCTGCAGGGCGTCCTCGGTCGCGCTGCGCGAGGCCTCGAGCGTCAGCAGCATCTCGTCGAGCGTCCGTGCCAGCTCGGCGATCTCGTCGTCGGCGACCGGCTGGGGGACACGGCGGTCGGGGTCGCCGGTGCGGGCGATGTCCTGCGCGGTGGCCGTCAGGCCGGCGATCGGCCGCATCGCGCGGCGCGCCAGCGACATCCCGAACAGCAGCGCCATGATCGTCCCGCCGAGCACGCCGAAGCCGAGGAACAGGCGGACGCGTGCCATCGTGTGTTCGAGATCGCTGAGCGAACGGGCATACACGATGAAGATCGGAATCCGGGCGAGGGTGGTCGTCGGCGCCCCGGCCGGTATCAGCAGCGGCCGGCGGATCTCGACGCGGTAGCCCTTGGACTCTGTGGTCCCGGGCCGCGTGGGCCGTCCGAGGTTCGGGGCATTCGGCGTCTGTCCGTCCGCGAGCGCGACGCCGTTGCCGTTGTAGAGGCGAATCGCGGCGTGGTTCAGCGCAGCGAAGTCCTCCAGGTTGGGCTGGAAGGTCAGCCGGTTGCCTTGGGGCTCGATCGACAGGCGCTGCGCGAGAGTCGACGCGCCGAATGCCGTCTCGCGGTTGAAGTCCGAATGGATCCGATCGGTCGTCAGCTTGCCGACGACGAGCGCGAAGCCGAGCAGGATCAGGAAGGTCAGGCCCGCCGAGATCAGCGCCAGGCGCCAGCGGATCGGGAGGCGATCAAGCACGCAGGACGTACCCGGCGCCGCGGATCGTGTGCAGGAGCCGGGCCTCGCCGTCGCTCTCGAGCTTGCGACGCACGTTGGAGATGAAGACCTCGATCGTGTTCGTGTTGGCGAACGGGTCGTAGCCCCAGACCTCCTCGAGCAGCCGCTGACGCGGGATCACGATCCGCTCGTTGCGCATCAGATACTCGAGCAGCTCGAACTCGCGCTGGGTCAGCTCGACCGGCCGCTCGCCGCGGGCGACCTCGTGTGTGTCGGGATTCAGCGACAGGTCTCCGACGACCAGTGACGCGGCGCCGCGGGGGGGACGGCGGCGCAGCAGCGCCCGGATCCGTGCCAGCAGCTCCTGGCGCTCGAACGGCTTGACGAGGTAGTCGTCGGCGCCGACGTCGAGACCTTCGACGCGCGACTCGACCGCGTCGCGAGCGGTGAGCATCAGGATCGGCACGTCATCGCCCTCGCGCAGTCGCTTGGCGACCTCCATCCCGTCGATCTTCGGCAGCCCGAGGTCGAGGATCACCGCATCGGGATTGAACCGCCGCGCCTCTTCGAGCGCGGCCTCGCCATCGATCGCGATCCGCACCTCATAGCCCTCCATCCGCAGCGAGCGCTGCAGGACGCTCGCGATCTCCTCGTCGTCCTCGACGACGAGCACTCGGGGGTCTCTCCCAGTCATGACCCGGGCGATGGTACGGACCAGGCTGAACGTGCGCTGAAGACGCGCGCAGCCTCGTCAGGCAGGGGCGAGCGGCATTGCGTCGAAGGCCTGCCCTGATGGCCACCAAGCGCACGACGACCACCCGCCGCCCCGCGGCGAAGAAGCGGCCTGCCGCAAAGCGCGCGCCGGCGCGCAGGCCGGCCCCGCGGCGGACGGCGCCCGTGCCGCTGCGCGAGCGCCTGCCGGTGTTCGAGCAGCGCCACTACGACGTGCTCGGGCTGGGGCTGTTCGCGGTCGCGGTGTTCCTGGCGTTTCCGCTGTACTTCGGCTGGGACGCGGGAGCCGGCGGGGCCGCGCTGATCGACGCGCTGACCTGGCTCGCAGGCCGCGTCGCCTATGCGGCGCCGGTGGCGATCGGCGCCGCCGGCATCGTCCTCGTCCTGCGCCCGGTGCTGCCTGCGGTGCGCCCGCTGCGCGCCGGGGCCCTGTGCCTGCTGCTGGCCGCCTGCCTGGGGTTCGCCGCCGGGACGCTCGGCCTGGGGCCGCAGATCGCCCGCCACGCGAGCTGGGACCCGTCGCACTTCGCTGATCGCGGCGGGGCGCTCGGCGATGCGCTGTTCGCTTTGACGTCCAACGTCATCGGCACCGTCGGCACGCACATCCTCACCGTCTTCCTGTTCCTTGCCGGCGTCGTGCTGCTGACCGGCGCATCGATCGCCGGCGTCGTTCGCGCGACCGGCACCGGCGTGGCCGACACGACGCGCGCGCTGCGCACCAGCGCCGGGCGGATCGCCGACGCCGCGCCCGCGCCGCTGACGCCGCCTGAGCCCGACGGGGAGGACGTCGTCATCCGCACCGGCGATCGGCCCGCCTCGCTCGACGGCGCGATGCGCTACCCCGACCTGTTCACCGGTCCGGCAGAGGACGCCCGGCCCGTCGTGCCGCCGGTTCCGGGCGTGGACGACGGTGCTGAGGAGCCGGCGGTGGATCCGCCGGTGCCCGCGCCCAAGCCGCGCCGCGCCCGCAAGGCCGAGCCGCTCGAGGAGCTGCGCACCCACTCCGAGGCCTTCACGCTGCCCGACCCGTCGATCCTGCGGCGCTCCAAGGAGGCGCAGGGCAAGCCCGACGTGCGCGAGCACGAGCTGACCGCGACGGCGCTCGTCGAGGCGCTCGGCCACCACGGGATCGACGCGCAGGTCGTCGGCACCGTCTCCGGCCCGCATATCACGCGCTACGAGCTGAAGCTGGCGCCCGGCGTCAAGATGAGCAAGGTCGGCAACCTCAAGGACGACCTCGCGTACGCGCTCGCCGCGACCGACATCCGCATCCTCGCGCCGATTCCGGGCAAGCAGGCGGTCGGTGTCGAGGTTCCCAACCGCCGCCGCCAGATGGTCACGCTCGGCGACGTCTACGGCGCCGCGCCGGCCGGCAGCTCGCCGCTGACCGTCTGGCTCGGCAAGGACGTCAGCGGCAAGAACGTCCACGCCGACCTGGCGAAGATGCCGCACCAGCTGGTCGCCGGTACGACCGGCGCCGGCAAGTCGGGCTGCGTCAACGCGATGCTGTCCTCGATCCTGCTGCGCGCCACGCCGGACGAGGTGCGGCTGGTCCTGGTCGACCCCAAGCAGGTCGAGCTGAACCACTACGAGGCGATCCCGCACCTGCTGACACCCGTCATCACCAGCCCGCGCATGGCCGCCAACGCGCTGCAGAACCTCGTCCGCGAGATGGAATGGCGTTACGGCATCATGGCCGTCGCCCGGACGCGCTCACTGCCGGAGCTGAACAAGCACCGGATCGAGCAGGGCGACGACGCGCTGCCGTACATCCTCTGCGTGATCGACGAGCTGGCCGACCTGATGATGGTCGCGCCCGGCGACGTCGAGGACTCGATCATCCGCCTGGCGCAGAAGGCGCGCGCCGTCGGCATCCACCTCGTCCTCGCGACGCAGAGCCCACGCGTCGACGTCATCACGGGCATGATCAAGGCCAACGTCCCGTCGCGGATCGCGTTCTCGGTCTCCAGCCAGACCGACTCGCGTGTGATCCTCGATCAGAACGGCGCCGAGTCGCTGCTGGGGCAGGGCGACATGCTGTTCAGCGCCGTCGGGTCCTCGAAGCTGCACCGGATTCAGGGCGCCTACATCGACGAGCCGCAGATCGCCCAGCTGACCGAGTTCTGGGCCGGCCAGGGCGAGCCGCAGCTGCGCGAGGACCTGCTGCAGGAGGTCGAGAAGGAGCCGTCGTCCGACGGTGGAGGCGACGCCGACGGCTTCGATCCTGACGAGGATCCGATGCTCGCCGACGCGATCCAGCTGGTCGTGGAGATGAACACGGCGTCGACCTCGATGCTGCAGCGCCGCCTGCGACTGGGCTACACGCGCGCCGGGCGGGTCATCGACATGCTGGAGCGCCGCGGGATCATCAGCGGCTACGAGGGCTCCAAGCCGCGCCAGGTGCTGGTGACGGCGGCCGATCTGCCGCGCGTGCTGGCGGCGCTGGAGAGTCCTGCTGCCGGGCTCGCCGACGACGAGCTGGAGCCGGCCGGCGCACCGGCTGCGCCGCCGCCGTTCGGCGACGAGGAGGACTGAGTGCCCCGCGGCTTGGGCGCGCCGATAGCCTTGCGTGCGCATGCCTGAGATCGGCGCGAGCCTGCGCGAGGCGCGCATGCGCGCCAAACTCGACATCACCGAGGTCGAGGCGGATACGAAGATCCGCGGCAAGTACCTGCGTGCGCTCGAGAACGAGGAGTGGGGCCTGCTGCCGGGGCCGACCTTCGTGCGCAGCTTCCTGCGAACCTACGGCGACTACCTCGGCATCGACGGCCGGATGCTCGTCGAGGAGTTCAAGCTGCGTCATGAGGGCTACGACGATCAGAACCTGCCGCCACTGGGAACGCCGCGCAGCGCCAGCCGCGACCGCGTGCGTCGCGGGCGAACGCCGGTCGCGCCGGACGGGCGCGGTCGCCTGTACGTCGTCCTTGCGCTGCTCGCGATCCTCATCGGCGGACTGTTCATCCTCGGGACCTGTGGCTCGTCGGGCAAGCCGAGCAACGTGACCGCACCACCGACGACGACGACAGGGTCCGGGACCGCGGCGCGCGCCGCGGCCAGCCTGCGGATCATCGCTCGCGAACCCGTGTACGCGTGCGTTCGCGACGCCGGCGGCAAGCGGCTGATCAACGGTGTCGTCCTGACCCGGGCGACGCCGGCCCAGACCTATCGCGCGTCGGCGCTGCGCGTGTCGATCGGCACCGGCAGCGCGACGCTCGTCGTCAACGGCAAGCCGCTGCTGCTGCGACGCGCAGGCGCTGCGCGGGGCTACCGCATCGACAACCGCGGCCTGACGCGTGTGCCGGCCACCGACCGCGTGAGCTGCTGATGAGCGCCCGCGCCGGCATCGTCATCACCGGCACCGAGGTCCTGACCGGGCGCGTCGTCGACCGCAACGGCCCCTGGATCTCCGACCGCCTGCGCGAGCTCGGCATCGACCTCGAATCGATCGTCATCGTCGGAGATCGCCCGGCGGACATGGAGTCGGCGCTGCACTGGCTGGCCGGCGAGGGCTGCGACCTGATCGTCACCAGCGGCGGCCTGGGGCCGACCGAGGACGACCTGACGGCGCAGGTCGTCGGCTCGTTCGCCGGGCGCCCGATGGTGCTCGACGAGGCGCTGCGCGGGCGGATCGCGAAGATCCTCGAGGCGATCTCCAAGCGCTGGCAGAACATCGACCTGGCTGCGCTGGAGGAAGGCAACCGCAAGCAGGCGACGATCCCGCAGGGCTCGACGATCCTGGAACCGGTCGGCACCGCGCCGGGGCTGGTCGTGCCGCCGGTCGAGGGCCGATCGGGACCGTCCGTGGTCGTCCTGCCGGGGCCGCCGCGTGAGCTGCAGCCGATGTGGCAGACCGCCGTGGCGACCGACGCCTTCGCCGCAGCGACGGGCGGCGCGACGACCTACACGCAGACGATGCTGCGGCTGTTCGGGATCCCGGAGTCCGAGATCGCCGAGACGCTGCGCCGCGCGCGTGACGGGGGTGTCGACCTCGATGCGCTGGAGGTCACCACGTGCCTGCGCCGCGGCGAGGTCGAGATCGTGACGCGTTACGAGCCCTCGGCCCAGGCGACCTACGAGGCCTTCGAGGCGGTGGTGCGTGAGCGCCATGCCGACACGCTGTTCTCCGATGATGGGCGGTCGGTCGACCAGCAGGTCGCCGCGCTGCTGGGCGGCCCGCCGCTGCGGACCGTCGCGGTGGCCGAATCGTGCACCGGTGGCCTTGTCGCGGCGCGGCTGACCGACATCGCCGGGTCCTCGGCCTATGTGCGCGGAGGCGTCGTGGTCTATTCGAATGAGGCGAAGACGGATCTGGCGGGCGTGCCCGCGTCGCTGATCGAGCAGCACGGTGCCGTCTCGTGCGAGGTCGCGCGGGCGCTGGCCGACGGTGCTCGGGAGCGCTTCGGGGCCGATGTCGGCATCGGCGTGACGGGCATTGCCGGGCCGGGCGGAGGCAGCGAGGACAAGCCGGTCGGCACGGTCTGGTTCTCGGTCGCGAGCGCCGACGGCGCGCGGATCGACCGCAAGGCCCACCTGCCGGGCACCAGGCCCGATGTGCGCGACCGCGCGACGACCGTGACGCTGCACCTGCTGCGCCGGGTCCTGCTGGGCCTGGGCGACCTGCGCATCTAGTCGCACGGGACCATTCCCGGTGCACCGTCGTGTCACTCGCGTGACGACCGTGGGGTGGCCCCGTTGCGGGAGGCGCACATATGTTCGCGTTCCGTCCGGCACGAGCCGGACACTTCCGTTCTCGCCGAACGCAGAAAGGTCCGAACACTCATGGCAGTCACCAACGACGAAAAGGCCGCCAAGGCCCGCGATGCCGCGCTTCAGGGCGCGCTGAGCCAGATCGAACGGCAGTTCGGCAAGGGCAGCGTCATGCGCATGGGCGACGAGGGCGCGCAGGTCAAGGTCGCCGCGATCCCGACCGGTGCGCTGTCGCTCGACCTCGCGCTCGGCATCGGCGGCATGCCGCGCGGGCGCATCGTCGAGCTGTTCGGCCCGGAGTCCTCGGGCAAGACGACGCTCGTCTACCACGTGATCGCCGAGTGCCAGCGGCTCGGCGGCGTCTGCGCGTTCATCGACGCCGAGCACGCGATGGACCCGCTCTATGCCCAGCGGATCGGCGTCGACATCGACGAGCTGCTCGTGTCCCAGCCCGATCACGGCGAGCAGGCGCTGGAGATCTGCGACATGCTCGTGCGCTCCGGCGCCGTCGACATGGTCGCGATCGACTCCGTCGCCGCGCTGACCCCGCGGGCCGAGCTCGAGGGCGCGATGGGCGATCAGACGGTCGGCCTGCAGGCGCGGATGATGAGCCAGGCGATGCGCAAGCTCGCCGGCAACCTCAACCGCACGCAGACGCTGTGCCTGTTCACGAACCAGATCCGCGAGAAGATCGGCGTGATGTTCGGCTCGCCGGAGACGCAGCCCGGCGGTCGTGCGCTGAAGTTCTATTCCTCGCAGCGCCTGGACATCCGCCGGATCGAGACGCTCAAGGAGGGCACGGAGGCCGTCGGCAACCGCGTCCGCGTCAAGGTCGTCAAGAACAAGGTCGCGGCGCCGTTCCGCCAGGCGGAGTTCGACATCGAGTTCGGCACCGGCATCTCCACCTCCGGCTGCATTCTCGACCTCGGGATCGAGCACGACATCGTCGCCAAGTCCGGGTCGTTCTTCTCCTATGGCGACGAGCGCTTGGGCCAGGGCCGCAACAACGCCAAGGCGTTCCTCGACGAGCACCTGGAGGTCCGGGCCGAGATCGAGTCGAAGGTCTACGACGCGCTGGGCATCGGCAAGGACCTCGTCGTGCCGATCGAGCGCGACGAGAACGGCGAGATCCCGCCCGCGTTCGATGCGAACGGCGAGATCCTCGAGCCGGTCGAGGCCGCTGCCTGATCTGACGTTGAACGATGGCGAGCGCCTGGCACATGCCGTGGCGCTCGCCTTCGCGCACCTGAACAAGCGCGACCGCACGGTTCGCGAGGTCGGGCGGCACCTGGAGGCGAAGGGCGTCGACGAGGAGTCAGCCGCTGCGGCAGTCGCCGAGCTCGTCGATCAGCGGTACCTCGACGATGAGCGCTACGCCCGGTTGTTCGCGCAGGATCGGCGCAAGCTCGATGGCTGGGGCGTCGAGCGAATCGAGAAGCGGCTGCGCGAGGTGGGAATCGACCGTGACGTCGTGGCCCGCGTGCTCGCCTGCGATGACGCCGCGCACGACGAGTTGTCCGCGGCGATCACGGTCCTCGAGCGCCGGCTCGGCGCGCCGCCTGCCGACGAGCGCGAGCGCAACCGCGCTCTCGGCCTGCTCGTGCGGCGCGGCTACGAGCTGGAGACCGCGTACGACGCGGTCCGGGCGTTCGAGCGGACGGTGTAGCGGTCGCGCTACACCGCTGCGGCCTCGCGCAGCTCCAGGGCTCGTGTCTCCCGAGGCAGGAACGCGCCGGCGAGCGTCGTCAGCACCGTGAGGATCCCGAACACGACCAGTACCTCGCGCTCGCCGAACGCCGCGCCGATGGGGCCGGCGAGCGCGTACCCGACCGGAAGCAGCGACAGTGACCCCATCCAGTCGAACGAGCTGACCCGTGAGAGCGCCTGCGGAGGAATCTCCTGTGCCAGGAGCGTCGACCAGAAGATCTCGAACAGCGCCGTCCCGAACGACCCGCCCGCGGCGATCACGTAGACGACACCCCGCGGCGCGCCGAATGCCAAAGCGATCCCGACGCACGGCCAGATCGCGCACAGCGTCAGCCCGACGACGAGCGGTCGCCGGGGCCGCCAGCGCAGGCCGACCAGACCTCCGGTGAGCGACCCGGTTCCGAAGGCGACGAGGATCACGCCGAACGCGCCGGCCGATCCGTACTGCGCCTTGGCGACGGCCGGACCGAGCACGAACAGCGGCGCCAGCGACATCATCAGGAACTGGGTCGCGCTGAGCACCGTCGCCCAGACCCATACGCGGGACCGCACTTCGTCGAAGCCCTCGCGCAGCTCCCGCCGCCACGATGCGGGCTTGTCCGCGCCGGCGACTGGCGTTCCGCCCCGGGCCCGCGCCCTGATCCCGATCAGTGCCGCGGCGCTGAGGAAGAACGTCGCCGCGTCGGCCGCGAACGCCACGCCCGCGCCGATCCCGACGACGAGCGCCGTCCCGATTGCCGGCCCGATGATGTTCGCGGCGCTCTCGCTGCTGCTCAGCACGGCGCGAGCCTCCTGGACCTGGTGCTCGTCGACCGTCTGCGGCAGCAGGCCCGTCGCGGCCGGCCGTGAGAAGGCCTCAGCGGCGCCGAACAGCAGGCCGATCACGACGAGATGCCAGACGCGTGCCGCATCGGTCAGCACGAGCACCGCGACCACGGCCTGAAGCACCCCGCGCACGACGTCGGACGCCGCCATCAGCCGGGCCCGGTCCAGCCGGTCGGCCCAGACGCCGCCGGCCAGCAGCAGGACGACCATCGGCAGCGCCTGGGCGCCGAACACGAGGCCCAGGTCGGTCGGGGAACCGGTCAGGTCCGTGACGTACAGCGCCATCGCCGCGAGCACGATCCGGTCGCCGAGCGCCGATCCGGTGTTGGACAGCCAGAGGCGGCGGAAGCTCGGGTGGGCCAGGACGGCGGGCAGGTGCACGGCCGTCCGACGGTACCCTGAGCCCCCGATGGGCCCCGGCAAGCGCTATCACGTCACCACCTTCGGGTGCCAGATGAACGAGCACGACTCCGAGCGGATGAAGGGGATGCTCGAGGCGCTCGGATACGGCGAGGCGCCGGTCCCCGACGAGGCCGATCTGATCCTCTTCAACACCTGTTCGATCCGCGAGACGGCGGACACGCGATTCGTCGCCCACCTCGGGCACGCGAAGCGGATGAAGCGCGAGCGCCCGGACGTGCTGATCGGCGTCGGCGGCTGCTGGGCCCAGTCGGTCAAGGATGAGGTCTTCCAGCAGTTCCCGTTCGTCGACGTCGCGTTCGGGCCCGGCCAGGTGCACAAGCTGGCCGAGTTCCTGACCAGCGACTCGCTGACGGCGCAGGGCTTCTTCGAGTTCGAGGGCTTCGCCGGCGACCTCCCGATGAAGCGCGGGCGCGACTTCCAGGGCTGGATGCAGATCTCCGTCGGCTGCAACTGCCGCTGCTCGTACTGCATCGTCCCGAGCACCCGCGGGCGCGAGGTGAGTCGGCCGTTCGACGATCTCGTCGCCGAAGCCCAGAGGCTGGCGGCCGACGGCGTCCGTGAGGTCACGCTGCTGGGCCAGAATGTCAACAGCTACGGGCGCGACCTGCGCGGCGAGGGCGGGGCGCGGTCGTTCAGCGAACTGCTGCGCGCCGTCGACGCCGTCGACGGGATCGACCGGATCCGCTACACCAGCCCGCACCCGAAGGACATGCGCGAGGACGTCGTGCGCGCGCATGCCGAACTGGACGCCGTCTGCGCGCACATCCATCTGCCGCTCCAGTCCGGCTCGACGCCGATCCTCAAGGCGATGCGCCGCACCTATGATCGGGAGCGCTACCTGGACCGCGTCGCGCTGATCCGCGAGCACGTGCCGGACTGCGCGCTGACGACGGACATCATCGTCGGCTTCCCGGGGGAGAGCGAGGCCGACTTCGCCGCGACGCTCGAGGTCATCGAGCTGGTCGGGTTCGATGGCGCGTTCACGTTCGTCTTCTCGCCGCGGCGGGGGACGCAGGCGGCGCTGATCAGCGAAGGACTGGTCGCGCACGAGGTCAAGGTCGAGCGGATGGACCGGCTGATCGAGGCCGTCCAGCGCCGCGCACGCGAGCGCGGCCAGCGGTTCGTCGGGCGCACGCTGGACGTGCTTGTCGAGGGCACCTCGCGAACCGATCCCTCGAAGCTGCGCGGACGGACCGAGCACAACAAGGCCGTCAACTTCTCCGGTCTGGCGCAGCCGGGCGAGATCGTCCCCGTGACGATCAGCGCGGCGACGAGCCAGACGCTCGCAGGCGAGGAATCGCTGCTGTCACGCGCTGCCGGCGCGTAACCCGCGCGGCCGGCCGGGGTCTGCTGCGGTGAACCGCATGCCGTCCATGTTCGAGACACGTACGCAGTCCTGGCGCGATGCCGGACTGGCCCGCCAGCTGACCAAGCAGGCGGTCAAGCGCGCGCGGATCGAGGCCGTGGTGCTGCTGGCCCTGCTGGTCGGCGTGATCGTCGTCTACCACCATCGCGTGACGCTGTTCGGAGCAGCGCTCGACACTCCGGCGCGGATCATCACCGCGATCGCCCTGATCGCCATCGGGTGGCAGTTCGCCCGCGATGTCGGCCGGGTCCTGCAGCCCTACCTGTATCGCCGTCTGGATCCGGCGACCGCGGGCACGATCGGGTTCCTGGTGCGGTTGGTCTTCGTCATCGTGACCACGATCGCGGCGCTGCGCTTCGCCGGCCTGACGACGCGTCAGGTCGCGCTCGGCGGCGCGTTCACGGCGGTGATCTTCGGTCTCGCCGCGCAGCAGACGCTGGGCAACCTGTTCGCCGGGATCGTGCTGCTCAGTGCGCGGCCGTTCCGCGTCGGCGAGCGCGTGCGGATGCAGGGCGGTCCGCTTGCCGGAACCGTCGAGGGCGTCGTCAGCTCGCTGGGCCTGCTGTACACCGTCCTCGCGAACGGCGCCGACCAGGTGATGGTGCCGAACAGCGTGGTGCTCAACGTCGCCGTCGTGCCGCTGCGTGAGCCTGCGTCGCTTGATCTCGTCGCGCGGCTCGAGCCCGGCACGACCCCGGAGACGGTCCAGCGGGTGCTCGACCGCGCGATCACCGTGCCGCTGCGCGAACGGGTGCGAGTGAGCCTGGAGGCGATCGACGGTGACGCCGTCGTGATGCGCATCCAGGCGGTTCCCGAGCGCCCGCACGACGGCCCGACGCTCGCCAGCGAAGTCCTCGAGGCCGTGGGCGAGCGCACCGCGACGACGGAGTGACTCCGGGCTCAGCGCTGACTGCGTTGTGCCTCGCGCAGCTGATCGGCAACCGCCTGTCCGCCGAGCCTGGCAGCGGCACGGGCGGCCGTCGCGGGGGCCAGTTCGGCGAACTTCGTCCCCGCTCGCACAGCCATCGGAGCGACCGTGACCTCGCCGCGGTCGTCCTCGATCGCCTTCACCACAGCTTCTGCCACTTCACCCGGTGAGCTCGTGCCGACGAAGCGGGGCAGCTTCGCCCCGGAGTCGTGGAACATCCCGGCGTCGCGGATGAAGCCCGGGAAGATGACGCTGACGCCGACGCCGCTGCCCTTCAGGTCGGCTCGCAGCGCCTGGCCAAAGCCGCGCAGGCCGAACTTCGTCGCCGAGTAGAGCGAGCCTCCCGCCTGGGCCGTCCGGCCGGCAAGCGATGAGATCAGGACGATGTGGCCCGATCCGCGAGCGCTCATCTGCTCGACGAGCAGCCGCGACAGGACGATCGGCGCGCGCAGGTTGACCGCCAGCGCGCGGTCGATCTCCTCGACGCTGAGCCCGAGGATGTCGCCCGATCCGGGCTGCGCGGCGTTGGCGACGAGGACGTCTGTCTGGGCGCACGTGTCGGCGAGGTGGCTGACGTCGGCCGGGTCGCCGAGGTCAGCAGCCAGCGCCGTTGCGCCGAGCCGCGTCGCCAGCGGCTCCAGCACGTCGAGCCGGCGCCCGCTCAGCGTCAGCTGCGCTCCCGCCCGATGCAGGTGCTCGGCGATCGCCTGACCGATGCCTCCGCTGGCACCCGTGAGCAGAACGCTGCGTCCGTTGAGATTCATCGGCCGGGAGTCTGGCAGGCGCGCTCGCGGCGATACTTGGCGGCGATGGCCGAGCCGACCGACGCCGTCCCGCCCGGCGGGATCCTCGCGCTGTTCGGGCCGACAGGCGTCGGCAAGACGGCTGTCGCGCTGGCGCTTGCGCGACGGCTACGCGCCGACGGTCGTGAGCCGGTCGCGGTCTCCGCCGATGCGCTGCAGGTCTACGCGGGACTCGACATCCTGACCGGGGCCGCGACAGCGGCCGAGCGTGCGCTGCTGGATCACCGGCTCGTCGGCGTCGTGCCCGTGAGCGAGACGTTCAGCGCGGGGCGTTTCGCGCAGCTCGCGCATGCGGAGATCGACGCGCTGCTGGCCAGTGGCGCCGTGCCGATCGTCGTCGGCGGCACCGGGCTGTACCTGCGCGCGGCGCTGACGCAGCTGGAGCTGCGCCCGGTCGTGCCGGCGCAGGTCGCCGCGCGCTGGTCGGCGCGGCTGGAGGCTGACGGGTCGCAGGCGCTGCATGCGCTGCTGACCGCCAGTGCGCCGTGGGCGGCCGAGTCGATCGACCCGCACGACACCCACAGGATCACCCGCGCGCTCGCCCTCGACGAGCTCGGCGCGCTGACGCCGCGGGACGGCCCGAGCGCGCTCTGGACCGATCACACGCGCGTGCCGACCCGGCTCGTCGGTCTGGTCCGCGACCGTGATGACCTCGCGGCGCGGATCGACGCACGCGTCGCGGTGATGATCGCCGCCGGCGCCGCCGACGAGGTCCGCGCGGCCGACGCCGCAGGAGCATCGCCCACCGCCCGCAAGGCCCTCGGGTTCGAACACCTGCTCCGTGGCGACGTCCCGGGGATGCAGCGCGACACGCGCCGCTACGCCAAGCGCCAGCTGACGTGGATGCGCAAACTCGCCGGCGTCGAGGTGGTCGACGTGACCGGCCGCGAGCCGGACGACGTCGCCGCGCAGATCCTCGCCGCCGTGCGCGCCGCGTAGGCTGACGCCCGATGCGGTTCGAGAAGTGGCAGG
>JBBRFO010000063.1:0-16897 GCA_038224135.1 Solirubrobacterales bacterium
GGCAGCACCATGACGAACGCGCAGAACCCGGCGATGAAGAACGCGGCGGCGATGCCCAGCTGCGACGTCCGGCGCCGGCCGGCGCCGAATTCCGCCATCAGATACATGCCGACGGCGAGGAAGGTCACGAGGCCGACGGTGCGCGACTCGCCGCCGGTCAGGCCGATCGAATGGACAGCGCCCAGGTAGGCGACGAGCATCGCGATCGACGCAAGGCCGACGAGGATCGGCACCAGCGCGCCCCCGGCCAGCGCACGCGGGCGCTCGAGCCAGGACCGGCGCGGGCGCGCCGCGGCCGTGGAGACGGGCTTCGGCGCTGCCGTCAACGGGGCGGCGGGTGCCGCTGTGAGAACCGGCACGACCGCGTCCTGCTCGCGACGCCAGGCGACGTAGCGGGCGACGCCCTCGCGGAATGGTGTCGTCGCCGTCCAGCCCAGGTCGGCCGCGGCGCGGGCGCCGCAGACCTCGACGCCGACGAAGTCGGCCGTGCGTGCACCGGTGTCCTCGATTTCGACCGGGGCGACGGTCTCCTGCACCAGGCGCGCGATCTCGATGATCGTCGTCGACTCGTCGCTGACGAGGTTGTACGTGCGGTTCGCCGCCTGCGGCGCGAGCGCGCGCACGCAGCCGTCGGCGAGGTCCTCGACGTAGACGAAGCGGCGCGACTGCAGGCCGCCACCGGCGACCGTCAGCGGATCGCCACGCAGCGCCTTCTCGACGAATGCGGGGACGACCGCGGCCGGCCGCGCGCGCGGGCCGTACGGGATGCCGAAGCGCAGCGTCGTCGTCTCCAGGCCGTACAGCTCGTGGTAGCTCTGGCAGTACATCTCGCCGGCGAGCTTCGACGCCGTGTACAGGTGGTTGGGCATTCCCAGCGGTGACTGCTCGTCGACCCGCTGCCCGGACTCGCCGGTGTAGACCCAGATCGTGCTGGCGTAGACGACGCGCGCCACCTCGGCGCGGCGTGCGGCCTCGAGCACCGTGACCGTTCCGCGCGCGTTGCACGCCTCCGCGTCGAGTGGCTCCTTGGCGACGATGTTGACGTCGGCCGACGCGGCAAGGTGCATGACCGCGCCGCAACCGTCCATCGCCGACTCGAGCTGGGCGAGGTCGTCGAGCTCGCCGATGACCGTCTCGACCTGATCCGCCGTGTGGTGGGGTGAGTGCAGCCGGTCGTAGATGACCGGCGTGTGGCCGGCGTCGCGGAGCTTGTCCACGACGTGCGAGCCGATGAAGCCGGATCCTCCGGTGACGAGTACGCGCATCAGGCGACGACCTCCGTGGTGTGCGCGGCGGCCGTCGTGGCACCGGGCTGGTAGTAGAGCGGGACGCACCAGTGGTTGGCGGTGACCCAGTCGGTATTGGGCAGTTCGATGTCGTGACCCAGGATCCTGTGGCACGACTCGTCGTAGACCTTGCCGGTCGAACGCTCGACCTCGTCGAAGACGATGTACTTGTAGTACCCGGAGGTCATGCCGTCCGGGAAGTGCACGCGGTTGGGGTGCAGCGGATCGAGCTGCTCGCGCGCGACGCGCTGCTTGAACGCGACGATCTCGTCCAGGCGATCGGTCTGGACGACACCGATCGCGGCGGTGAACTCGCTCATGCGGAAGTTCAGGCCGTGGTGCTCGTACGTCGGCTTGCCGTAGTTGCGAAACGCCTTGGCGAACGTGAGCAGGTCGTCGTGGCGGCTGACGAGCATCCCGCCCTCGCCGGTGGAAATGGTCTTCGTCGCGTAGAACGAGTAGATCCCGGCGTCACCGTACGTTCCCGGCCGCCGGCCGTTCCAGGCGGCGCCGTGGGCGTGGGCGCAGTCCTCGATCAGGAAGATGCCGCGCTCGCGGCACAGATCGGCGATCGCCTCGACGTCGAACGCGATGTGTCCCCCGATGTGGACGAGCATCACCGCGCGCGGGTTGTGCTCCGCGATCGCCCGTTCGAGGTCGGCGACCGACATGCAGAGGTCCTCGCGGTTGCAGTCGACGAACTGCACCTGAGCTCCGGCGTGAATCGCCGCCAGCGGCGTCGCCATGAAGGTGTTCGATGGGCACAGCACCGTCTCGCCGCGCACGCCGGCGAACTCGAGCGCGGCGAGCGCCGCGCCGGTCCAGCCGCTGAAGGCCACCGATCCGGCGCCGTTCCATGCGGTCCAGGCGTCCTCGAAGGCGGCCGTCAGGTCGCCCTCCGACCAGCGATTGGCATCGATGATGCCATCCCACAACTCGTGCAGGCGGGCGCGATCACGCGCGTCGAAGCCGATGGCGAACTGGGAGGGGTCGGACATGGGGATGCTTCCGGGACGGGTACGGCGGCGCTGACCAGGCTAGTGGGCGTGACGGCGGCAGGACCGCGCGGTCACACCTCGACCACGACCGGCAGCACCATCGGGCGCCGCTTCAGGCGGTTGTAGACCAGCGCCGCCAGGTCATCGTGGAGCATGCTCTGGAGCATTTCGATCTCGTGGATGTTGTCCGCCGCGGCGGTGGCGAGCGTCGCGACGACCGTCTCGCGCAGCTCGCCGGCAAGCTGCGCCGCCTCGTCCGGGAACGGCACGCCGCGGAAGATCACCTCGGGATCGGCGACCGACGCGCCGTCCTGCTCGGCGATCGTGGCGACGATGACGAAGATCCCGTCGGCGCTGAGCATCCGGCGGTCGCGCAACGCGACGTCGGCCACATCGCCGATCTCGACACCGTCGACGAACACCATGCCCGCGTGCTCCGGCTTGCCGAAGCGGGCCTTCGTGGCGGTCAGCTCCAGCGGGATCCCGTTCTCGCCCTTGAAGATGTTCTCCGGCGGGATGCCGACGGACTCGGCCAGCCGGCCGTGGAGTTCCAGTCGCTTGTGGTCGCCGTGGAACGGCATCACGAAACGCGGCCGCGTCAGGTTGAGCATCAGCTTCAGCTCCTCCGCGTACCCGTGACCGGAGGCGTGGATCGGCGCGTCCTTGGCCGTGATCACGTCGCAGCCGATGTGGTAGAGCCGGTCGATCGTGTCGTTGACCGCGCGCTCGTTTCCGGGGATCGGCGTCGCCGCGAAGACGACCGTGTCGCCCTTGTGCAGCTCGATCTGCTGATGGTCGGAGAAGGCCATCCGGCGCCGCGCGCTGAGCGGCTCGCCCTGCGATCCGGTCGAGACGATCACCAGGCGGTGGTCGGGCAGATCCTGCATCTCGCGCGGCGAGACGAGCATCCCCGCGGGAACGTCGATGTGCCCCAGCGTCTTGCCGATGTTGACGTTCTTCTTCATCGAGCGGCCCATCAGGACGACCTTGCGGCCGAGCGTCTCGGCGGCGTCGACGACCTGCTGGACGCGGTGGATGTTGGACGCGAAGCACGTCACCAGGATCCGTCCCTCGCAGCCGGCGAAGGTGCGCTCCAGGTGGGGGCCGACGACGGCCTCGCTGGGCGAGAAGCCCGGCCGATCGGCGTTCGTCGAGTCACCGCAGAGCAGCAGCAGGCCGTCGGCCCCGAGCTGTGCCAGCCGCGCGACGTCGGCGGGCGGACCGTCGACGGGGGTCTGGTCGAACTTGTAGTCACCGGTCACGAGCACGGTGCCGACGTCGGTCGTCACGGCGACCGCCGCGGCGTCCGGGATCGAGTGCGTCATGTGGATCAGCTCGACGTCGAACGGACCGAGCTCGAGCGGTTCGCCCGTCGCCAGATCCTCGACCTCGACCTGCTTGAGCCGGTGCTCATCGAGCTTGGAGCGCGCCATCGCCATCGTCAGCGGCGTGCCGAAGACCGGCGGCAGGCCCTTGCCCTCCTTGGCCAGCTCACGCAGGATCCACGGCAGCGCGCCGAGATGATCCTCGTGGCCGTGGGTGATGACGATCCCCTCGATCGCCTCGACCCGCTCGCGCAGGTAGGTGAAGTCCGGGAGCACGAGGTCGATGCCGACCATCTCGGCCGTGGGAAAGCGCAGTCCGCAGTCCACGACGAGGAGCCGTTCATCGATCTCGATGACGGTCATGTTCTTGCCGATCTCGCCCAGCCCGCCGAGCGGGAGGACGCGAAGCGTCGGTTCAGGCACTAGTGATCCTTCTTGGAGTGTGTGGAACGCGTCACGAGACGTGTGCGCCGAGCAGACCGTGCCGCGTGAGCGCCTCGCTCAGCACGGCGATCTCGGCGTCATCGGCCTCGACCAGCGGCAGCCGCGGGATGCCGACGGGACGACCGAGCAGCGCCAGCGCCGCCTTCGTCGTCATCGCCATCGGGCCGATCGCGAGCGCGTCGTAGATGGGTTGCAGGTCGGCTTCGATCTCGGCCCGGTTCTCGGGCTCGTCGACCATCCGGTGCATCTGCGGGCCGACGATGTGGCTGGCGACGAGGATGCCGCCGGCGCCGCCGAGGTCCAGCGTGCGGCCGAGCACGTCATCGTTGCCGGCGTACAGCTCGAGGCCGTCGACCAGCGCGAGGTTGTCGTCGTTGGCCTGCTTGACGGCGCTGACGTGATCAAGCTGTGCCAGCTCGGCCAGCAGGTCGTTCGGCAGGTCGGTGCCGGTGCGCTGCGGGATGTTGTAGAGCACGATCGGGCGGTCCGCGGCACGCGCGACCTCGCGGTAGTGGGCGAGAATGCCGCGACGGTTGGGCCGGTTGTAATACGGGGTGACCGACAGCAGCGCGTCGGCGCCGAGCTCGCAGGCGCGCTCGGTCAGGTGGACGGCGTGGCGCGTGTCGTTGGAGCCGACGCCGGCGATGATCGTCGCGCCGGCCGGCCGTTGTTGCACGGCGAGCTCGATCAGGCCGAGGTGCTCCTCGTCGGTCAGCGTCGCCGCCTCGCCCGTGGTCCCGCACACGACGAAGCCATCCGAGCCGTTGGCGGCCAGATGCTCCATGAGGGCGACGAACGCCTCCTCATCGACGCGCAGATCGGCGTCGAACGGCGTGACGATCGCTGTGAGGATGCTGCCGAGCGAGGGCACGGGCCCAGGGTATCCGACTGGCGTGCGTCCGCCGCGCTGGCCAGACTCGACCCGGTGGCCAGGCCCGCCCGACGCTCCACACGCGCTGATCCGGACGCTCCGACCGATCCCGCGGCGGTGGCGTTGCGCGTCGAGGTCATCGCCGTGCGCTGGAGCGCACCCGAGGGCGGCTTCGCGGTCGTCGCGGCGCTGACCGACGGCGGCGACGAGATGACGCTCACCGGCGCCCTCGACCACGTGCACGAAGGCGAGGAACTGGAGGTCGGCGGACGCTGGCGCCAGCATGCCAAGCACGGCTGGCGCTTCGAGGCTGAGCACGTCCACTCGCTCGGCGCCAGCAGTGATCACGCACTGCTGAGCCTGCTCGGATCGGTCAAGCACGTCGGCCCGGCGGGCGCCGCGTGGCTGCTGGAACAGCACGGCGCCGAGGTGATCGACGCGATCGATCGCGAACCGCGGGCCGAACTGGCGCGCGTCCCCGGCATCGGACCGGCGCGGATCGGCGCGGCCGTGCGCTCGTGGGATCGCCTGCGCGAGCGGCGGGCGCTGCGGCTGTTCCTGTCCGAGCACGGAGTGCCCGCGGCGGCGGCGTCGCGGATCGAGCGAGCGCATGGGCCGGGCGCGATCGACGCGCTGCGCGCGGAGCCGTACGGAGCAGCCGATGTGGAGGGCGTCGGCTTTGCGACGGCCGACGCGCTGGCGCGGGCGCTGGGCATCGGGCCGAGTGATCCGGCGCGCCTGGAGGCCGGCATCGTGCACGTCCTGCGTGAGGCCGAGGGCGACGGCAACTGCCTGCTGCCGCGCGACGAGCTGCTGGCGGCCGCCGGGTCACTGCTCGGCGCGCCGTGCTCGGAGGCGCTCGATGCGGTGCTGGGGCGCGGTGGGCTGGTCGGCGACGGCGCGCTCGTCGCCCGCCCGGCGATGGATCGCCTCGAGCGGCGGCTGGCGCGCCGCGCGTTTGAGCTCGCGACAGGGCCGGCGACGCTGAAGCTGACCGGCGTCGAGCGGCCCGCGTCGGGCGCGTTCGTCCCCAGCGACGATCAGTGGGCGGTCGTCGACGCGGTGTTGCACAGCCGGCTGGCGATCCTGACCGGCGGCCCGGGCACCGGCAAGACGGCGACGATGCGCGCATTGGTCGACCTGCTGCGCTCGCGCAGCCGCAGCGTGCGGCTGTGCGCGCCGACCGGCAAGGCCGCGCGGCGCCTGGCTGAGGCGACCGGTGCCGAGGCGACGACGATTCACCGCCTGCTGGAGTACAGCCCCGATGGCGGCTTCGGCCGCGGGCCGGACGATCCGATCCCGGGAGCGGCGGTGCTCGTCGTCGACGAGGCGTCGATGCTCGACGTGCGCCTGGCCGATGCGCTGCTCGGCGCGATCGGGCCGGCGACGCACGTGCTGCTCGTCGGCGACGTCGATCAGCTGGCGCCGGTCGGGCCAGGCCGCGTGCTGGAGGACCTGATCGGCTCCGGCGTCGTCCCGACCGTCGGCCTGACGACGATCTTCCGCCAGGCCGCGCGGTCGCTGATCGTCCGGGCGGCGCATGCGGTCAACGCCGGCGAGCCGCCTCCCGCTGAGGCCGGGCCGGACGACGTGCGCGACTTCTTCATCGTCGAGCGCGAGGAACCGGGCGAGCTGTTCGGGCAGGTGGTGTCGCTGGCGTCCGAGCGCCTCCCGGCGCACTACGACCTGGACCCGGGGCGTGACGTGCTCGTGCTGTCCCCCATGCACCGCGGGCCGCTCGGCGTCGATGCGCTGAACACGGAGCTGCGGGCGCGGCTGAACCCCGGCGGCGAGCCGATCCCCGGCACGCCGTTCCGCGTCGGCGACCGCGTGATCCAGACGCGCAACGACCACGAGCGCGAGCTGATGAACGGCGAGCTCGGCGTGCTGGTCGGGCACGAGCCGGGTGACGACGTCGTCGCATTTTCCGGCGACGACGGGCGGTTGCTGCGGCTCGGCACCGGCGAGCTGGGCACGCTGCGCCTGGCCCACGCGATCTCGATCCACAAGTCGCAGGGCAGTCAGGCGCCGGCCGTCGTCGTGCCGGTGTTCCGCGGCCACCAGATCATGCTGACCCGAAACCTGCTGTACACCGCGATCACGCGCGCCGAGCGGGTCTGCGTGCTGGTGACACAGCCCGGAGCGCTGCCGTCAGCGCTGCGCCACCGCGAGACGCGCCGGCGCCATACGCGGCTGGCGCGATTGCTCGCGGAGGCGTGAGCGGTCGGCGGGCGCCTTCGCTGGGACTTTCCGTGGGTATGCCACGGAAACTCCCAGCGAACCGTGGCGAGCGCCCGACGGACCCGACTTATGGTCGCCAGGACGAGCAGAACTCCGGAACGTCAACCCGCTCATCGGCGAGCTCCGACTTCTGGCCTGGGCTCGCCTCTCGGAGCGTCGCTAGCAGGCCAAGCGCTCTGGTTCCTCCTGGTCGACAAGAGCAGATGCGGTTCAAGCACGGGGTTCGGAGCGTTCGTCGATGTGAGACCTCTGTCACTCCCTCTGACCGCTGGCCTCGGCGAAGCGCACGCCGGCTGGCGTCGCGATGCTCCACGCGGCTGGATCATCACGTGGGGCGTGCTCGCTGCGGGGCTCGTCTTCGCGATCGGCTTCGTCGCGTCCTTCATCGTCGCTGCCGAGGCGGGCTGCTTCGACTGGAAGCCGTCGTTCGCTGCACGTCGGCTCCGGCAATCGACCGGGTACCTCCCGCTCGACGTGCCCATCACCCCTCCAGCGCATCCGTGAACCGCCGCGGCACGCGCGGTGCACCGACGCCGTTCTCGCGTTCCCACAGCGTGACGACGACCAGCTCCGAGCCCTCGGCGTCCAGCCGGCAGATGAAGACGACGGCCCGGTCGACGAGATCCGACACGTAGACCGACCCCCGCGCGGCGGTCGCGCCCGGTGGCGGCTCGGTCGAGTGCCGGCCTGCCTCCCAGGCCCGCCGCACCCGAGCGATGATCTCCGGCCGCGCATCGACCTCGCCACGGCGCCCGCCGACACGCTGACGGAACCGCTCGACCGCGTGGTCGGTGACGGCGACGAGCATCAGAACTCGCGGCGGTAGCGCACCGCCGGCGAGATCCAGTCGGCGCCTTCCTGCCCCGCGCCGGAAGGATCAAGGCTCCAGCCGCGCCGCTCGTAGAAGCCGCGCGCCATCTCGTGCGCGGCGAAGACCCAGAGCGTCGCCTCGACGTATTCGGCTCGCAGCCGCGCGAGCGCATCGTCATGCAGCGCTCGACCGAGCCCGGCCCCCTGCGCGGGCGGGTCGACGTACAGCGCCAGCAGCGACCCGAGGCCCGGCGTCGCGTCGGCGTCCTGGCTGGGCCCGACGCTGGCGTAGCCCGCAATGCGCCGGCCCACCTCGGCCACCCACGTCTCGCTGCCCGAGTCAGGCTCGAGCCGCGCCTGCCACAACGGCAGCTGGGTCTCCAGCGTCCGCTCGAACAGCTCGCGCGCGTCGATGAAGTCGCTGTAGGCGTGGTGCCACGTACGCACCGAGATCCCGGCGATCGCCTCGGCGTCCACGCGGCCGGCCCGCCGCGGCTCCACGGCGCCGCTCACGCGCCGAGCAGGTGCTCGAGGCCGATGAGCGGCGACTCGGTCAGCCCGCCGACGCGCCGCACGGCCAGCAGCACGCCGGGCATGAACGACTCGCGGCTGAGCGAGTCGTGGCGAATCGTCAGCGTCTCGCCCTGCCCGCCGAAGATGACCTCCTGGTGGGCGACCAACCCGGGCAGGCGCACCGAGTGGATCGGCACGGCGCGCCCCAGCACCGGCTCGATCAGGCTCGCCGTGCGCGCGGCCGTCCCGCTGGGCGCGTCGAGCTTGCCGTCGTGGTGCAATTCGATGATCTCGGCTGCAGGCATGTGCTGCGCGGCCTGCTGGGCGAACTGCATCATCAGCACGGCGCCGATCGCGAAGTTCGGGGCGATGAAGACGTTGGCCCGGCGCTCGGCCACACGCAGCGGCTCGACGTCGAACCCCGTGGTCCCGATGACGACGTGCACGCCGGCGTCGAGGCAGGCGAGCGCGTTGGCCAGCGCGGTGTCCGGCCGGGTGAAGTCGACGACGACGTCGACATCCGGCAGGATCGAGGCGAGCGTCGTCCCCAGCGCCGGGTCGGCCTGGCCGGCGAGCACCAGATCCGGCGCGGCCTGGACGGCGGCGCAGACGGCCTGGCCCATCTTGCCGGCGGCGCCCGCAACCCCGACGCGGATCGCGGCCGCCGAGCTCACGCCGCAGCCTCGGCCAGGTCCGGGGCGATGTCCGCCAGCGCCGCGTCGAACGCCGCGGCGTCGGGCCCGATCCCGGCAGCACTCAGCCGCGCCGGCGCGAACAGCTCGCGCAGCAGCGCGTTGACCTCGTCGGCGGTCACGGCGTCGATCCGCTCGACGATCTCGTCGAGGCTCAGCAGTGGCAGATCGGCCAGGACCGAGGCGCCGAGCCGGTTCATCCGCGCGGACGTCGATTCCAGCGCCAGCACGGCGCGGCCCTTGGCGTTGTCGCGCGCGCGGTCGAGGTCGCGGATCGCGACGCCGTCCTGGTGCAGGCGCTCCAGCTCGGCGGCGATCACGCGGGTTGCGAGCCCGACGTTGTCCGGCCGCGTCCCGACGTAGATGCCGACCTGCCCGGTTCCCGCGTGCGTCGCGGTGAACGAGTAGACGGCGTACGCCAGGCCGCGCTTCTCGCGCACCTCCTGGAACAGCCGTGAGGACGACGTGCCGCCGAGGATCGTGTCGAGCACGCGCAGCGCGTGGCGGCGCTCGTCGTCACGGGCGATGCCGGGCGCGCCGAGCGCGACGTGGACCTGCTCGGTGTCCTTCTCGAGAAACCTGCGGCGCGGCGCCAGCTGTGACGGCGGCGCCGGCGCGGCGGGGCCGTGCGCACCCGGTTCCCCTGCCAGCGGCAACTGCTCGGCCAGCGCGACGATCGCGTCGTGATCGATCGAGCCGGCGGCCGCGATCACGATGTCGCCGGGAACCCAGCGCGCGGCGTGGAACTGCGACAAGGCATCGGCCTGCGCCCCGGCGACGCTCGCCCGGGTGCCGATCACGGGCCGCCCCAGCGGATGGTCACCGAAGACGGCCTCGCCGAGCAGGTCGTGGACCAGGTCGTGCGGGTCGTCCTCGTACATCGCGATCTCCTCGATCACGATCTCGCGCTCGTTGGCCAGGTCGTCGGCCAGCAGGCGCGGCTGGGCGACCATCTCCCCCATCACGTCGAACGCGCGCTCCAGGTGGACGTCGAGCACGCGCGAGTAGACGGAGGTCGACTCCTTGCCGGTTCCGGCGTTCAGCTCGGCGCCCATCGCGTCGAAGATCTCGTCGATCTCCTCCGACGCGTAGGACGCGGTCCCGCGGAACACCATGTGCTCCAGCAGGTGCGACCAACCGGCGACGGGCTCGGCCTCCATGGCCGAGCCCGTGCCGATGAAGAATCCGAGCGCCGCGGATCGCACGGAGGGCAATGCCTCCGTGACGATCCGGACGCCCGAGGGCAGCGTCGTGAGCGTGTGCCCGTCAGCCACCACTGAGCTTCGGTCAGCCGCGATCGGGGTCGCTGTCGCCGCTGCGGTGCCGCGGGCGGCCCGATCCGCGAGCGCCGCGATCGCCGCCGTTGCGGTCACCGCCGCGCGGCGGGCGCGAGCCGCGGTCGCCGCCGCCCCCACCGCCGCCGGCGCCGACGCCGGCCAGCTCCTCGACGGACTTGCCGGCGATCGACGGGTCGTCGGCCAGGCGCAGGCCGATGCGGCCGCGCTCACGGTCGACCTCGACCACGCGGACCTCGATCTCGTCACCCTTGTTCAGCACGTCCTCGACGTTCTCGACGCGGTTGCCCGGCGAGACGTTGGAGATGTGCAGCAGGCCGTCGGTGCCCTTGGCGAGCTCGACGAAGGCGCCGAACGTCGTCGTCTTGACGACCTTGCCGGTGAACGAATCGCCGACCTCGACCTCCTTCATCATCGTCGTGATGCGCTCCTTCAGCGCCTCACCCAGCGCGCCGCTGGCGGAGTAGATCAGGACCTGACCCTCGTCGTTGACGTCGATCTGCGACTCGAACTCGTCAGACAGGCCGCGGATGGTCTCGCCACCCTTGCCGATCAGCAGGCCGATCTGGGACGGGTCGATCTTGATCTGGATGATCCGCGGTGCGTGGACGGACAGCTCCTCGCGCGGACGGGCGATGACGTCGGCCATCTGGCTCAGGATCGACAGGCGGGCCGTCTTGGCCTGGGCGAGCGCGTCGCTCAGGATGTCGAACGTGACGCCCGTGATCTTGATGTCCATCTGCAGGGCGGTGATGCCCTCCTCGGTGCCGGCGACCTTGAAGTCCATGTCGCCGAGGTGATCCTCGACGCCGGCGATGTCGGTCAGGACGGTGTAGTCCTCACCCTCCTTGATCAGGCCCATCGCGATACCCGCGACCGGCGCCTTGATCGGCACGCCCGCATCCATCAGCGACAGCGACGATCCGCAGACCGACGCCATCGAGGAGGAGCCGTTGGACTCCAGGATGTCCGAGACGACGCGGATCGAGTAGGGGAACTCCTCGATCGACGGGATCATCGGCTTCAGCGCGCGCTCGGCGAGGGCGCCGTGACCGATGTCACGCCGCTTGGGGCCGCGCATGAAGCCGGCCTCGCCCACCGAGAAGGGCGGGAAGTTGTAGTGGTGCCAGTAGTAGCGGTTCTTCTCGAGGGTCAGCGAGTCGATCCGCATCTCCTCCTTCAGCGTGCCGAGCGACGCGGCCGACAGGGCCTGCGTCTGGCCGCGCGTGAACAGCGCCGAACCGTGCGTGCGCGGCGTGACCCCGACCTCGATCGAGATGTCGCGGATCTCCTCCGTGCCACGACCGTCGGGGCGCTTCTTGGCGACGGCGATGCGCTCGCGGATCGTCGACTTCTCCAGCTTGGCGAAGATCGACGATGCGGCGGCCTTGCGGTCGTCGTCGTCGGCGCCGTACTGGGCGACGATCTCGTCCTTGACCGCGTTGGTCGCGTCCTGGCGGGCGAGCTTGTCGACGACCGAGGTCGCCTCGTCGATCTTTGCGCCGTGTGACGCCTTGATCGATGCCAGCAGCTGCTCGTCGACGGCGGGCGGCTCGATGACGAGCTTCACCTTGCCGGCCTTGGCGGCCAGCTCGACCTGCAGCGCGCACAGCTTCTTGATCTCGCCGTGGGCGATGTCGAGCGCGTCGAGGATCTCGGCCTCGGTCACCTCGTTGGCGCCGGCCTCGACCATCAGGATCGCGTCGGCGGTGCCGGCGACGACGAGGTCGAGCTCGCTGTTCTCGGTCGCCTGCTCCTCGGTCGGGTTGACGACGAAGCTGCCGTCGATCAGGCCGATGCGGACGGCGCCGACCGGCTGCGGGAGCGGCACGGGCGACAGCATCAGCGCCATCGAAGCACCGTTCATCGCGAGCATGTCGTACGGGTGGTCGTGATCGACGCTCAGCGGAATCGCGACCAGCTGCGTCTCGAAGTGCCAGCCCTTGGGGAACAGCGGGCGGATCGGGCGATCGATCATGCGGGCGGTGAGCGTGGACTTCTCGCCGGCGCGGCCCTCGCGCTTGAAGAACGAGCCGGGGATCTTGCCCGCGGCGTACATACGCTCCTCGACATCCACCGTCAGCGGGAGGAAGTCGACG
Organism: Solirubrobacterales bacterium; assembly: GCA_038224135.1. Classification (GTDB taxonomy): domain Bacteria; phylum Actinomycetota; class Thermoleophilia; order Solirubrobacterales; family Solirubrobacteraceae; genus F1-60-MAGs163. Next base: position 12,575 of record JBBRFO010000063.1, read on the forward strand.
TCGCGCAGGTTGCCGATCGTGGCGGTGCAGAGGACCATCGAATCGCCCGAACGGACGACGACGGCTCCTGAAGCCTGCTTGGCCATGCGGCCGGTCTCGAACGAGATCTCGGTGCCAGCGATCTCGACCGAGACCGTGGTCACTGCGTCAGAACTCATGAGGTTGTGTACTCCTTCTGGGGGGTCCGCCCGTCGGATCCTGCGGCCCCTCTGTCTGTCTCTGTCTGTATTCCGAACCTGGTCATACTAGCCCGCCGCTGACGGCGGCAATGGCCTCGTCGAGCCCGCCCTGAGCGATCTCGCCGCCCGGCAGGACGAGCGTCGGGGTGGCCACCGCGCCGCCGCGCAAAGCCTCACGCGTCTGCGTCGCGACGCCTGCGGCGATGGTGCGTCCGCGACGGTCGCTGTCGAACCGCTCGACGTCGATGCCCAGCGTCTCGCAGTGGGCCCACAGGTGCGGGTCGTCCTGGCGTCCCTGATCGGCGAACAGCCCGTCGTGGAACGGCCAGAAGGCGCCCTGCAGCGCCGCCGCCTCGGCCGCGTGGGCGAGCGCCGCGACCCGCGGCCCGCGTGAGCGCAGGACGAGGTGGCGGTAGGCGACCCGGACCGGCGCCGCCTTGAGCTGCTGCGCGGCGACGGCGCAGCGCACGCACGTGAAGTCGGCGTAGAGCACGAGCAGCGGCGCGCCGTCCGGGCCGCGGATGTGGTCATCGGGCCGGGCGCCGGGCAGTGCGGCGCTGGTCAGCTCGGCCATCCGCGGAGCCTATGCGGCTCGTACGCTCGTCAGATGCGCGAGCACGTCCTTCTTCGCACGCAGGTCCTCGACGGCACGCCGCAGCAGGTCTTCCCGTTCTTCTCCGACGCGCACAACCTCGAGGCGATCACGCCGCCACTGCTGCGCTTTCGCGTGCTGACGCCGCGGCCGATCGACATGCACGAGGGAACGCTGATCGAGTACCGCCTGCGCATCCACGGCGCCCCGATCCGCTGGCGCACGCAGATCATCGAGTGGGACGAGCCGCGGCGGTTCATCGACATGCAGCTGCGCGGGCCGTATCGGTTGTGGCACCACACCCACACGTTCGAGCAGCGGCCGGGCGGTCAGACGCTGATGACCGACCGCGTGCGCTATGCGATCGGTTTCGGGCCGCTCGGCGCTGTTGCGCACTCGTTGTTCGTGAGGCGCGACGTGGAGCGGATCTTCGAGCACCGCGCTGCAGTGATCCCGGGGCTGCTGGCGGCTTTTGTGGCTGCTTCGACGCCTGTTGCGTCCTGAACGGCGGGCATCGAGGGAGTCGGGTGCGGTCGCGTGCGGTCTCCGCGCGCGGGCTGCGGGCGGGCTACCACGGACCTCGATGACGATTCCTCCCGCATAGCGCGACAAACTGTCATCGAGCTCCCGCGCCGAGCACAAGCGTTGGCCGGCGACTGTGCGAGAGATCGGTGATGGATGGCGCCGCACGCGGTCCGGCGGATTGGCCTCCTGGCCATCCGCCGATCGCGGGTGGCGTCAGGCGCGCCGAGATCCGCTCAGGTGACGGTCAACCCGTCCATGACGAGGTTGACGCCAGGCAGCACGCCGGGGTTCTCGCCTTCCCAGCTCCACGTGACGACGCCGTCGGCGTTCGTGATCACGAGCGCGCGATTGGAGAAGCCGGCGGGCTCGAAATAGGCGCCGAAGGCGCGTGAGGCGGCGCCCTTGGGCTCGAAGTCGGACAGCTGCTCGATGCTGACGCCGAGCTTGTCGCGGAAGGCGGTCTGCGAGTCCGGCTGGTCGCACGAGACGCCGTACATGACCGCGCCCTGCGCGGTGATCTCCGTCAGCGCCTCTTCATAGATCTGCAACTGGTCGGTGCAGACGAGGCTGAACGCCGCCGGGTAGAAGACCAGGATCGTGCGCGTGCCGAGCAGGTCGGCCTGCGTGAAGCGCTTGTAGTCGCCCCGGCGCAGCGAGAACTCGGGAGCGGGTGTCCCCGCGGCGATGACGCTCACTTGCGAAGCCCGAGCTCGCGGACGAGGGCGCGGTAGCCCTCCAGGTCCGTGCGCTGCAGGTAGTTCAGGAACCGGCGACGGCGACCGACGAGCATCAGCAGGCCGCGCCGCGAGGCGTGGTCCTTCTTGTGATCGCGCAGGTGCTCGGTGAGATCGTTGATCCGCTGGCTCAGCAGGGCGACCTGGACGCGGGCGTTGCCGGTGTCCTTGTCGTCCTTGCCGAACTTGGCGACGATTTCCTGGGTCTTCTCGATAGTCAGCGTGCTCATAAGCGGCGCTCGACGGTAGCAGCCCGTCCGCGCGACGGCTCAGCCGCCGACGCCGACGAGCTCGCGCGTCTGCTGCACATCGCGACCCATCTGCTCGATCAGCGCGTCGATGTCGGCGAATCGCCGCTCACCGCGCAGCCTGCGGTGGAACTCCAGGCGCAGCGGCTCGCCGTAGAGGTCCCCGTCGAAGTCGATCAGGTAGGCCTCGATCAGCTCGCCGCGGCCGCTCTCGAACATCGGCCTCACGCCGACGTTGACCGCCGCGGCGTGCCAGCGCCCGTCGGACGTCCGCGCGCGACAGGCATAGACGCCGTGGCCGGGCGTGCAGGTCCGCTCCCCTGGGACGAGGTTGGCCGTCGGGAAGCCGAGCGTGCGCCCGCGCTTGTCGCCGTGCGCGACCGGCCCGTCGAAGGCGAACGGGGCGCCCAGGAGCCGTCCCGCGTAGTCGATCGCGCCGCCGAGCACGAGCGCGCGGATGTGGCTGGAGCTGACGATCTCGCCGTCGACCTCCAGCAGCGGCACGACGCGCGTCTGGAAGCGATCGTCCGCGAGCAGCAGCTCGGTGTCCCCCATCGCCCGGTTGCCGAAGCGGAAGTTCTCGCCGATGCTGACGTGCGTCGCGCCGAGCCCGTCAACGAGCACCGCCTGGATGAACTCCTGCGCCGACCGCGCCGCGAACTCGGCGTCGAACGGCACGATGACGAATTCCCCGACGCCCAGTTCGGCCACCAGTTCGGCCTTGCGCTCGAGCGTCGTCAGCAGCCGTGGCTCGTTGCCGGGCGAGACGACGGCCGTCGGGTGCGGATCGAATGTCAGGACCGTGTCGGCGCCGGCGATCACCTCGCGATGCCCGAGGTGCACGCCGTCGAACGTGCCGACGGCCACACGGCGGTTGCGGGCCTCGACGTCGGGGAGCCTGGTGAGCTTCACGCGCGGAAGCCTACGACGGGCTTGAGCCGGCCGTCATCGAGCGCCGTCGTCAAGGCGACCGGGCCGGCGTCATCGCGGACGAGGATCTCGGCCGGAGGCAGCGGGAGTTCCCAACCGGGCGGCGGTGCGATGAGCTCGGCGCCCGGCTCGACCGATCGCCCGCGGGCGATCAGCTGCGCCGTCGCCTCGTCCACCTGCACCGACCGGAAGAAGCCCAGCACCTCACCCAGCGGAACGACGCGCCCGGGATCGGCGTCGGCCACGTCGAACGGCCCGATCGACGTGCGCCGCAGCTCCTCCGTGTACGCGTCGCCGAGGTCTGCGACGAGGCTGCGGATGTACGTCCCCGATGAGCAGCGGACGTGCAGCGCCGCGCGATCGGCGTCGCGCCAGCGCTGCTCGTACGCGTAGACCGTGACCTCGCGCTCGGGCACCTCGACGACCTCACCGCGCCGCGCTCGTGCGTAGGCGCGCTCGCCGTCGATGTGGACGGCGCTGTACGCGGGCGGGCGCTGGCGGATCAGGCCGGTCGGCAGGACCAGCGGATCCGGCGGCAGGACCCCCGTCTCGGTGAGCTCGCCCTCCGGGTCGCCCGTCGTCGACACGAAGCCGAAGCGCGCGCGGGCGACATAGGTCTTGGGCAGCGCCATGAGGAAGCGCTGCACGCGCGTGGCGCGGCCGACGAGCACGAGCAGCACACCGGTCGCGAACGGGTCCAGCGTGCCGGCGTGCCCGACCTTCGGCCCGCCCTTGAAGGAGTGGGTGCGGCGCACGGCCGCAACGACGTCGTGAGACGTCTTGCCCGCCGGCTTGTCGACGAGGATGACCCCGTCCACGGCGGCGTCGCTCAGGACTCGGGATCGGTGGGGTCGGAGGGTTCGAGCTGGGCGGCGATCGCGCCGCGCAGGAACACGACGAGCGCGGCGTCGTCGAGCTCGGTCGTAAAGCCGGCGGCCTGGCGATGGCCGCCGCCGCCGCCCGCACGGGCGATGACCGACACGTCGACGCTTCCGTCGGTCGCTCTCAGCGAGACCTTCTTGCGGGTCGGGCGGGTCCGATTCCCGGCGTCCAAGAGCTCCCGGGCCATCGCGGCGACCTTCGTCCCCTGCACGGAGCGCAGGAGATCGATGACG
>JBBRFO010000064.1:0-16868 GCA_038224135.1 Solirubrobacterales bacterium
GTCAAGCGCGGGCTGCACGTGTCCGAGCACGGGATCCTCGACGACGCGACGGGCGCGACGCACACCTGCCAGAACGAGGAGCAGGTCTATGCCCACCTCGGCCTGCCCTACCCCGAGCCGGAGCTGCGCGAGGACCGCGGCGAGCTCGACCCCGGCTGGATCGCGCCGGAGCTGATCGGCGTCGAGGACCTGCAGGGGGACCTGCACTGCCACACCACCGCCAGCGACGGACTCGCGTCGATCGAGGAGATGGCGATCGCCGCGCGCGACCTCGGCCGGCGCTACCTGGCGATCACCGACCACTCCGCCAGCCACGGATTCGGCAATCACGTCGAGCCTGACGAGCTGCTGCGCCAGATCGAGCGCGTCCGTGAGGCGGACGCGCGCGTCGAGGGCATCACGATCCTCGCCGGCAGCGAGGTCAACGTCCTGCAGGACGGCGGGCTGGACTACGACGACGCGATCCTCGAGCAGCTCGACTGGGTGGTCGCCAGCGTCCACACGCGTTTTCAGCTCGACGGCGCGGCGATGACGGCGCGGGTCGTGCGGGCGATCGAGCACCCGCTGGTCGACGCGCTCGGCCATCCGACCGGGCGGCTGATCGGGAGGCGGCCGGGATACGACCTCGACATCGAGGCGGTGATCGATGCCGCGGCGCGCACCGGCACGTGCCTGGAGATCAACGGCGCACCGGACCGGCGCGACCTGAACGAGATCCACGCCCGCGCGGCGGTCGATGGCGGCGCACGGATCGTGATCGACTCCGACGCGCACCGACCGGCGACGCTGGCCAATGTGCGCTGGGGCGTCGCGACGGCGCGCCGTGCCCGGCTGACCGCGGCGGATGTGGCGAACACGCGGTCGTGGAAGCAGCTCGCGGCGGCCCGGCCGCGCAGGCGCTGAGCGGGCTCAGCCGACGCGGACGGTCCAGCGTGCGGCCGGGGAGGTCTTGCGCGACCAGCTCGACTCGAGATCGAACTGCAGCGTGTACGTCCCGACCTTGGGCTTGCGCAGCGGCAGCTGCTTGACGGTGCGCGTCAGCGTGCCGCAGGGCGCGCGCGGCGTCCCGAAGAGGATGTTCTCCACCAGGCGTCCGTTGCGGACGACGTGCTCGTAGAGCGACGTGCGCTCGATGAACCCACCGAGGCTGAAGCGTACGCGCGAGTTCCACCGTGCCCTGCGCGGGCTCGCCCTGAGCGTCAGCGGGACGACGCTGAACAGGTCCTCGGCGACGATGCCGTTCTGGTCCTGGGCGGTCAGCCGGCTCTGCGAGCGCGTGACACCTGAGCGCAGCCGCGGGGCATTGAAGTCGACGCTGAAGTCGCCTTGATCGTCGCTCTGACTCGTCCCGAGCGCGCGACCGTTGAGCAGCACGTCGACATCGGTGTTGGGATCGAAGTCGGTCACGGTCGCCGTCCCCGACTGACCGCTGCGGTAGCACGGGTAGTCGAGCTTCAGCGCCGGCGAGGCGGCCGCGGGTGCGGCGGCGACGAGGGCGGCGAGGACGGCTGTGAGGAGCATCGAGCGGCGCACGGTGACCGCATCCTGCCCGATCTGCGCCACGCGGCGCAACCGCAACCGCGTTGGACTACGCAAGCAGGCGCGGCAGCAGCTCGTCGGCGACGATCCGGTCGACGGCGGCGCGGCTGAACGGCGCGATCAGCTCGATCGACCGTGCGGTGTAGCGCGGCGCCGGATCGTCGAGTGCCATGCGCAGCGCGGATGCGAGGTCGTCGCCGACCAGGCGCCGGTCCAGCTCACGGGCGATCGGCAGCGCCGCATACGGCCCGGGCGCGGCGGTCGTGACGAGCACGCAGCCGTCGGCGATCGCCTCGAGCTGGGCGATGCCGTGGTCCTCGCGCAGCGGCGCGGTGACGAACACCCGCGAGCGCCGCAGCAGCTCGCGGTACGCCTCGCGATCGAGCCGGCCGCTGACGACGACGCCCTCAGGCGGATCCGGCAGCCGCTCGCGGTCGAGGCCCGCGATCAGCAGCGTCTCGCCGTCGCGGCGGGCGCTCGCCCACGCCGCGAGCACGCGATCGAGTCCCTTCTTGACCGGATCGGCGGCGTAGGTGATCGCCGCGATCTCGCGTTCGGCCCACGGCGCGCCGAGGCCCGACGGCTCGACCGGCGGCGGCACGACCAGCGCCGGCGCGTCGTCCGCGGCGCCGCTCGCCGCCGACCACGGCAGCAGCAGCGGCGCCTGCTCCAGCCTGCGGCGCTCCAGCGGGCGCTGCCAGACGCCGTGGCGTCCGGGTCGCGTCGCGGCGGCCAGCGCGTCGAAGCGGATCGCTCCCGGCCGCGGCCAGCGCAGGGCCGCGGTCGTCGTCGAGTAGATGATCGCGCGCGGCTCGTGCTCGCCGATCCCGGCCCGCGCCGCCTGCGCCGCGGCGCCGGCCCAGCGGCGGTCGGTGCGCACGAACGTGCGGACGACGGGCTGCTCGCGAGCGGTGACGACGGCTGCGCTGGCGCCGGCGCGGCGAATCGAAGCGGCCAGCTCGGCGTCGGCCGCGCGCAGGCCCGCGGTCGAGCCCAGCGAGACGAGCAGCACGTCGGTTCCCGGCACGCCGTCGATGCTCGCACGTACGATCGCCATCGCGCATGACGGGCACACTCCTCAATGTCGGCACCGTGCTCCTCGGCACGCTGCTGGGCACCTTGATCGGCGACCGGCTGCCCGAGCGGCTGCGGCGACGGGTGCTGGACGGGCTCGGGCTCGTGACGCTGGTCATCGGCGTCGACCTTGCGCTGGCCTGGCGCGACACCAGCGCGCTCTACGTGCTCGGCGGCGTCCTGCTCGGCGGGATCATCGGCGAGGCGATCGGTATCGAGGCGTGGCTCGAGCGGCTCGGTGATCGCCTGCAGGCGCAGGTCGAGCGCCGGCGCGGCGCGTCGGGCCAGGTCAGCGAGGCGTTCTTCACCGCCTCGCTGCTCTTCTGCGTCGGACCGCTGACGGTCGTCGGGTCAATTCAGGACGGGCTGACCGGCAACTACGACGCGCTGGCGACCAAGGCGCTGCTCGACGGGTTCGCCTCGATCGCGCTGGCGGCATCGCTCGGACCGGGCGTCGCGTTCGCCGCGCTGAGCATCCTCGTGATCCAGGGCTCGATCTCGCTGCTGGCCGGATCGCTCGACCACGCGCTGGCCGAGGGCAGCGACGCGCTCGCGGCGCTGACCAGCGCCGGTGGCGTGCTGATCATCGGGATCAGCCTGAAGCTGCTCGAGCTGAAGGACGTGAAGGTCGGGAACTTCCTGCCGGCGCTGGTGATCGCGCCGGTCCTCGTGGGGGTCGTCGGGCTCGTGAACCAGCACTAGGCGCTTGCGCCCTGTGGGACCTCGCGCCGCAGGCCCGGCGTTCGGACGAGCTTGACCGGCCCGACGGCGTTGGTCGTCGCGACATAGAACGTCACGCCGTCGCGTTCCTCGATCGCCGTCACCGCCGACTCCTGCTGACGCCAGGACAACGACCAGATGATGCAGAAGCCGGCCGCAATCGCGGCGATCTGGGGCCACGCCAGCGCCAGGCCGGCCGCGACGACCGTGACGACCAGCAGCGGCCACAGGCGGTTCAGCAGGATGCGCCCCTGGCGCATCTCCGGCAGGGTCGTCGTCGTCTTCGCCTCGCGCAGCGCCGTCGCCACCGCGTCGGTCGGCTCCAGGCGCCGCCCGAGCCAGGCGCCGATCGCGCCGGCCACGAGCCACCAGCCGATCGCGATCACCGCCAGTCGCTGATCGTCGGCGAGGTTGGCGGTGATCACAGCGACCAGCGCGAGCATTGATGCCGACGCGAGGCTCAGGACGACCGTCGCCCGCAGCAGGTCGACGAAGCGCATCGGCCCCGCCTCACCCGCCGAGCGCGTCGAGCAGCGAACGCACGCCGCGCGGCCCGTCGAGCAGGACATCGGCGCTGTCGGCCAGCTCGGCCGGCGTCTCCGCCGACGTCACGCCGACGCACAGCGCGTACTCCAGGCGACCGGATGCGACGAGCGCGCGCAGCGCGTCGAACGCGTCGACGTCGGTTCGGTCGTCGCCGACGTACAGCGCCATGTCGACGCCGATGCCGTCGAGCAGCCGGTGGACGGCGACGTCCTTTCCGATGCGCACGGGCGGGCGCAGCTCGAGCACGCGGCGGCCGTCGTGCAGCAGCAGCCCAGCCGCCTGTGCGCGATCGCCGATCTCCCGCGCGAGACGCTCAGCGGCGGCTTCATCGTCGGCGCCTCGCCAGTGCAGCGCGACGATCGGTCCCTTGTCCTCGCGCCGCAGCCCGGCCTGTCGCAGCCTCTCCTCGCCGACGGCGTCGACGATGCCGTGCACGTGACTGGCCCAGCGGTCGGCGTCCGGGTCGACGAGCGGCTGCTGCGCTCCGCGCAGCAGCAACTCGGCGCCGTGGTTGCCGGCGTAGGGGATCGTCCCGAGCCCGAGGATGCGGCGGGCGGTCGCGGCGCGCCGCCCGCTGATCACGCCGACGAGGCCGAAGCGGCCGGGCAGGCGCATCACGAGCTGCCGCGTTCCCTCGGGGACGGTCGCCGCCTCGGGGTCGCGCACGATCGGTGCGAGCGTGCCGTCGAGGTCGAGCAGGATGGCGGCCCGGCCGGGCTCGGCGAGCAGCGGCTGGAGCGCCTCGGCGAGCGTCGCGGGAGCAGGCACGGCGCCTAGTATGCCCCGCATGGCGATGCGCCGACTCGCGCCGCTGGCGGCGATCGGCCTGCTGGCGGGTCTGTTCTCGGGGCTGTTCGGCGTCGGCGGTGGTGTCGTGATGGTCCCGCTGCTGCTCCTGGTGATGGGCTTCGGCGAGCGCGAGGCGACCGGCACATCGCTGCTGGCGATCGTGATCGCCGCGGCCGTTGCGGTGCTCGCCCAGGCGCCCCACGACACCGTGCATGTCGACAAGGGACTGCTGATCGGCGTGCCGGCGGTGTTCGGCGTGCTCGCAGGGACCTGGTTGCAGCAGCGCACGCCGGGCGCCGTCGTCCGGCTCGGCTTTGCCGCGCTGCTGGTCGTCACCGCCGTGCTGCTGGTGGCGTCGTGATCTGGGTGGCGCTGATCGGCGTGGTGGCCGGCGTCCTGGCGGGCATGCTGGGGATCGGCGGCGGCTCCTTGTTCGTCCCCGCGCTGGTGTTGATCGTCGGGCTCGGCCAGGTCGACGCGGAGGCCACGTCGCTGCTCGCGATCGTCCCGGTCGCGCTGGTCGGCGCACTGCGCCAGCACCGCTACGGCAACCTGCGCGTGCGCGAAGGGGTCACGCTCGGCATCGCGGCGATCCCCGGCGCGATCGCCGGCGTCGAGATCGTCAACGCCATCCCTGAACGGGCGACGAAGATCGGCTTCGCCGTGCTGCTGCTGTACGTCGCCTGGACGCTCGCCTCCGGTGCGCTGCGCGAGCTGCGCGCGCCCGGCGCTACGCCTTGAGCCGGCGTCGCAGCGCCGCAACCGACCGGCGCGCGACCGGGATGTGCGTCCCGTCGTCCAGCACGAGTTCGGCCGTGCCGTTGGGCACCGAGCGCAGCTCGACGGCGTGCGTCAGATTGACGACGTGGGCGCGGTGCACCCGCGTGAATCCGGCCTCGGCCCAGTCCTGCTCGAGCTGTCCGAGCGCGGCACGCAGCGTGAACGTCCCGGCGTCGGTGTGGATCTGGGCGTAGTCGCCGTCGGCCTCGATCGAGCGGATCGACTCCAGGCGCACCAGGCGCTTGCCGGGCCCGTCGGGGTTGTCGAGCGCGACGACCTCGGGCGCCGTCGCCGCGGCGGCGGGAGCGGCAGCCGGCGCGGCGGCGCGCGCCGCGCGCACGTCGGCCACCCGCGCCAGCGCTGCGTCGAGGCGATCGCGCGTGACGGGCTTGACGAGGAAGTCCAGCGCCTGGACCTCGAACGCGGCGACGGCGGCGTCGGCGTGACCGGTCAGGAAGACGATCTCCGGCGGGTCGTCGAACCGGCGCAGGATCTGCGCGAGCTCGAGGCCGGCGATCTCGGGCATGTGGACGTCGAGAAACAGCGCGTCGTATGCCCCGTTCCCGAGCTTGACGAGCGCCTCGCGCCCGCCGCCGGCGGTGTCGACCGACCCGACCCACGGCGAGCCGGCGAGGAGCCGCTCGACGTCGGCGAGCGCGCGCGGTTCATCGTCGACGGCCAGCACGGCGAGGCCGGTGCGCGGCGCGTCGCTGGTGGTCTGTGGTCCTGCGCTGCCGGCACTCACGTCGGCGTCTCCTCGATCGGGATGAGCGGGATCGTGATGGCCTCACCGACGAGGTCGTCGGGGCCGCGGAGCTCGACCTGCACCGCTGTTGCTGTGGGAATCACGTCGACCACAGCGCCGCCGGCGACCGTCCGCAGGCGCTGCTCGAGCGCCTGCGCGACCGGTTCGCGGACGGCTCCAGCCCTCAGCGATGCGCCGGCGGCCTCGCCGGCCGGACGCACGTCTGCGCGGATCCGGTCCGGGAACCGCGCCTGCTGCAGGCGCAGGTAGGTCGCTGTGTGCTCGAGTTCCTGGGCGAGCGTCACCGACGTCGAACTCGGGCGCAGGCCGTAGGAGAGGAACTGGCCCAGCTCGGCAAGGACGTCACGCGCCTCGTCGGGGGACTCCTCGATGTAGCTGGCCGCGGCCGCGAGGACATTGTTGACGAAGTGGGCCGAGACCCCGGTGGGGGCCTGCGGATCGCCGGTCGGCGCCGCCTCCGGGGTCTGAACGGGTGCGTGCTCCACGTGTGGCGAACGCTAGCGGGCCGATCGGCGCGCCTGGACCGTTCGCCCCGCGGTCTGCGGCCCGCGCCGCGCCGCGTCGCCCGCAAACGCCGTCCGCCGCGCCGGATCCGCCGCTCATCGCGCACGATCGCTTGCGCGCGCGGCCATGCGCCGCTCATGCCTGGACCGTTCGCGTGCCGATACGTACGCTCGGACGATCCGCGTCCCCGCCTGACCGTGCCCGACACCGATCACACCCCGGCTGAGCTGGAACGCCGCTTCTTCGAGCTTGCGCGCGACGCGCTGCTCGCGACCGACGCCTGCGGCGTCGTGACGCACGCCAATCGTGCCGCGGCCCGGCTGCTGGGCGGTCAGATCGTCGGCTCCGCGCTCAGCGCCGCCGTGCTGGCCGACGACGCGGAGGTCCTCGCATCCGTCCTGCGGGCGGAGCGGCCTTCGGCGCCGGTGCGCGTGCGGTCCACGGCAGGCGTGCCGGTCACCTGCGTGCTCGACGCCGTCGTCGACGGTGATCGCACGTTCCTCACGTTGCGCCCCGTCGCGGGCGACGGGGCTGATGCGGGGGAGCGGGCGGTTCAGGTCTTCGAGCACTCTCCGACCGGGATGGCGATCGTCGGTCCCGGCGGACGCTTCCTGCGCGTCAATGCCGCGCTCTGCGCGCTACTCGACCGCACGCCCAAGGATTTGCTCGCCCGCAGCGTCGTCGACATCGCGGCCGACACGGCCGCCGCCGAGCAGTGGGCGGCGACGACGTTCGGCGAGGAACTGCCCGCGTCGGTCCGGCTCGACGCGCGGCTGCGGCGCGGCGACGGCGGTGAGGTGGTCGCGCTGGTCAGCGCCACGCAGGTCCACGGCCCCGACGGCGACCCGCTGTATTACGTCTGCCAGTACGAGGACGTGACGGCGCGCGTTCGCGCCCAGGAGCAGCTCGAGGCCGGTGAGGCCAAGCTGGCCGACGCCCAGCAGGTCGCCAAGCTCGGCAGCTGGGACTGGAACCTCGTCAGTGGTCAGATCAGCTGGTCGGACGAGCTGTTCCGGATCTGCGGGATGCGGCCGGAGCCGGGCGCACGCACGCCGGAGGACCTCATCGACAGCATCCATCCCGATGATCGTGCCCGCGCGCGCCGCACGATCAAGCGGGCGCTCGAGGCGGGCGCGCCGTGGCACATGGACGTGCGGATCGTGCGTCGCGACGGCGAGGTGCGGATGCTGCACTCGCGTGGCGAGATCGTGCGCGACGCCGTCGGCCAGGCGGCCGGCATGCACGGGACCTGCCAGGACATCACGGAATCGCGCCGCGTCGAGGACGCGCTGCGCGCGACCGAGCAGCTGTTCCGCCGGGCCTTTGATGACGCGCCGATCGGCATGGCACTCGTCGACCTCGACGGACGCTGGCTGCGCCTGAACCGTGCCGTCGGCCAGATGTGCGGCTACACCGAAGCCGAGCTGCGTGCGCGCAGCATCGACGAGCTCGGCCATCCCGACGACCGCCAGCTGGATCAGCCGATGATCCGTGAGCTGCTGTCGGGCCGGCGTCGCAGCTACTCGCTCGAGAAGCGGATGATCCACGCTGACGGCCACGTGCTGCACGTGCTCGGACACGTCTCGCTGATGCACGGCGAAGGCGAGCAGCCGCTGTATTTCCTGATCCAGCTCGTCGACCTGTCCGACCGCCGCCAGATGGAGGCCGAGCGCCGTGCCGACCAGGAACGCCTGCAGGAGATCGTCGACAACGCCCCTGCGCTGATCGCCGTACAGGACGCCGACGAGCGCCTGCTGCTGGTCAACCGCCGCTGGGAGGAGGCCTACGGCGTCGACGCCCAGAGCGCCCTCGGGCGGACCCCGCGCGAGGTCGTCCGCGCGGCCCTGGACCCGGAGGTCGAGCGGCTTCACGGCGAGGTCCTGCGCACCGGGGCGGCACTCGAGGTGCAGACCGCGGTGACGGATGCGACCGGCCAGGAGCGCCCGTTGCTGCTCGTCACCTTCCCGCTGCGCGATGCCGGCGGGCAGCCGGCGGCGGTCTGCTCGATCGGGACCGACCTGACCGAGCGGCTGCGCTCCGAGCACGAGCGCGCGGAGCTCGAGCGGCGCCTGGCGCAGGCCGAGCGGCTGGAGAGCGTCGGTCAGCTCGCCGGCGGGGTCGCGCATGACTTCAACAATCTGCTGTCGGTGATCCTCAGCTGCGTCGACTTCGCCGAGCGTCGGCTGGCTCCGGACGATCCGGTCCGCGGCGATGTCGTCGAGATCCAGCACGCCGCAGAGCGTGCGGCGGCGCTGACGCGTCAGCTGCTGATGTTCAGCCGCCGCGAGGTCGTCCAGCCGACGGTCTTCGACCTCGGTGAGCTCGTCCGCGGGCTGGAGACGCTGCTCGCACGGTCGCTCGGCGAGCTCGTGCGGCTGGACCTCGAGGTCGCGCCGGACCTGCCCGCCGTCCGCGCCGACCACGCGCGGATCGAGCAGGTGCTGGTCAACCTCGCGGTCAACGCCCGCGATGCGATGCCCCAGGGCGGCGTGCTGCGGATCGATGTCCGCGGTGCCGGCGACGCGGTCGCGGTGACCGTGCGCGACGAGGGCACCGGGATGGCGCCCGACGTCGCCGCGCGCGCATTCGAGCCGTTCTACACGACCAAGGAGAGCGACCACGGCACCGCCTTGTGCCTCGCGACGGCGCACGGCATCGTCACCGACTCCGGCGGCGAGATCACGATCGACTCCGAGCCCGGACACGGGACGGCGATCCGCTTCACGCTGCCGGCCGCGGCGTCCGCTGCCAGCGAGCCGCGCCCGCCGGCTGCACCCGAGCAGCAGCCGACGGCGACCGGTGCCCGCGTCCTCGTCGTCGAGGATCAGGATCCGGTCCGGCGCCAGGTCGTGCGGATCCTCGAGGCCCAGGGCTACGACGTCGACGATGCGCCGAGCGGCGACGAGGCACTCGCGTCGTGGGAGCCCTACGACCTGCTGCTGACCGATGTCGTGATGCCCGGGATGAGCGGGCACGAGCTGGCCGAGCGGGCCGCGGCGATCGACCCGTCATTGCGGGTCGTGTTCATGTCCGGCCATACCGAGGACGTCGTCGTCCTCGAGGGCGCACGCGAAGGCGAGATCGCGTTCGTCCAGAAGCCGTTCACGCGGGCATCGCTGCTGCGGACCGTCGCCGACGCGCTCGGCGAGCCGGCCGGCGGCAGCGCGGCGGCGTAGCGGCGGACCTACGCGCCGTCGAGCCCGAGTCCGCGTTCGAACGCCCCCTTGACGCTGGCATCGAGCGTGTTGATGCGATGCAGCGTCAGCGCCTCGGCCGAGGCGAACCGGCGCTGGGGCGCGGCATCCGGGCCGTGATGGGTGAGCACGCAGTGGGCGAGCGCCAGCGCGCGCGGCTCGTCGAGTCCGACCGCGCGGCCGCGTTCGTCGAGCATCCGCAGGCCCAGCTCGACGTGGCCGAGCATCCGGCCCTCGTCACTGATGCCGACCTCGGCGCCCAGCGTCAGCTCGCGCGTTCGACCGAGGTCGTGGATGATCGCCGCCGTCAGCAGCAGGTCCTGGTCCAGGCGCGGGTGCAGGATGCAGGTCTCCAGCGCGAGCGTCGCGACCGCGACAGTGTGCTCGAGCAGGCCGCCGAGGTATGCGTGATGGCCGCCGCGGGTCGCCGGGTACCCGCGCAGCCGCGTGCGGAGCGCGGTGTCCCTCAGGATCCCGTCGAGCAGCGCCAGATACCCCGGCTGGCGGACCTCGCCGGCGAGGTGCTCGAGGAAGCCGTCGAGCTCGTCCAGGTCGCGGTAGGCGACCGGGAGGAACTCCGCCGGGTCGGCCTGGCCGGGATCGGCCCGCGTGATCGCATCGAGCTCCGCCTGGAGCTCACCGCGGAAGCGCGCGACGCGTCCCCCGACCCGCACCAGATCACCGCGATCGAACGTTGCCCCGTGCAGGTCGGCGTCGCGGAACAGCCGTGCGGGGAGCACGCCGCTGCGGTCGCGCAGCTCGAGCGCCAGGTAGGCCGATCCCGTCCGCGCGACCAGCCGGTCCTTGCGCGTGCAGGCGTAGACGCCGTCGAGCGGATCGCCCTCGCGCAGCTCCGCGATCTGTGTCCGCGCGCCGCCCGGAAGCGCTTCCAGATGTGGGGCGGAGTCGGCGGACGGCACGCGGCCATGATGTACGGTGAACCGGATGCAGCCGCTCATCTGGGACTCCCGTCCGGACGGCCTGCGGGCGCCGGCGCTGGTCTGCGCCTTCCAGGGCTGGAACGACGCCGCGGAGGCGGCATCCGCCGCCGTGCGCTTCACCGGAGCCGCCTTCCAGGCGTCGTGCTTTGCCCACATCGACCCCGAGGAGTTCTACGACTTCCAGTCGACGCGGCCGACGATTCGCCTGGTCGACAGCCGCACACGCGAGGTCCGCTGGCCGGAGGTCGGCATCTGGGCGGCCCGCGCCCCGCGAGCCCCGCGCGACCTGATCCTGCTGTCGGGTCCCGAGCCGTCGATGCGCTGGCGCACGTTCACCGGCGCGATCATCGACCTCGCCGAGGCGATGGGCGTGCAGCTCGTCGTCACGCTCGGCGCGCTGCTGTCCGACACGCCGCACTCGCGTCCGGTGCCGCTGATGGGCATCTCCAGCGACGAGGCGATCGCCGACCGCATCGGCCTGTCGCCGACCAACTACGAGGGCCCGACCGGTATCACCGGCGTGCTCCACAACGCCTGCCAGGACGCGGGCATCCCGTCGGCCAGCCTCTGGGCGAGCGTCCCGCACTACGTCGCCGCCGCGCCCAACCCGAAGGCCTCGCTCGCGCTCGTGCGCAAGCTCGAGTCGCTCGTCGGCGTCAGCATCGACGCGAGCGAGCTGGAGACGAGCGTCGGCGAGTACGAGCGCCGCGTCGGCGCCGCGGTCGCCGCCGACGAGGACGTGCGGCAGTTCGTCGAGCGCCTCGAGAAGGCCGCCGACGAGGAGGCCGGCTCGCCGGAGGCCGCGGGCGAGGTGCCGTCGGGTGATGTGCTGGCCCGCGAGTTCCAGCGGTTCCTGAGTCAGCGCGGCGACGAGGAGTAGTTCTTCGCGGCGTCTGGGCCTGTGCACGCTCCGTCGAGAGTTCGGGCGACCCGCCTCGGACCAGCGGTCGCAGGCGCGCTGCCCTCGCTACGAATCAGGCCCACGTGTGCCGGGTAGTCTCGGTCCGTGCAGGCGACGCTGACGGTCTTGTTCACGGATGCAGTCGCGTCGACCGAGGCGCTCTCGCGGCTCGGCGACGAGCGGTTCGGGGTCGTGCAGGACACGCATCTGGGCCTGCTTCGGGCGGCGGTCGGAGAGCGCGGGGGCCGCGAGGTCAAGAGTCTTGGCGACGGGCTCATGGTCGCGTTCACCGGAGCTGCGGACGCGCTCGCTTGCGCGGTCACGATGCAGCAGGCAATCGATGCCGCCCAGCGCCGTGGCGAGGCGGGTCTGCCGTTGCGGGTCGGTGTCTCGGCCGGTGATGTGACCGTCGCCGAGGACGGCGATCTTCAAGGGACGGCGGTCGTGGAGGCGGCACGGTTGTGCGCGGCGGCCGCGGCCGGCCAGGTGCTCGGCACCGAGACGGTCCGTGTGCTTGCGGGGTCTCGTGGCGGGCATGCGTATACGGCCCTGGGGCCGGTGGAGCTGAAGGGCCTTGCGGAGCCGGTCGCGGTGGTCGAGGTCGGCTGGGCACCGCTGGCGGATGATGGAGGGCTGGCTCCGGTGCCATTGCCGCCGCGGCTTGCGGGCGTCCCGGAGTGGGCGTTTGTCGGTCGCACGGGCGAGGTTGAGCGCCTGGACGCGGTGTGGCGTGATGTCGCGGGCGGTGTGCGCGTCGCGTTGCTCAGCGGTGAGCCGGGAGCGGGCAAGACGCGGCTGGCCCAGGAGCTTGCGGGTCGTGCGCACGCGCAGGGTGCGCTCGTCCTGTTCGGTCGTGTTGACGAGGATCTGGCCGTTGCGTATCAGCCGTTCGCCGAAGCGCTCAGGCACTACCTGTCCAGCGTGGATGAGTCGACGCGCGATCGGGTGCTGGAGCTGCGCGGCGGTGTGCTCGCCCGGTTGGTGCCGGAGCTGGTGGAGGAGTTGCCGGCAGGGCAGGTCGAGGCGTGGGCGATCTTCGAAGGACTCGTCGACTGGCTCGCGATGGAGGCCGCGCGGCGACCGGTGGTGCTGGTCCTCGACGACGTGCACTGGGCCGCCAAGGCGACGCTCCAGGCCTTGATGCACCTGGTCCGCAGCGACCGCCCCTCGCGGCTGCTGATCGTTGTGACCTACCGCGATACGGAGCTGGGCCGCGCGCACCCGTTGTCAGAGGTGCTTGCAGACCTGCGCCGCGAGGACGGCGTCGAGCGGCTCAGCGTCCGCGGCCTTGACGCAGACGGCGTTGAGGCGTTCGTCCAGGCCGCACGCGGCGATGTGCTCGACGACGCAGCGCGGGAGCTGGCGGCGTTGCTCAGCGAGCAGACGCAGGGCAACCCGTTCTTCGTCGGGCAGGTGCTGCGTCACCTGGTCGAGTCCGGCGCTGTCCAGGAAGTCGATGGGCGCTGGGTGCGCGCGGAGGGCAGCGGCGAGTTCATCGTGCCCGAGGGTGTGCGCGAGGTCGTCGGCCGCCGCGTGTCGCGGCTCTCAAAGCAGGCCGGGGAGCTGCTGACGGTCGCGGCCGTGACGGGGCCTCAGTTCGACATCGCGATCGTGGCGGAGGTCGCCGGCCAGCCGATCGCCGAGGCGCTGGACAGCCTCGATGAGGCGCTCGACGCGCGACTGGTGCTGGAGGCCGGATCACCCGGCCTGCTGCGGTTCGCGCACGCACTGGTCCGGCAGACGCTGGAAGACGAGCTGTCGACGATGCGCCGCCTGCACCTGCACCAGCAGATCGGGCTGGCGCTGGAGCGCCGATTCGGCGACGCCGAGAGTGCGGTCGCCGACCTGGCGCATCACTTCGCCGAGGCCGCGGTGCTCGGGGAGGGCGAGCGCGCCGCCCGGTATGCCGAGCGCGCCGCGGTGCAGGCGCTGGATCAGGGGGCTTCCGAACAGGCTGTCGATCTGTTCGAGCGGGCGCTGGACGTGCTCCCGGCCGACACTGATGCGGGAGGGATCCGGCGCGACGAGCTCTATGCCCAGCTTGCTCAATGCTGTTGGGTGGCGTTTGACCAGTCGCGGCTGGAGGCCGTCAGCCACCGGTGGCTGACGCTCGGGCGCGAGCTCGATGACGACGTCATGCGCGCCAACGCGGCGGCGTGGCTCGCTCAATCGTTCATCTTCCGGACGAGTCCAGAGCCCGCAGACATCGCGGCGTTCTCGGAGGCGCTGAAGGTCGATCCGTGGAGTCTCGACCTGGCCGGTCGCCGTCGCTTCTCTCTGCGCGGAACCTGGTGTGCGACGGATGCGCCGGGCATGCGCGCTTGGCTCCTTGCCGAGTTCAGCTTCAGTTGGGCCTGGGGCGTGCCGCTCGACGTGCTGGCCGATGAACTTCCCGAGCGCACGCCGCTCGCTCTCGCCAACGAGGCGCTGCGCCTGGCCGCGGAGAGCATTGACCCTGAGATCAGCGACGACGTCCGCTTTGAACGTCTCTCGCCGCTGAGCGGCGACCCCGACGCGAACCTCCTGCTGAAGGAGGCCGAGCGCACCGTCAGCGTCGGCTACCGGATGGGCGGCGGCGGTTGGGTGCCTTTCGGAGTCGCGCTCGCGCGCCTCGGCCGGCTGGACGAATTGATCACGCTGACGCGCAGGATGCTGGAGATCGCTGAGCAGAACGGCGACCGGATTCTCCAAGGGCAAGCGCACAATCAGCGCGCGATCGCGAGCCTCCTGCACGGCCGCTTCGAGGACGCACAGGACGACATCGAGCAGGGCCTTCAGACCCTCCCCGACCAAGTCGCGACACAGTTGTTGCATGCGCTGATGACGGTCGCGCGACTGCTGATGCTGGGGCAGGCGGAGGCTGCGATGCCGATCGCCCAACTGCTCGATTCCAGCCCGGCGGTCGACAGCTCGCACCTCGTCGGCGTGGTCGCCGCCGCCCAGGGCGACCTCGCCACCTCCCGATCCGTGCTCGAGGCCTGGCACGCGTCAGGCCGCCGGCTGCCGGTCGACTCATCGCTTCCCGGCCGACTGTGGGGCCTTGCGACCTGCGCCCACACGGTCGGTGATCGCGATGCCGCCGCCCATCTCTACGACCACCTGACCCCGTACGACGGGCAGCTCCTGTACTACGGACTCGCCTTTGTCCCGGCGAGCACGGCCTTCACGCTCGGCATGCTCGCCGAGACGCAGGGCGACCGCGGTCGCGCGCTCGCGCACTTCAGCGACGCCCTCGCCTTCGAGGAGCGCATCGGCGCGACCGCGCTCGCCACGCGCACCCGCGAGGCCCTGGCGCGCGTCAGCTAGCGAGGGCGCCGCTACCGCTCGGCCGCCGGGCACGCGATCCGGAAGTCGCACCACGAGCAGGCCGAGTAGGACGGCGTCGGCTCGAAGCCCTGGCCCTGGATCCCGTCGGCGACCTCGAAGACCGTCTCGCTGATCCAGTCGCGGTCGATCTCTTCGGCGGGGACGCGGATCTTCTCGTCGTCGAGCACGTAGTGGTAGCTCTGGCGCTCGGACTCGACGTGCCACGACTCGCGGGCGGCGACAGCGTAGAGCGACAGCTGCACGTCCTCGCGCAGCTGCGCGGCGGTCCGCGGGCGCCCGGTCTTGTAGTCGATCAGCTCGTAGCCACCACCCGGCAGGCGGTCGACGCGATCGACGCGTCCGCGCAGCGTGTGCTTGCCGATCCGGAACTGGAACGACTTCTCGAACCAGACGGGCTCGCCGTCCTCGCCCTGGAGGCGATCCTGGTACTTCGCCAGGGCCGCCTCGGCCTTGATGTGGAGCTGCTTCTCCTCCTCGGAGGATCCGAAGCCGCCGCGGCGCCAGCCTGCGTCGAGCAGCCCGAGCAGCTCGTCGATCGACTGCCCACCGGTCTGGTGGTAGCGCTCCAGCACCTGGTGGATCAGGATGCCGAAGCGCTGGTTCATCGTCGGCTCGGACGGGATCCTGAAGACGCGAGCGAACTTGTACTTCAGCGGGCAGGTGCGGTAGGTCTCGATGTCCGACGCCGACAGCAGCAGGCCATCGCCGCGGCGCGGCAGGAACGCCTCCAGCGACGGCTCGGCGCTGCGCGTGATCGCGACCGCGCGCGCGCGCGCGTCCTGCTCGGCGTCGAGGATCAGCTCGTCGAGCGGGCTCGTCTCCAGCACCTCGCGCTGCTGCGACGTCGCGGCCTGGACGAGTGCGGCGTTGGTGGTGGTCAGCGCCTCGGCGACGCTCTGGCCGGCAGGCCGGTTCATCACCGCCGTCAGCTTCAGCAGCTCGAGGTAGCGCACGACGCCGTGGGTGATGTCGAGGTCGGTGTCCAGGCGCAGCTCGCCGAGACTCCCGGCGATCCGCGGCACGCCGCCGAGCAGCTCGTCGCGCAGTTCGGTGAACGCCGCGTGCAGCGCCTCGTCGGGGCCGAACAGCTCCTCGGCCCGGTCCTCCCAGGTGCCGCCGACGGCTGCCAGGGCCTCGTCGGCGAACGGCGACGGCGGCTGCAGCGCACCGCGCTCCGTGCGCTCGACGTAGGCCAGCGTCAGGCCGTCGCGGGCGCGCGTCATCGCCAGGTGCAGCAGACGGCGCATCTCGGCGACGTGGGCCTCACGCGTGTCCGGCGGCAGCTGCTCGTGCAGCAGCGCGTCGGGGATCGGCTCCACGGCGACGCGCCGCGCGCCCGGCATCCGCGAGGACTGCAGGCCGAGCACGACGACGTGCGCGAACTCGCGCCCTTTGGCGGTGTGCATCGCCAACACCTCGACAGCCTCTGGCCGCCCGCCCCCGCCCCCGGCGACCGTCTCCTCCTCGCGCACACCGGCGTCGGCGACGGCGGCGACGTAGCGGGCGAACTCGCGCCCCGACGCCTGCGGCGCACGGCGGGCGTACTGGGCGGCCATGTCCGTCAGGCGCGCGAGTGCCTGGAGTCGCTCGACGACGTCGGCCTGCGCGGCGAACAGCTGCTGGCGGCGCAGGCCGAGGCGGTCGACGAGCCGGTGCACGAACAGGTCTGGGCGCGTCGCGTCGAGCTGCGAGGCGACCTGGCGGTGGAGCTTGAGGAACGCGAGCACCCGATCGCGCGCCTCCGGCGGCAGCTGCGGCGACTCGAGCGCGGCGGCCAGCGCCGAGAC
>JBBRFO010000065.1:0-16831 GCA_038224135.1 Solirubrobacterales bacterium
AGCAGCTTCGGGTCCTTGCCGAAGAAGTGCTCGCGCACGTACGCGCCGTCGCGCGACTTGTAGACCTGATAATCGCCGTCGACCGCCTCCTCCATGCGCCGCCGCAGCAGGCCGTCGTGATCGTCGGCCAGCAGCGCGTCCCAGCGCGAGCCCCAGACGACCTTGATCACGTGCCAGCCGGCGCCGTGAAAGTCCATCTCCAGTTCCTGGATGATCTTCCCGTTGCCCCGGACCGGTCCGTCGAGGCGCTGCAGATTGCAGTTGACGACGAAGATGAGGTTGTCGAGGTGCTCGCGGCCGGCGAGCGAGATCGCGCCGAGCGACTCGGGCTCGTCCATCTCGCCGTCGCCCATGAACGCCCACACCTTGCGCCCGACGGTGTCCTGCACGCCGCGGCCGCTGAGGTAGGTCATGAACCGGGCCTGGTAGATCGCCATCAGCGGGCCGAGGCCCATCGAGACGGTCGGGAACTGCCAGAACTCGGGCATCAGCCACGGATGCGGATAGGAGCTCAGTCCCGTCGCGCTCGACAGCTCCTGGCGGTAGCCGTCGAGGTGCTCCGCGGTCAGGCGCCCCTCGAGGAAGGCGCGCGCGTAGACGCCCGGCGACGAGTGACCCTGGAGATAGACGAGGTCGCCATCGTGGTCGCCGCTCGCCGCGTGCCAGAAGTGGTTGAAGCCGACCTCGTACAGCGTCGCGATCGACTGGTAGCTGGCGATGTGGCCGCCGAGTTCGGAGCTGTCGCGATTGGCGCGGAGCACCATGGCGATCGCGTTCCAGCGCAGGATGTTTCGCAGCCGCTGCTCGATTGCCGGATCGCCGGGGATCTGCGCCTCGCGATCGACCGGGATCGTGTTGACGTAGGGCGTCGACGGGCCGAGCTCGACCGGCGCTCCGGCGGCGCGCGCACGCTCCAGCAGCGCCGTGAGCAGCTGTTCGGCGCGCTCAGGCCCGTCCGCGCGCAGCACTCCGGCGAGCGCGTCGAGCCACTCGCCGGTCTCCTGGGGGTCGAGGTCGGTGTCGGCCATCGGGGAGTCCGACCGTATCGGATGACCGACACGGGGTCGACGCGCCGGCGTCAGCCGTCCAGTGCGAGGCCGATCCGGCGGCCGAGCCACACGGCGGCGAGTCCCAGAGCGAGCGAGACGAGCAGGTTCGCGGCGGCGACACGCCGGCGCCCGGCGCGCGTGAGGCCGTCACTCTGGAGCACCCAGGTGGAGAACGTCGTGAAGCCACCGAGCAGGCCGGTCGCCACGAGCCGCCGGGCGTCAGCGCCCAGTGCGATGCCGGCGACCAGTCCGGCCGCCAGCGCACCGGTGAGGTTCACGGCGAGGATGCCGACGGGAAACGCGGTGGTCGTGCGCTGCGTGATCATCACGACCAGCAGCACGCGCCCGCAGGCGCCGACGCCGCCGCACAGGCAGACGCCGAGCAGCGCCCAGGCACTCACGCGCGGCGCCCGGATCGTGCGAGGTGCGCCCCGGCGCGCACGGCCAGCAGGCCGGCGGCGATGCTGGCGGCCGCATACGCGAGCGCCAGGCCCACGCGGCTGTCGTCGAGCAACCGCAACAACTCGAGCTGGAATGCCGAGAACGTGGTCAGCGCACCGCACAGCCCCGGGCCCGCGAACGCGCGCCACGCCGTGGGATCGGCCACCGCCCGACGCGAGACCGTCGCCACCCAGCCGAGCAGCAGGGCGCCGGCGATGTTGACGGCGAAGGTCGCCCACGGCCAGGCGCCGGCGGGCGTCGCCCACGCGTCCGCCAGCAGGGCGCGACCGAGTGTGCCGAGTGCACCACCGGCGAAGACCGCGGCAAGCTCGCGTCGAGGAACGTCCACGAGCGCATTCCAGCATGCGGCGTCTGCTCAGGGCGCCCGGTGCGCGGCGATTCAGCCGGGCTGCGGTCGGGTACCCCCGTGACGATGACCGTCCTCACGATTCTCGCGGTCCTGATCCTCGGTGGCGCCGCGGCGCTGGTCATCTCGTCGCTGGTCCTCGATGCGGGCGCCGACACCGTCGCGGACGAGGCCACGGGCGTCGCGAGCGACGAGGAAGGCCTGCCCGACGGCGCCGACAAGCGGGCAGGAGGCGCCGCGTTTCGAGCCGCTGCTCTGCAGACCGCGCAGGCGCCCGCCGAGACGTTGCGGCGTTCACGCGGGCGCCGCACGGGTCGGCGCAGGTCCACGACGACAGCGCCGGACGCGCCGGACGAGACGCGCGGCGGTCCCGAGCCGTGACGGAGCCCGGGACCGCGCGTACGTCAGGCCTGTGAGGTCGTCGCGGTCTCGCGCGCCTGGCCGGCGTGGCGCCCCTCAGCGAACTCCTCGATCGCCTTGGCGCAGAACGCGGGCAGGTCGTCGGGCTTGCGGCTGGTGACGAGGCCCTGGTCGACGACGACCTCCTCGTCGGACCAGTCGGCGCCGGCGTTGCGCAGGTCGGTCTGCAGCGATGGCCACGAGGTCAGCTTGCGACCCTCGACGACCCGAGCCTCGATCAGCGTCCATGGCGCGTGGCAGATCGCCGCGACCGGCTTGCCGGCGTCGAAGAAGGACCGGACGAACGCGACCGCATCCGCATTGGTGCGCAGTTCGTCGGGATTGGTGACGCCGCCGGGCAGCACGAGTCCGTCGAACTCCTCTGCTGCGGCGTCCGCGACCACGGCGTCGACGTCGAACATGTCGCCCTTGTCGATGTGGTTCAGCCCTTGGATCTGGCCCTCACGCAGAGCGATCAGGCGCGGCGAACCGCCCGCTTCCCGCACGGCCTTCCAGGGCTCCGTCAACTCGACCTGCTCGACGCCGTCGGTTGCCAGGAAGGCGATCGTCTTTCCATCGAGTTCAGCTGCCATGTCGGTTCTCCTCGTCGGGAATGGAACCCAGGGACTACCCACCCGCCCTGCCGCCAAACCGTCGGGTACGCTGACGTTGCGATGATCCAGGCGACGGTCGGCAGCG
The DNA here is from genome assembly GCA_038224135.1 of Solirubrobacterales bacterium. Lineage (GTDB taxonomy): Bacteria > Actinomycetota > Thermoleophilia > Solirubrobacterales > Solirubrobacteraceae > F1-60-MAGs163. The sequence continues at coordinate 2,956 of JBBRFO010000065.1, forward strand.
CCGGCCCGGATGCCCCCGGGTACCGCCACGAGGCCGCGGTCTACGCCGGCATCGATGGTTTTCTGCGCGTGGTCGTACCGTTCGTTCGCGACGGCGTCACCGCCGGCGAACCGGTCCTGGTGGTCGTTGACGCACGGAGATCATCGCCCTGCGCGCGGCGTTCGGCGCGGACGCCGAGCGTGCGCGCTTCCCAGCTGTGCGACCTGGTGCAGATCCGGTCGGGCGCCGAGGGCTGCTCGGTTCGCGTGCGCGTCGACCGCCGCGGCTGAAGGTCAGCGATCCGCCGACCCACCGGCGGCGAGCGCCGGCCGCGGTTCGCGCGAGGTCGCGGCCGGGGTCGCGCTGCCGTCCGCCGGCCGCGCAAGCTGGGCGTTGAGCTCGGCGCCCAGCAGCAGGATCAGGTTCGTGATCCACAGCCAGACCAGTAACACGATCACGCCGGCGAGCGCACCGTAGGTCTTGTTGTACGAGCCGAACGTCGCGACGTAGACGCTGAAGAGCGCCGAGGCGACGACCCACAGCACGACCGCCACGACGGCGCCGGGCGTGATCCAGCGCGCCGGAGGCGATCCTGGGACCGCGGAAGCCGTGCGATAGAGCAGCGACACGACGACGACGCCGAGCCCGACGAGCACCGGCCACTTCGCGATGTCCCACACCTGAACCGCTGTCGAGCCGACACCGATCACGTCGCCGGCGCTGCGGGCGAGCGGCCCGGTCAGCACCACCGCGAGCGCGCCGGTGGCGACGACGATCAGCAGGGCGGCGGTCATCAGCAGCCGCCAAACGATGCCACGCCACATGGGGCGCTCGTCGTCGAGTCCGTGGATCTGCGCGTGGGCGCGCACGAACGCACCGACGTAGCCCGAAGCGGCCCAGAGCGCACCGGCAAGCCCGATCACGAGCGCAAGGCCGGCGCCACCGCCTGCCTGGACACTGCGGATGCTGTTGAGCGCGATGTCGCGCGCGGGCCCCGGCGTCGCGACGTCGAGTTCACCGACGAGCGAGTGAACGGCGCCGCTCGACAGCTGACCGACCACGCCCATCAGCACGATCAGCGCCGGGAAGATCGACAACACGGCGTAGTAGGTCAGCGACGCCGCCCCGTCACTCAGGTCGTGCTCACCGAAGCTGCGCCAGGTGCGCTTGACGACGCCGATCATGCGCGCCTACTTCTTCAAGCGGCGGCGGGCAATGCGATGGCCCTTGAGGAAACCGGCCAGATACGCGAAGCCGATCGCCGTCGGGACGGGGTTCGCGGCGGCAAGCGTCGCCGCGCGCGCAGTGCCCTTCTTCACGCCTTGGCGCAGTTCCGGGCCAGCGTCCGCGGCCTCGAAGGCATCGCGCGCGCCCGCAGACGTCGCTCCGGCGACGCGCCGGACCTCGGCCGCGCCATGGCCGACCTTGTGCGCGGCCCGTCGCAGCCGCGTGTCCTCCTGCTGGGGCGCGTGCGTCTCAGGATCCAGCACGTCGATCGGGCCGTCGTGTTGGGTCTGCTTGCCGTTCTTGGACATGGTCTGGATCTGCCCGCCGGCGCGCGTCCCCAAACCCTGCGCTCGACCCTGCGTTTCAGTTTCGCGCGACGGAGGTATATCGCGGACGTCCACCCCCCGACCAAGGAGCGACTCCACGATGGGCGAGATCACCGACAAGGCCGAAGGCCGGATCAAGCAGGCCGCCGGCGCACTGACCGGCGACGACCGCACCAAGCACGAGGGTGAAGTCGAGGAGCGCAAGGGCGAGGTCAAGGGCAAGGTCAACGACGCCGTCGACGCAGTGCAGGACAAGCTCGATGATGTGCGGGAGAAGGCATCCCGCGCGTGAGCTGATGCTCACGCCACCCTCGGGCGGTGCCCCCCGCACCGCCGCGAGACCACCGCGCACCTGATTCCTCCGATCAGGCACCGGGCGGGTCTCGGTCGCGACCTCCCTCCGACCGCCCCGCCCACTCGCGGACGCAGTGACGGCCGTTCGTGGCACCAGGGGAGGTGCCGCGGACGGCGTCCTGCCTGCAACCCGAGGTCGGGCTTCAGCCGAGCGGCAGGTGGTCGCGCAGGCCGCTGAGATCTACCACGCGATCGACGGACGGGCTGCTGATGATGCGCAGCCGCGCGTGCGTGTCCTCTCGCGCCGCGGCGGCGGCGGCGTCGACGAGGACCCGCAGGCCGGAAGAATCGATGAAGCTGATGCCGGAAAGGTCGAGCACGACCTCCGCGACGGTCGCATCCAGGCCGGCAACGACCGCCGCCTCCAGGGCCGCGGCGCCGTCGACGTCGAGTTCGCCTTCCGCGACGACCCTCCAGACGTCATCCGACGGCTCTGAGGTGATGCTCAGGGGGGTGAAGTCGGGCATCGGGGGGAGAAAACGTGGTCCACGCGCGACGCCCGCCGGTGCGGGACGCTCGCTGATGCGGCCAAGTGTAGCCGCCGTTCAGGGCCGCAGATCCACTGCCATGAGGGCGACATCGTCCGCGAGGGCACTCCCGTTGAGTTCCTCGACACGGTCGACGAGCCGTGTCAGTGCGGCGCGGTCAGGCAGCCCGCCCTGCTCCGCGATCAGGCGCTGCACGCCGGCGACCCCGAGGCGCGCGTCACCGTTCGGGTCGGCGCGGCCCTCGATCACACCGTCGGTGAACAACAGCAGCAGCGAGGCGTCTGGGATGTCCGTTTCCTCGACCTCCCAGCCTGTCCGAAGCCGGATGCCCACCGGCGGTCCTGGCGTCACGGCGACCGGCTCCGATGTCCCGTCCTGGGCGATCAGCAGCGGCGCCGGGTGGCCGGCGACGGCGTGAAGCATCAGACGCGCGGCAGGGTGGACCCACACGCACAGCACCGTCGCGAAGACCCCGGCGTCATCAGCCTGGTCCTCGACCATCTCGTTGAGGATCGGCAGGACCTCGTCGGGTGCCGTAGAGGCGTAGTGCAGCGTTCTCCAGGCAGTGCGCAGCTGAGCGCCGAGACCGGCGGCTGCCGGCCCGTGTCCCGAGACGTCGCCGACGATCGCCGCGACGCTTCCGTCGGGGCGTGTGACGTGATCGATGAAGTCGCCGCCGAGCAACAGCCGCCGGTCGCCCGCGCGGTACGTCGCGACGACGCGCGAGCCGCGCGACGCGGTCGACGGCGGGAGCAGGGCGGACTGCAGCCGCGCATGCAGGGCGGCCACCTCGCCCTGCGCCCGGCGCTCGTCATCGACGAGGCGCAGGCGATCCAGCACCGGCCCGCTCATCAGACCCACGGCGATCAGGAACAGCCAGGTCGCCGAGCTGGGCGCCTCGGCACGCGGGAAGTTCGCGTAGATCGCGCCCGTCGCGCGTTCGCGTGCCGCGAGCGGCAGCACGCCGACGACGGGCACCCCGCTGGCCTGGACCGCCTGCACGAGCTCGGCCGGGTAGCCGTCCCAGTCTTCGAGCCGGGCGAACAGCTGCGCGCGACCCTCGCGATATGCCACCGCGACGGGCATCGCCGCATCGACCGGGACGCGGTCGAACGCCTCCTGCTGGTACCTGTCGCTCGTCGCCCCGCGGTGGGCGACGCGACGCAGCTGCAACGGATCGTCGGGGTCTTCCAGATACACGCCGGCCTCGATCGCCGGCAGGACGCTGGTGATCGCGCGGACGATCGCGTCCCCGGCGCCGGCGGCCGTGTCGGTCGTCGCCAGCCGCGCTGCGAGGTCGCGCAGGTTGGCGTTCTCCCAGGCCGCGCGGTCGGCAGCCTCGTGCGCAGCGCGCTCGGAGTCATGGAGGGCGTCACGCTCGGCCTGGGCGGTGCGCTCGGCCGTGACCTCCATGACCATCGCGCCGACCGCGATCACGCCCCCGGCGTCGTCTCGCAATGGGTGGTACGCACAGCTGAAGTAGCGAACCGGCATCGCTCCGTCACGCGCGCCCGACACTTCAGCCCTCACGGGTCGCCCGGTCCGCACGACCGTCTCCAGATGCGCGGCGACGTCGATGGCGTCGGGCAGCAGACTGCGGACGTCTCGCCCGATGTGATCGGCGGCCGCACGTCCGTTGATGCGCGCGAGAGCCTCGTTGACGCGCAGGAAGCGCAGCCGCCGGTCGAACAACCCGAAGCCGATCGGTGCCTCGGCGAACAGGATCTCGTAGACCGACGTCGCAGCGGCCAGGCTCGCGTGCGGGCCGAGCAGCGGCGCGAAGCTCGCGCTCACGTCCTGGATCTGGGCGAGGATTCCCTTGCGGTGCGACGCGTCCACCGCGCGTCCGTTCGCGAACCCGGCGACGACGATGCCGCGCGCCGTCCCGCTGGTCCATGGGACGAAGGCGTAGGCGACGCTCTCGCCGACGGGGAGATCCCGCATTGCGGGCCACTCGGCGCGCAGCTGCTCGATCGAGTGCGACCACACCGGCCGGTCGTCGATCAGCGGCGCGACGACGGGCACCGCCGGGTCGTCAACCGTCTGGTATGCGTGGGCCAGATCGTCGGCCACCGCGCCACTGACCGCGAGCAACGTCGCCGATGCGGGCCCGACTCCCAGCCAGATGCCGACCTCGAGCGCTTCGAGGCGCTCGCTGAGGACATCGGCCAGCGCCACGAGTCGGCCGCGGCCGTCGTCCAGCAGCGTGGGGTCCTGGACGGCCATTGGTCCGCAGTGTCCACCAGTCGCCGCCGCGAGTCCACTCCGAACGGCGTGTCGATGGGCAGTCGGCTGGGTACGGGTGTTCTGTGAGCAACGATTTCCACCTGTCCGCCGGGCAGCTGCACGCCGAGCTGGTCGACGACGGCCCGCGGCGGACACTGCGCCTTCGCGGCGACCTCGACATCGCGACCGTGTCGCAGCTCCGTGCCGCCGCGGCGTCGCTGCACGACGGCGACCTGACGCTCGACCTCTGCCGACTGGACGTCGTCGACTCGAGCGGGCTTCAGGAGATCATGCGGCTGCGAGCAGCACTGCAGCCCGAACACGAGCTCCGCGTCGTCGCCGTCGACGGCGGCCTGCCGTGGCACCTGATCGTGCTCGCGCAGCTCAACGAGCTGCTGCACCTGCAGACGCCCTAGCGCCGCGGCGAGGTCGGCGAGCGATCGCGAGGCGCATGATCGCGCCGGCGGCGATGCCCCGCCGCGAGCCGCCCGAAACGCGCTTGCGCGGGTTCCGGGCGGGCGTCGCGGCGAATCGGCCTATCGGCGGCCGTAGACGCCGGCCGGGAAGCCACCGATCAGGACAAGGATCGCCGCGATCAGGGCGACGATCTGCGGCAGGCCCAGCGCGAGGCACAGCGCGTAGACGAGCGCGGTGACGATGATCGTGATGATGATGCCAATCACGGGAGGGTCCTTTCAGCAAGCGCGGCGACTCCGGGGTGGTCGCCGTCGTACGGTGGGCCTACCCGGGCGCGGCGCGGGCTGAAACGCGCTCGCGGCGCCGTGTGGTGGCGTCAGCCGTCGCCGAGCGCGGCGATCGCCGCATCCAGCGTCGGCCGAACGGCGAAGATGTCGTCCAGTCCGGTGATCTCGAACGTCTTCGTGATCGTCGGGTTGGTGTTGACGATCGCGAGATCGCCGTCGGGACGGACGAGCCGCGCCAGGCCGATCACGACGCCGAGGCCGGTCGAGTCCAGGAACGTCGTCTCGGTGAGATCCAGAACGATGCGATTGCGGCCGGAGAACACCGCCTCGCGGGCGGCCAGCTTGACGGCCGGCGCCGTGAAGATGTCGATCTCGCCGCGGACGGCGACGACGTGGACGCCTGAGGCGCCATCGGGGGCGGTGCTGATCGCGAAGTCGGCCGTCCGACCCTCGTGTCCGTCCCCGACCTCGCCCTGCCCGCCCGCCGGCGGTGTCGGCGAAACGTCCGCGCCCACCTCGGTGATCTCGATCGCCAGCCGCTCGCCCGACGCGCCCGCCACGGCGACGGCGGTGGTCGAAAGGACGGCGATGGTGGCCGCCGGAGCGCCCGCATCCATCAGCCGCTGCGCCCCGCCGGTCCGCAGATCACCGATGCTCAGCTCCAGCCGACCTGCCGTCGGCAGGACGCTGGTCTCGATCAGCGTGCCGGCGACGACGACTTCATCCGGGCCGAAGTCGGCAATCAGATCGGCGATCTCCATCGCCTGATCGACGGCGGTGACGCTGAGCTGGGCACGAGCCGCGCCGATGCCGATCATGCGTGAGAGTGCCGTGGCGCCGACGATTCCCTCGGCGACACGCAACCGGATGACGTCGCGAGCCGGAGCGTCCCGTTGCGGGGCGCCGCGAGGAGTCACCGTCATCCGGCGCCCGGGACCAGGAATGCCATCCGCACCTCGCTGCCGGCGCCCGTCGTGTCGACCGCAAACGATTCCGACACCGCCTTGGCGAGCGGGAGTCCCAGGCCCAGGCCGGGAGAATCGTGGCGCGGGAGGATCCCGCGCCCGAAGTCGCGGACGACGACGTTCAGCAGATCACCTTGGAGCGTCGCCTCGACCTCGAGCGTCTCGTCGGTGGCGTCGTCGTAGGCGTGGACGACGACGTTCGTGCATGCCTCACTGACGGCGAGACGCAGGTCGGCGACCGCCTGAGGACTCATGCCGAGCGCGTCACCGACGCCGCCGATCACGTGACGGACGACGGCGACGTTCTCGGGGCGCGCGGCCAGGACCAGTTCGAGGTCTGCCTGTGGCGGTTTGGCGGCGAATGCGGTCATGTGGCGGCGGTCATACGGCGGCCCCGGCGATCACGAGCGACCGTTGGCGAGGCATCAACGTCAGTATTCCACGGCGGGGCCTGGAGCCGTGATCGGCGATCGGGGTGAGGTTTCATCTGTTGCCTTCGTGTTCCCCACCTGACGCAACGCCAAACGTCACGGTGGCGGTTGCGCGCAGTCGGGCGTTGGTGTTGACTCACGGGGTGCTGATGACCGACGATGTTTCAGCCGCGGGCGATCAGGGAAGTGAAGTACCTATGGCCGACCCGCTGACGCCCGTCCCGTCTGCACGCGGGCGGGTCCTGGGAGCGGCTGAGGAGCGGGCGCTGCTCGAGCGTGTGCACCGGCAGGGGGACCTGCAGGCCCGAGAGCAGCTTGTCGAGCGGATGATGCCGTTCGTGCGTCGCATCGCCCGGTCGTATGCCGACCGTGGCGAACAGCTCGAGGATCTCGTCCAGGTCGGTGCGATCGGGCTGGTCAATGCGATCGATCGCTTCGACCTCGAGCGCGGTCTGCGCCTGTCGACCTTTGCGGGCCCCAACATCTCGGGCGAGATCAAGCGGCACTTCCGCGATCGTGCGTGGGCGGTCCGGACGCCGAGAGACCTTCAGGAGCTCTACGCGACGCTGCGAGCCGAGACCGAGCGGTTCGAGCGTGAGCACGGGCGGAGCCCGACCGTGCCGGACCTCTGCCGGCTGACGGGCCGCGATGAGGAGCACGTCCTGGATGCGCTGTCTGCCGGGCGTAACTATCGGGCGGCGTCACTCGACGCGCCGCACGACGAGGACGGCGCGTCGCTCGGCGATGTGCTCGGCCACAGCGATGCGTCGTTTGACCGGGCCGAGGAGCGCGCCGTCGTCGAGCGCGGGCTGCGCGCGCTCGGCGAGCGCGAGCGCCGGATCGTCCTGCTGCGCTACGTCGAGGGTCTGTCGCAGCGCGAGATCGCAGCACAGATCGGCATCTCGCAGATGCACGTCTCCCGCCTCCTGCGCCGCTCGATCGACGAGCTGCGCGACACGATCACCTGAGCGCACCGATCGAGAGCCCCACGAGCCTCGCCCCGCTGCGCCGCTCCGCCGGCGCGGCGCCCCTCGTCGCGGGACTGCTCGTCATCGGGCTCATCGTTGCGTACAACGTCGCTCGCGGGCCGGAGGCGATCCTGATCGCCGCGCTCGTCCTCGGGCCGTTCGTCACCGCTCGCCTGGGAACCGTGCTCCAGACCGGCTGGGTCGCGGCGGTCGCGGCCGTGCTCGCTCTTGGCAGCAGCCTGTGGAATCACAATTTCCTCAGTGAGGATTACGTGGTGCGGGCCTGGGTCGTTCTCACGGGCGGTGCGATGGCGGTGTTCGCCGCTCGCGAACGCGCTCGCAGCATCCTCGTGACCGCGCGTTTTGCGCTGCTCAGCGCCGTCGCCGCCGTGGCCGAGGATGCGGTGACGCTGCGCGAGGCGGTCGACCGGCTGTCCGACATCGTCGTGCCCGCGATCGCCGATCAGTGCACGTTCGACGTCGTGACCGATGGCCGGCTGCAGCGAGTCGCCGTGCGCATCGACGGCCCAGATGCCGCGGAGCAGGAGGACTTCCTGCGCGGCCGCGTCCTGCCCACGCCGCGGCTTGGACTGGGGTCGCGCCTCGCCGTCGCGGCCGAGCAACCCCAGCTGTTCACGGCCGACGACGACCTGCTGGTCCGATCCGCGGACGGGCCGCCGGACCTCGCAGGGCTGCGGCGCCTGGGGTTGAGGACGGTGTCGGTTCTCCCGCTCCGGGCCCGCAGGCGCGCCGTCGGAGCGCTGACACTCGGGACGTCGAACGCCTCTGGGCGCAGCTTCACCGCCGACGATTCGGCATTTCACGTCGTGCTCGCCGGGCGCGTCGCGCTGGCGCTCGACAACGCCGGCCTGGACGTTGAGCTGCGTGCGGCCGAGCGCCAGCTCGCAGTCGCTCTGGGGCGTCTGGACGAGGCGATCGCGATCACCGATCCGGAAGGCAGCGTCGTCTACGCGAATCGCGCCGCCCTCAACCTGCTCGGCATCGAAGACGAGGAGACGCTCTACGCCGGCGGAGCGCTGGACGAGGCCGCGCGCTTCACCGTCTACGACGAGCATGGGACGGTCGTCGTCCCCGACGCGTTCCCCTGGCGCGTCCTCGCCCGCGGGCGGGAGAGCGCGGCGCCGCTGCTCGTGCGGGCGGTCGACCGCGACGACGGCTCGGAGCGCTGGCTGGTCCTGAAGGCGTCACCGATCCTTGCCGATGACGGCGAGCTAGCGCGGATCGTCACCGTCGCCGAGGACATCACGGCGGTCAAGACCGGCGAGCTTCGTGCGCGTCTGCTGGCCGACGCCAGCGCCGTGCTGACGTCGTCGATGAACTACGAGCGCACGCTCCAGCGGGTCGCGGAGATGGCGGTTCCCGACCTGGCTGACTGGTGCGGCGTGATCCTCCCGGACGAGCGTGGGTTCGTGCGCACCGTGGCAGTGGCGCACAGCGATCCGGCGAAGGTCCACTTTGCGCGCGAGCTCGCCGCGCGTTACCCCGAGCGGGCGGACTCCCTGATCGGCGCTGCCGCGGTGATTCGTGACGGCGTCGCCCAGGTGGTCAACGACGTGACGGACGACCTGCTCGCCGCCGCAGCGCAGGACGACGAGCATCTTCGGCTGATCCGAGAGCTCGGCATCAGCGCGGGCCTGACGGTGCCGATGACGACGGCCGGCAAGGTCGTCGGGGCGCTGAGCCTGGTGAGCGCCGAGTCCGGGCGCCGCTTCGGGAAAGGCGACGTCGAACTGGCCAGTGAGCTGGCGCGTCGGGCCGGCACGGCCGTGGAGAACGCGCGCCTGTTCACCGAGCGCTCACAGATCAATGCCGCGCTCCAGCGCGGTCTGCTGCCGCCGGACCTGCCGCAGGTTCCGGGGTGGTCGGCGACGCCGCGGTATCGCCCCGCGGGCGCCGTCAACGACGTCGGCGGCGACTTCTACGACCTGTTCGAGACGACCGCCGGCTGGCTGGCGGTCATGGGGGACGTGACCGGTCACGGCGCGCAGGCCGCGCGGCTCACCGCGGTTGCGCGGTTCGCGCTGCGGGCTGTCGCCGAGCTGACCGGCGACCCGCTTGCGGCGATCCGGCAGCTCAACAGCATGCTGCTCGACGAGCCGGAGCTCTCGCTCGTCACCCTTGCCTGCATCCTGCTGGGACCGAGCGGCGAGGACGGCAGCGCGCAGGTGCACGTGGTGCGCTGCGGCCACCCGGCACCGCTTCGGCGAAGCGGGGACGAGGTGACCGAGCTCGGTGAGATCGGGCCGATCGTCGGAGCCTTTGCCGAGGCTCGCTGGCGCGCGACGACGGAGACACTGCAGGCCGGCGACGGCCTACTGCTCTACACCGATGGTGTCACCGACCTCACCGGTGCTGACGAGCGCTTTGGGGCCGCGCGGCTGGCGTCAGCATTCGCCGCCGGGAGGATCGACCCGGGTGAGACCGTCGCGCGAATCGGCGGCAAGCTCGCCGCGTTCCGTGTCGGGCCCCAGCGAGACGACGAGGCGCTGCTCGCGCTGCGGCTGGATCCACAGGCCTGAAGGCGCCGCGGACCGTGTCGGCGGGACGCTCAGCCGACGGCTGCGGCGAGCCGTGTGCGCGGCCGAAGCTCGGCGACCGACCGGACGACATGGACGGCCCCCGCCTCACGCAGTTCCGCGGCGGTGAAGCCACCGGTCAGCACCCCGATCGTCTTCAGGCCCGCGGCCGCGGCGGCGTAGACGTCCCACGGTGAGTCGCCGACCATGACCGCGTCGCCGGTGCCCAGTCGCTCGAGCGCGACGGTCACGAGGTCGGAACACGGCTTCGTCTGGGAGACGTCGGCTGCGGTGACGCGGGCGATGACGTGCTCGCGGGCGTCGAGGGCGTCGATGTGGTGGTCGAGTTCCTGTGCACCCGACGAACTGGCCAGCGCGACCCGCTGACCGGCGGCTGCCAGGTCGGCGAGCAGCCGGGACGCGCCGGCGAGGACGCTCGTGGTGGGCAGCGTCGCCCGGAAGCGCGTGTCGTGCGCGGCGCGCAGATCATCGCCGCGCTCGCGCTCCACCGCCTCGCCGGCGACGGCGGCGACCAGCTGGTCGCCGCCCATACCGACGTGGCGGTGGATCTCCCACGCGGGAACGTCGATGCCGTGTTGGCGAAAAGCGCCGCGCCAGGCGATCGTGTGCTCGTAGTTCGTGTCGACGAGCGTGCCGTCGACGTCGAAGATCACACTCGCGCTGGTCAGCTCCACGCCGGACCGCCTACGCCGTCGCGAGGTCGCGGTCGGTCGCACGCAGCACGCCGACGCGATTCTTGTGCGCGCGCTCGTAGCTGCGGACGGTGCTGCGGCGGTCGGCGTCGGCGTCGGCGATCGCCGACTGGACGTCGGCTGCCGTGAGCTCGTCGTAGCCCGGCCACGGCTCGTCGCCCCGCAGCGCCGTGATCCGGCTGAGGATCGTCGTGCGCTTCTGGTTGCGCCGCTCGTAGGAGTCGATCTTGGCGAGATCGATCTGCGACAGATCGCTCAGGCGACTCGTGATCTCGTCAGCGGTCAGCGCGTCGTACCGCGCGATCGCGAGGTCGCCGGCGTCGGCGACCGCGCCCTTGATCTGTCCCTCGGCCTGAGCCACGCCGGGAACCTTGCGTGCCTTGCGGGCCGTGCGCTTCGTCGCGGTGCTCGCCTTGCGGGCGGTGTCGAGCGCCTGCTCGCCGGCCTCGCGAACGGCGTCGGCGCCGCCGGTCGTGGTGATGTCGTAGGTCGGGTTGTCCTCGACCTCGGCGCGGACGACGCCGCCGGTCAGGCGCGGGATCGCCTTCAGGATCCGGGCGAGCATCCGCTCCTCGTCCGCGCGGATCGACGCCGCCAGAGCAGCGGTCGTCTCGTCACCCGCGTCGCGGGCGAGACGCTCGAGCGCGGTGTAGGTGGCGATCTCCAGGGCTTCGCTGGCGGCCGCGTCCTTCGCGTTCTTGAGCACCGTCTCCTCGCCGCTGGAGCCGCGCAGGAGGTCGAACGGCGCCTTGCCGAGCGCCAGCGCCTGTCCGATCGCAGATTCGGCCGCGCCGAGCACCACGGTGAGCGGATTCGAGCGCTCGCCGAGGTCACGCAGTCGCCGCTCGATGCGCTCGGCGTGCTCGTGGGTCTGGCGCAGATGCGTCTCGAGGTCATTGCGGTAGGCACCGCGCGGCGTGATCGCGATCTGGCTGCGCAGGACGCGCGTCAGTGCCTGCTCGCTGGCGTGTGCTTCGTTGAGGTACTGGACGACCTTCCGGCGGGCGTCCTCCTGCTGCGCGGGGGTCATGCGGGCTCCGTTCGGGGTTGCTGGAATGTGAGGGAGAAGACGTGCTTGGGGGCTGAGGAGAACCGTCCGCTCTAGGTCAGGAGGATGACCAGCAGGACGATGACGACGAATGTTCCGATGCCGATGTACACGAGTGTGCTCCTTCGTTCGGGATGGCGATGGTCCTCAATTGATGCCCGCCGGCCGATCGCGTCAAACACGTGCCTGAGACGTTTGGCCCGGCCGATCCCGGGTAGCCCGAAGAGCGACCCCGCACCCGATGACCCCGAAGGAGAAGCCCCAGATGGCAAGTGTTGAACAGTCGATCGAGCTCGACGTCCCGGTCCGTGTCGCCTACGACCAGTGGACGCGGTTCGAGGACTTCCCGAAGTTCATGGACGGCGTCGAGGAGGTGCGTCAGCTCGACCCGACGCACACCCATTGGCGCACCAAGGTCGGTGGCAAGGAGGAGGAGTTCTCCGCCGAGATCACCGAGCAGCACCCCGACGAGCGCGTCGCCTGGCACTCGACCTCCGGCCCGTCCCACGCCGGCGTCGTGACCTTCCACCGGCTCAGCGACGAGCGCTCGAAGATCATGCTGCAGCTCGACGTCGAGCCGGACGGGGTCGTCGAGAAGGTCGGCGCTGCGATCGGCGTCCTCGGTCATCGCACCAAGGGCGACCTCGAGCGCTTCAAGGCACTGGTCGAGCAGCGCGCCGATGCACCCGGCGACTTCCGCCCGCAGGTGGCGACCGACGACGGCATGCCGCCGGTCTCCGGTCATCCGGCTGCCGCCGACGCGACGCGCGACGTCGTGTAGCGGCACCGGGACACCACGTTTTCCACGGCCCCGGGCACCTGAAGCAGGCCCGGGGCCGTGTGACGTTTCTGCTCCGGCGCAGACGGGAACACCGCCGGTGCCATGAGCTCCCACGCGCAGCACCTCCAGACGATCAAGACCAAGATCCCGGCGCGGCTCGACCGCCTGCCGTGGTCGAAGTTCCACCGCAACGTGATCATCGGGCTGGGGACCGTCTGGATCCTCGACGGCCTCGAGGTGACGATCGTCGGGTCGATCGCCTCGCGCCTGACCGAGAAGGGCAGCGGACTGTCGCTGAGCGCGAGTCAGATCGGCACGGCCGCCGCGTTCTACGTCGCCGGCGCCTGCGTCGGTGCCCTCGGGTTCGGCCACCTGACCGACCGCTTCGGGCGCAAGAAGCTGTTCATGGCGACGCTGGGCGTGTACATCGTCGCCACCGTGGCGACGGCCTTCGCGTTCGCCCCCTGGTACTTCTTCCTCTTCCGCTTCCTGACCGGCATGGGCATCGGCGGTGAGTACGCCGCGATCAATTCGGCGATCGACGAGCTGATCCCCGCTCGCGCGCGCGGCCGCGTCGACATCGCGATCAACGGCAGCTTCTGGCTCGGCTCCGGCGTCGGCGGCGTCGCGGCGCTGCTGTTCCTCAACACCTCGATCTTCCCCGCCAACGTCGGCTGGCGCCTGGCGTTCGGCCTCGGCGCGCTGCTCGGCCTGGCGATCCTCGTCGTCCGGCGCAAAGTACCCGAGAGCCCACGCTGGCTGTTCATCCACGGACGCGAGGAAGAGGCCGAGGAGATCGTCTCCGGCATCGAGCGCGCGGTCGAGAAGGAGACCGGCTCCAAGCTGTCCGAGCCCGGCCGCTCGATCACGATCCACCAGCGCGAGACGATCAGCTTCCGCGAGATCGCGCATGTCGCGTTCACCAAGTACCCCAAGCGCGCCGTCCTGGGCCTGGCGCTGTTCGTCGGCCAGGCGTTCCTGTACAACGCCGTCACGTTCAACCTGGGCACGATCCTCGGCACCTACTTCAAGGTCGCCTCGGGGACGATCCCGCTGTTCATCATCCTGTTCGCGGCCGGCAACTTCCTTGGTCCGCTGACGCTCGGGCGGCTGTTCGACACGGTCGGCC
>JBBRFO010000066.1:0-16621 GCA_038224135.1 Solirubrobacterales bacterium
CTGCTGCTCCTGCTGCGCGCGCTGGTCGACTGGATGATCGAGCAGGTCCCCGCGGTCGGTGGCGAGCGCCCGCCGCTGCGCGACGTGCCGTTCGTCTAGGCCGCGGGAGGTCCCCACGGCGCCAGCCAGTCGATCACGGCCGCCCACGCTTCACCACGCGGGTTCAGGTGCGCCTGGTGCCCGGCGCCCTCGATCTTCACGAGCGTGACGTCGTCGCCCGCCGTGCGCGCGGCGTCGGCGTAGCGCTTGCTCGTGCCGAAGCCGACGATCTGGTCGTGATCGCCGTGGACGAGCAGGTGCGGGATGCCGAGCGGGACGCGGCCGATCGGCGAGGCGTCGCGATAGTGCCCCGGCACCTCGTCCGGATCGCCTCCCATGAATCGCTCGATCGTCGGGGAGCCGGTGCGCGCCGAGCGCTCGAGGTCCGACGGCGCCGCCTGGGCGACGACCGCGCCCAGCGCAACCGGTCCCTCCCCTGGGCCGCGCTCGGCACCCGCCCACAGCGCCAGCTGCCCACCGGCGGAATGCCCGATCGCGACGACGCGATCCAGGTCCAGCGGCGCGTCGATCGTGGTCAGCGCATCGATCCCGGCGAGCACGTCGTCGCCGGTCTGCGGCCAGCCGCCGCCCGAGCGGGCGCCGACACGCCGGTATTCCAGATTCCACGAGGCCCAGCCGCGCCGCGCCAGATCCCGAGCCAGCAGCGCGATGACGATCTTGCCGTAGCGCGTGCGCCACGATCCGCCGTGCAGCAGCACCGCGACGGGATGCGGCCCGGCGCCGAAGCGTCCGGGCGGCAGGCGCAGCGATCCATGCTGATCGCGGTGAGGGCCGTAGTCGTGGCGTGTCATCGGCGCGGGAGTGTCGCAGCCCGTCCGTAGACTGGCGACGATGCCCGCAGAGCAGCCGACGACCTGGGTCCTGACCGGCTCACAGGAGAACTACGAGGCCACGCGCGAGCGCGGCTTCACGCTGATCGGGATGAAGGAGCGACGGCGCCTGATGGCCCAGCAGATGGTCCCGGGCGACCGCATCGTCCTGTACCTCACGAAGGTCATGGCGTTCGCCGGATCCGTCCGGATCACGTCGGAGCTGTTCGAGGATCGCAAGCCTGTCTGGCCCGGCAAGCCCGGAAATCCCGACCCCTATCCGTGGCGGTTTGAGACCGAGCCCGAGGTCGTCCTCGACGCCGAGGACTGGGTCCCGGCCGAGCTGCTCAAGGATGAGCTCGAGCACATCGGCAAGTGGCCGGCCGAGCACTGGAAGCTCGCCTTCCAGGGCCAGCTGCGGATCGTCTCCGAGCGCGACGCCGCGCTGATCCTCGAGCGTCTGCGCGCGGGCGCCGGAGCGGCCCGGTGAGCAGCGGCGTCCCGGGCGCGAGCTCCGGGATCGTGACCCGCGTGCGCAGCGCCTGGCAGGCGCTCTACGGCGATCAGCGCCTGGCGGCGGTCGGCGCGCTCGGCCTCGTCGGATCGATGTTCCTGCCGTGGTACGAGGAGACCGCGGTCCTGGCCAAGGGCGGCAGCCTGCAGTCGAGCCAGAACTCGCTGATCGCCTTCCAGTCCTGGTCGTTCGTCGAGGCGTCGATGCTGCTCGTCGCGCTCGCGGTCCTGGCGCTGCTGTTCGCGCGGGCCGAACGCCGCGCGTTCCACCTGCCAGGCGGCGACGGACTCGTGATCCTCGCGGCGGGCGCCTGGGTGATGCTGCTCGTCTTCATCCGCCAGATCGACAAGCCCGCAGGCTCGAGCTCCGGCGCGCTGCACACGACGATCGGGGTCAGCTGGGGCATCTTCGTGGCGTTCCTCTTCGGCGCGCTGATCGCCTACGCCGGCTGGCGGATGCAGACACAGCACCGGCCCGAGCCCCCGCGCGACGGCGAACGACCCGACGGTCCCGCGGCGGTTGACGTCCGTGCCGCGGCGACGCCACCCGCCAAGCGCGGCCCGCGCCGGCCGGACGGGCAGTTCGAGGGTCAGCTCTCGTTCGAGGACCCGGACGCGCCACCGAGCTGACCGTCGCTCAGCTCCAGACGATCCACGGGAACACCGCCGCCACGCCCGCGATCACGATGCCGGCGAGGATCAGATCGCGCGAGGTCGTGAGGTGACCGGCGATCGCGACGATCATCCCGAAGAAGAAGACGAGCACGAACGGCGTGTAGTCGCCGCGGGTCTGCCCGTCGAAGAACGTGGCGGCAAGGAGGGTCGGGAGGCCGGGCATGTCGGCTCCATATCATCACGGGACCCATGACCGACGCACCCACCTCCGTCGACGCGATCGCCACCGGCCTGCGCGAGGTCGGCTACCTGGCCGACGATTCGACCGCGCTCGTCGCCTTCCTCGCGGCCAAGCTCGGCAAGCCGATCCTCGTCGAGGGCCCGGCCGGCGTCGGCAAGACGCAGCTGGCCAAGTCACTCGCGCAGACGCTCGGCCGCGAGCTCGTGCGGCTCCAGTGCTACGAGGGGCTCGACGAGGCCAAGGCGCTGTACGAGTGGAACTACCGCAAGCAGTTGCTGCGGATCCAGGCCGAGGCCGACGGCACGGGCTGGAACGACGTCCAGGACGACATCTTCGGCAAGGAGTTCCTGCTCGAGCGTCCGCTGATGACGGCGATCGCCTCACCCGAGCCGGTCGTGCTGCTGATCGACGAGATCGACAAGACCGACCAGGAGTTCGAGGCGATGCTGCTCGAGCTGCTGTCGGACTTCCAGATCACGATCCCCGAGCTCGGCCGCGTCGAGGCGACGACGCACCCGATCGTGCTGCTGACCTCCAACAACACGCGTGAGCTGACCGAGGCGCTGAAGCGTCGCTGCCTGTATCTGTGGCTCGACTATCCCGGCCTGGAGCACGAGCTCGCGATCGTCCGCCTGCACGCGCCGGACCTGGACGAGCACGTCGCCCGGCGCCTCGTCGAGGTCGTCGCGATGATCCGCGACCTGGACCTCAAGAAGCCGCCGTCGATCGCCGAGTCGATCGACTGGGCGCGGGCGCTGCTGCTGCTCGGCGCGCGCGACCTCGACGCGAAGATGTTCAACGACACGATCTCCGTGATCGTCAAGCACCGCACCGACCTGGACATCGTCGCCGAGCGCGTCGGTGTCAAGCTCGCCCTCCCGCAGGACGGCCTCGGTGCCGCGTCCGCCGGCTGACCCGCGCGCCGCGGGGGCGCGCCGGGCGGCGATCTTCGGCGGCCACCCCGACGACCAGCCGCCCGACGGCCTCGTCGCCCACCTCGTCGAGTTCACCGAGGAGCTGCGCGGCGAGGGCGTCGCCGTCGGCACGTCCGAGCTGCTCGACGCGCTCCAGGCGCTGCCCGAGGTGCCGTGGACCGAACCCGTCGCGTTCCGCGAGACGCTCGCCGCGACGATCGCCAAGTCGCAGGAGGACCGGCGCGTCTTCGACCTCGTCTTCGAGCGCTTCTTCTTCCGCGCGACCGAGCTGGCGGCCCTGCGCGAGGGGGTCAGCGAGGGCGACGGCGGCGCCGGATCGATGGACGAGGCCGGCGGCGACCTCAACCTCGACGCGCTGCGTCGCCAGATCGCCCAGGCGATCGCCGACGGCGACGAGAGCGCGCTGCGCGACCTGGCGCGCCTGGCGATCGCGGCCTTCGGTCAGCAGGGCGAGGGCTCGGGCGTGATCGGCGTCGACGTGCAGCGGATCCGCCGACAGCTGGGCCTGCGGGCTGAGGCGCAGCCGGAGTACCCGACCGAGGATCCGCGCCACGACGGCCTCCCCCGCGAGCAGATCCGCCGCTTCGAGCAGCTGCTGCGGGCCGAGCTGGAGCGCGACCAGATCGAGCGCACCGAGGCGCTGCCCGCCGCGCGTCCGCTGAACGAGATCGACCGCGCCCTGCCGAGCGGCCCGCTCTCCGACCTCGCCTCCGTCCATCGCGTCGTCGCGCAGCTGAAGCGGCGGCTGAAGACGCAGGGCAACGAGAACAAGGGCGCCCAGCGCCACGCCCACGTCGACGTGCGCCGCACGATGCGCGCCTCGCTGGAGACCGGCGGCGTGCCCGTCGTCCTGAAGTACCGCCCGATCCGCCCGCGACGGACGGAGATCTACGTCCTCTGCGACGTCAGCACGTCCGTCACCAGCGCGTCGGTGTTCTTCCTGTCGGTGATGCACGCGCTGCACGACTCGTTCCGCAAGATGCGCTCGTTCGTCTTCATCGAGCGGATCAGCGAGGTCACCGACGTGTTCCAGAAGGAGCGCGACTTCAAGGCCGTCAACACCGCGATCGGCAAGGACGCGGGCGTCGCGGACATCAGCGGCTACACCGACTACGGGCGGGTCTGGCGCGAGTTCCGGGCGCTGGTCGAGGACGACCTGCACCCGCGCGCGACGATCATCGTGCTCGGCGACGCGCGCACCAACGGCCGCGAGCCGGCCGCCGAGGTGTTCGGCCAGATCGCCGCGCGCGCCGGTCGCACGTATTGGCTCAACCCCGAGCCGAAGCTGTACTGGAACTACGGCGACAGCGTGATCGCCAGCTACGAGCAGTACTGCGAAGCGCACGAGTGCTGGTCGACGAAGCACCTGGAGGACTTCGTCAAGGCGCTGACGGCGCCGGACGCTGCCCGGCGGTAGGTCAGCATGCGCCAACGGCTGAACGATCCGGTCACGCGGGCCGCAGTCGCGATCGCGCTCGCGGCGGGGACCTACGCGATCTCCTACGGCGTCCTGGCGGTCGACGCCGGCCTGTCGGTCGCGCAGACGTGCGTGATGTCGCTGCTGGTGTTCACCGGGGCATCCCAGTTCGCCGTCGTCGGCGTGCTCGGGGCCGGCGGCGGGACGCTGGCGGCGCTTGCGCCGGCGCTGATCCTCGCGGCGCGTAACGGGCTCTACGGCCTGTCCCTGACGCCGATCCTGCGCGGGCGGTTCGCCGTGCGCGCGCTGGAGTCGCACTTCGTGATCGACGAGACGACGGCGATGGCTCGCGCGCAGGACACGCCCGGCGAGGCGCGGCGCGCGTTTCTGACGACGGGCGTCCTGCTGTTCGTGTGCTGGAACATCGGGACGCTGATCGGCGCGCTGCTCGGCAGCGGCATCGGCGACCCGAAGTCGCTCGGGCTGGACGCGATGTTCCCGGCGGCATTCCTGGCGCTGCTGGTCCCGCAGCTCGATCGCCCCGGTGCGCGGCTGGCGGCGATCTGCGGCGGCGTGGTGGCGGTGGTCCTGGTCCCGTTCGTGCCGGCGGGTGTGCCGATTCTGGCGGCCGTGCTCGGCGTCATCCCGGCGATGCGCGTGCTGCGCGAGACCGCGCAGGCGACGCCGTGAGCTGGGCCGCACTGCTGGCGCTCGGCGCCGCCGCCTACGCGATGAAGGCGGCGGGCCCGCTCGTCGTCGGCCGCCGCACGCTGCGGCCCGACCTCGTGCGCGTGCTCGAACTCGTCCCCGTGCCGCTGCTGGCGGCACTGATCCTCGTGCAGACGTTCGACGACGGCCGGCGACTGGTGATCGACGCGCGCGTGCCGGCCCTGGTCGTCGCCGGCGTGCTCGTCTGGCGCCGAGCGCCGTTCATCGTCGTCGTGCTGGCGGCCGCGGGCACTGCGGCACTGCTGCGCGCCGCGTGACCTCGCCGTCGCTCGACGGTCTGAGCTGAACCGCGCCCGTGCGCATGGATGCGCGCGGGCGCGGTCGAGCACTGGCACTCATGGCGTTCGACCAGGAGAGCGGATACGGTCGGCGTCACGACCGGCAACGGATGCTGGGCACGGAGGAGAGGACCATGACATGCGGTCGTTCCACTGGTTCGTCATAGCCGGGCTCGCGCTGCTCGCCGTGGCTCCTGGAGCCGCCCGTGCCGGCGGCCCTCGCGGCCTGTCGATCACTCCGCGCGCACCGGTCGCCTCCGACGCGATCCTGATCTCGTTCCGCTCGCCGTCCCATGCTCCCGACACGACGCGCTACGCGGCATCGGTGACCACGACGAGGAGCGGCGCCTGCCGATCGTTTGGCCTGGCGCCGTTCCCCGGCTCGCTCGGTGCCGGAACGCGTGCGTCGATCCAGGTCGGCATCGACGCCGCCGCCTCCCCCGCGTCATCGCGCTGGTGCTCGGGGCGCGCGGTCGCCCGAGTGCTGCGCCGCACGGCGGGCGGGGGCTGGGCGCCGATCCCAGGGGCGCGGCGCCGCTTCGTCATAGCGCGCTCACCCGGCGCCCGCGTCCTGTTCGGCACCCACGTGCTCACGACTGTGCTCCCGACGAGCACTGCGACCGTGACGGCCCCAGGCCGTGCCGACCGCGTGCTGGGCCTCGGTGGTGATTTCGACGGGTTCATCCCCGGGAAGTTCATCCTCAACACCGACTACAAGATCACGCTCGGGACGGCGTTCGGCAGTCCGCTCGTGGGCGGCAACGCCGTGGTCGTCAGCGCGCTCGTGACCGACCCGCTCTGCGCCGCGCCCGTCGTCCACACGCGCGCGCCGTTGCCCGGGGATGCCAGCTCCAGCCTCACCTTTCTGCGCAGTGGCGCGGTGAGCGGGACCCTCGTGCTCGCCGCCGACCCAACGACGCTGGCCGGCTGCGCCGGCGCCGACACCGGGACGATGACGATCGCCCTGAGCGGAACGCTCGCCGAGAAGAAGCTGGCCGACCTGACCGTCACCGGCTCGCTCACCGGCGTCCCCGCGGGCGGCGGCGTGACGGCATCGGTCGCGATCGAGCTGCACCTGAACGTCAAGATCCTCGACACCTAGGCAGCCGGGCGTGACGTAGGCTGCCGGCCATGCTCGCCCGCCGCCTGCTTCCGACGGCCCTGGCGCTCGCGGTCCTCGCGCTGGCCGCAGCGGGCTGCGGCGCCGGCGACAAGGCCAAGACACCCGACGGTGCCGTGCTCGACCGCGACGCCCTCGCGCAGGACCTGACGACCCGCCTGTCCGATGCCGCCGGCGGCAAGAGCCCCAAGGTCGCGTGCCCGGCGGACCTGCCGGTGACCGTCGGCCTGACCGTCCGCTGCACGGCGACGCTCGGCGGCAAGCGCTTCGGCGTGACGGTCACGGTGACCGGCAGCAACGGCGGCACGGCCGAGTACAGCGTGGCGGTCGACAAGACCGCGCAGCAGTAGCATCGGCGCGGCACGCACCACCGGGGAGCTGGCGGACGCCGGCTGAGATCGCGCCCACACCGGCGCGGACCCG
The DNA here is from genome assembly GCA_038224135.1 of Solirubrobacterales bacterium. Lineage (GTDB taxonomy): Bacteria > Actinomycetota > Thermoleophilia > Solirubrobacterales > Solirubrobacteraceae > F1-60-MAGs163. The sequence continues at coordinate 7,141 of JBBRFO010000066.1, forward strand.
TCGAACCTGTGGGGTAATGCCCGCGAAGGGAGCGATGGACAGGCAGCAGACGGCGCCGCTGCCGGCGCCGGACACGCAGACCGGACCGGCCCTCAGCCTCGAGGGCGTCGGCTTCGCGTACCCGCCGGCGCGGCGCGGCGCCGCACCCGTGGAGGCTGTCGCCGACGTCTCGCTCGTCGTCGAGCGCGAGCAGATCGTCGCGCTCGTCGGGCCCAGCGGCTGCGGCAAGTCGACGCTGCTGGAGCTCGTCTGCGGCCTGCGCGCGCCGAGCGCCGGATCGGTCAGCGGCGACCCGGCCGTGCTGATGCCCCAGCGCGACCTGCTGCTGCCATGGTTCGACGCGCTCGACAACGCCGGCCTGGCGCTGCGCCTGCGCCCCGGCGGATCACGCGCGGCGGCGCGGGCCGGAGCCCAGGCGACGTTCGCCGACTTCGGGCTGACCGGGTTCGAGCGCAGCCGCCCGCACGAGCTGTCCGGCGGCATGCGCCAGCGCGTCGCCTTCCTGCGCACGCTGCTGTCCGGCAAGCCCGTGCTCTGCCTCGACGAGCCGTTCGGCGCGCTCGACGCGCTGACCCGCGCCGAGATGCGCGACTGGCTCGGCGCGGCGCTTCTCCGCGATCCGCGCACGACCCTGCTCGTCACCCACGACGTCGAAGAGGCGTGCGTCCTGGCGGACCGCGTCGTCGTCCTGTCGCCGCGGCCGGCGCGCGTGCTGGCCAGCATCGACGTGCCCCTCCCCCGTCCGCGGCGCGCGACCGACCCGCAACTGCTGGCGCTCCGCGAGCGGGCGCTGGAGGCGCTCGGCGCATGATCTGGACGCTGCTGATCCTCGCAGGACTGCTCGGCGGCTGGGAGCTGTACGCACGCGCGGGCAACGTCGACGACTTCCTGCTGCCGGCGCCGACGCAGGTCGGGCAGGCGCTGTGGGACGACCGCGGCCTGCTGGCGCACAACCTGCGCGTGACGGCGCTGGAGGTCGCGCCCGGCATCGTCTGCGCGCTGCTGGTGGGCCTGCTGCTGGCGCTCGCGCTGCACCGCTGGCCGCCCGTGCGCCGCGCCGTCTACCCGCTGCTGGTCGGCTCACAGGCGGTGCCGATCGTGATCGTCGCACCGCTGCTGATCGTCTGGTTCGGCTTCGGCATCGGGCCGAAGCTGGCGATCATCGCGCTGGTCTCGTTCTTTCCCGTCGTCGTCACGACGCTCGACGCGCTGGCGCGGATCGACCCCGATCAGCACCGGCTGCTGGCGACGCTCGACGCAACCTCTGCCCAGCGGCTGCGGCATCTGGAGCTGCCCGCGGCGCTGCCGGGCGCCCTCAGCGGCGCCAAGATCGCCGTCGCCGTCGCCGTGATCGGCGCCGTCTTCGCCGAGTACGCGGGCTCGAGTGCCGGCCTGGGGAACGTCATCCTGCAGGCGATTCCGCAGCTGGAGACGGCGCGCGCGTACGCTGCCGTGACGCTGCTCGCGGCGCTGGCGATCGCCCTCTTCCTGCTGCTGACGCTGGCCGAGCGACTGCTCGTGCCGTGGGCGCGCCGCGACACCGACTGGAGACCCCGATGATCCCTCGCCCCCACCGGATCCTGATCGCGCCGGCCGCGCTCGTCGCGTGTCTGGCGCTCGCGGCCTGCGGGACGCGGAGCGAGCCGACGGCGCCGCCGGCGACGCAGCCGCTGCGCCTGGTGCTCGACTACCTGCCCAACGCCGACCACGCGGGCATCTACACCGCCCAGGCGACCGGCGAATTCCGCAAGGCCGGCCTGGACGTGAAGATCACCACGCCGTCGGATCCGTCGGCGCCGCTGCGTCTGGTCGCCGCCGGCCAGGCCGACCTGGCGATCTCCTACGAGCCCGAGGTGTTCCTGGCCCGCGCCAAGGGCGCATCGATCCTCAGCGTGGCAGCGATCGCCAACCAGCCGCTGACCTCGCTGATGACGACGGGCGGGAAGCCGGTCGCCCCGAAGGGCCTTGCGGGCAAGCACATCGGCACCGCCGGGATCCCGTACCAGTCGGCCTACCTCAAGCAGATCCTCGGCAGTGCCGGCGTCGACGCGGGATCGGTCAAGGAGGTCAACGTCGGCTTCAACCTGATCCCGGCGATGCTCAGCAAGCGCGTCGACGCGACGCTCGGCGCGTTCTGGAACATCGAGGGCGTCGAGCTCGCGCTCAAGCACCGCGATCCGCGGATCCTGCCCGTCGACAAGGCCGGTGTGCCGGCGTACAACGAACTCGTGCTCGTCGCCGCCCAGCAGACCGTGCGCACACGCGGCGCGCTGATCCGCCGCTTCATTCAGGCGCTGCAGCGCGGCACGCGTGCGGCGGTGCGCACCCCGGTTCTGGCGGTCCGCGCGCTGCGCGCTGCGGCGCCCGACATCACGCCGAAGGTCGCCGAGAAGACCGTCGCCGCGACGCTGCCGGTGCTCATCCCGCTCCAGGCCAAGGACCCGTTCGGCTGGCAGGACCCGGCCGCCTGGCAGGCCTACGGCGACTGGATGGCGCGCAACGGCCTGATCGCACAGGCGCCGGCGGCGGGCGCCGTGCTGACCAACGAGTTCCTGCCCGGCGAAGGCGTTGGCACCGCGGGCGAGGAGCCGGCGGCGCCGTAGGACGTACGCGTCAGCGGCGCCGCGCGCCCGAGCGCGGCGTGTGCAGCCGCGCCGGCGGGCTGGCGCGCATCGACGCGGCCCCGGCCGGCGCCCCGAGCGCGTGGGATCCGGCCAGAGCAGCCCAGCGCCCGTACGGCGCGAACAGCTCGCGGACCTCGTCCTCGGTCGCGCGGGCGCCGGGTCGGCCGCGCAGGTGGCGCCCGGCGAACTTCAGGTAGGCGAGGTCGCCCGCGGGCAGGCACTCGTGGCGACCCTGCCCGTGCAGCGCCAGCACGTCGATCGTCCACCGGCCGACGCCGGGGATCGCGCGCAGGCGCCGCCAGCCGGCCTCGTGGTCGGGGTCGTGCAGATCGACGCGGCCGCTGGCGACCTCGGCCGCCGCGCGGCGCAGCGTCAGTGCCCGCTTGGGACTCAGCCCCACACGCTCGAGGTCGGCCGGCGCCAGCGCGGCGATGGCGGCCGGCGACGGCAGGTCGCGCAGGTCGCTCCCCGTGACCCCGCGGCCGTGCCACCTGACGATGGCGCGCTCGATGTCGAGCGCGCGCACGTACTCGATCAGCTGCTCGCAGATCGCCCAGGCGAGCGCCTCGAAGGGCTCCGCCCGACGCGTGATCCGCAGCTGCGGGCGGCGGCGCAGCGACGCCCCGATCAGCGGGTCCTGGCGATGCGCGTCCCAGAACGGGCGCAGGTCGTCGTCGACGGCGAGCGCGAAGCGCATCCGGCGCGCCGCCTCATCGGCATGCGCGCGATCGACCGAGCGGGCGCGGACGATCACGACGTCGCGGCCCGGCTGGTCGGCCCGCACGACGGCCGGCTCGCCGTCGACGTGGAGCAGGCGCTCCAGACCGGCGCCGGAGCGTCGCACGACACCGTCGGTCCCAGCCCGCGGCAGGCGGAACGGCCACGGCGGCCGGACCTCGTGGCGGACCTCGACCATCCCCGCGGACTACCGCGAACCGAGCTGGTGGATCTCCACCAGATACGTCCGCGTGGCGACCACGTCGAGCGCGGGGGCCGGCTTCGGGCGGCGCACGGCCGGCCTGCCTCGGGGCGCGGAGCGTCGCCGGCTGACGACGGCGAGCGTCGCGGCGCCGGCGACGAACGAGGTCGCAGCGACGGCCGCCGCCTGAGCGATGACGGCGGGGCGCGAGCGCATTGCGGGCAGCGTACGGACCTCGCGCACGACGACGCCGTCGACGATCTCGACGGCGGGATCCCGCTCGGTCAGCTCGGCCTCGCCGTCCACGTGGCGAAGGCTAGTACACCCGCCGCGAGTTCCGCGCGTCTCGGTGACGAAGCCGTACGGAACGACCGGCCGCGCGTGCCCGTCGCGGAATCGAGCCGGCGCAGATACACGCATGACATGCATAGGAGCCGGTTCGATCGGGGCCGGAATCGAACCGGCGCTGATGCATGCATGGCGTGCATCAGCGCCGGGTCGATGCGAGCCGCGCGCCGGCGCCCGCGCGTCCCCGACCTCCCGGACGACCCCTCGACGCCTGCCGTTCGCCCCGCCCGCGAACGCGGTGCTCTGGAACGACGCATCGTGCTCGGACATCCGGCCGTGCGCTCAGGCCGACGGGGACAGCAGGCGCTCGTAGATGCGGTAGCGCTTGACGATCCGTCCGCCCATCGCCTCCATGCCGCGGTTCATCGCCTCGTTCGTCTCGAGGATCCAGCCCATCTCGCCCCACGTCACCGGGCCGATCTGGGCCATGTCGAAGTGCTCGACGTACAAGGCCGCCGCGACGCCGGTGTGCTGGAACTCGGGCTTGACGCCGAGGAATCCGACACGGCAGCGATCGACGATCCTGCGGCGCCGCAGGAAGTGCCACCAGCCGAACGGCAGCAGCCGCCCGTGCATCCGCTTGAGCACCTGATTGATGTCCGGCACGGTGATCGCCACGGCGACCGTCTCACCGTCGCTGATCCGCTCGGCGACCATGAACCAGGCCGGGTCGAAGACCAGGTGCATCTCCTGCGCGTAGGCGTCGAGGTCCTTCTTGTCATACGGCGCGAAGCCCCAGTTCTCACTCCAGGCTGCGTTGTAGACCTCCGCGAACTTGTCCATGTCGGCGCGCAGCGAGCGGCGGGACATCTTGCGGATGCGGATCCCGTGGTCGGGCTCGACCTTGGCCGCGAGGTCGAAGATCACCGGCAGAACCTTCTCGCGGTCGGCGATGTCGAGTTCCCACATCAGCAGGTCCATCGCCTTGTCCAGGCCGGCCTGCGGCGCCTCGCAGAGCTGCTGGTAGTAGGGCGGGTGCCAGGGCTGGCGGATCATCGCCTCGCGCTCGAAGCCCTCGATCACGATCCCGCTCTCGTCGTTGACCGTGAAGTCCATCGGCCCGATCATCCGATCGCGCCCCCGGGCGGCGTTCCAGGCCGCGGCCGCGTCGAGCAGCGCCTGCGCCGCCTGAGCGTCCTCCTCGACCTCGAAGAAGCCGAACATCCCCCAGCTGTTGTCGTGGAACTCGTTGAAGTGGCGGTCGATCTGGGCGCTGATCCGCCCGACGACGCGTCCGTCGCGCCAGGCCAGGAACAGCTGTACCTCACCATGGGCGAAAAAGGCGTTGAAGCGCGGGCTGAGGAACAGCCGGCGCTCGATTCGCAGCGGGGGGATCCACTGCGGCGAAGTACCATGCAGCCGGTACGGGAGGTCGATGAACTCCCGGCGATCCCGCCGGGTGACGACGGGCCTGATTTCAACGCTCACGGCGGCGGACCCTACATGCACGAGACGCGCACCGACCTCTTCGCCAAGGCCCGCACGCACGAGCGGCTCGAGCAGCTCACGGCCGCGCGCGAGGCCGACCTGCTGCCGTACTTCCGCGTGCTCGAAGGCCCGGCGCGGCCGGTCGTCGAGATGGAGGGCGAGCCGCGGATCATGCTCGGCTCCAACAACTACCTCGGCCTGACCGCGGACGAGCGGGTGCTGCAGGGCGCACAGGATGCGCTGCTCCAGTACGGCACCGGGCTGACCGGATCACGCCTGCTGAACGGCACGATTCCGCTGCACCTGGACCTCGAGCGCGAGATCGCGCAGTGGCTGGGCACCGACGATGCGCTGGTCTTCACGACCGGCCACCAGGCCAATCTCGGCGTCCTGGGGACGATCCTCGGGCCGGGCGACACGGTCATCGCCGACGCCGGCGACCACGCCTCGATCCTCGACGGCTGCCTGCTCTCGCGCGCCAAGCTGCGCCCGTTCCGCCACAACCGGATGGACAAGCTCGAGCGCTCGCTCGATCGGGCCTCGGCCGACGGCGGCGGCGTTCTGGTCGCCGTCGACGGCGTCTTCTCGATGGAGGGGGACATCGCCCCGGTCCACGAGATCGCCGAGCTGTGCCGCCGATACGGAGCGCGCCTGCTGGTCGACGAAGCCCACGGCGCCGGGGTCCTGGGGCGCCGCGGCGCGGGGACGGCCGAGCTGCTCGGCGTCGAGGACGGAGTCGATCTGCGCGTCGGCACGTTCTCGAAGTCGCTGGCGGCCTGTGGCGGCTTCGTCGCCGGCCCGGCTGACGTGATCGACTTCCTGCGCGTCCAGGCCCGTGCGTACCTGTTCACGGCCTCCTCAGTGCCCGCTGCGGTCGGGGCGACGCTCGCCGCGCTGCGCGTGCTGCGCTCGCCGGAGGGCCACGGCCTGCTGACCGCCGTACTCGACAATGCGCGCTACCTGCGTGACGGACTCGAGGGCCTGGGGTTCAGCGTCGTGCAGGCTCAGCAGCTGGCCTCGCCGACAGCGCAGCTCGACGCGCCGGGCGTGGTCGACGGGACGATCGTCACGCCGATCATCCCGATCCTCGTCGGCGATGACTGGAAGGCCGTCCTGCTCTGGCGGGCCCTCTACGACGCCGGCGTCTTCGTCAACACCGCCCTGCACCCCGCGGTGCCGCCGGGCGGTGCGATGCTGCGCACGAGCGTCATGGCGACGCACGATCGCGCCACGCTCGACCGGTCGCTGGAGCGCTTCGCGTCGGTCAAGCTGGCGTTCGAGGCCGAGCACGGCCCGCTGCCCGCCGCAGGCGACCCGCACTGATCGCTGCGCAGGTTTCGTGACGGCGTTGACACGCCTGCAACACGAAATCCGCGCTCCGAGCAACAAATCCTCGCCACCGTCCGTTGACCGGCGGCGCGATCGTTCTCTAGGTTGCGCAACGCGTCGCTTGCGGCGCCTGGGAGGGGTCCAGCCCCCCGATGAGTGGTCTGTTCGTCATACCACCCACCGGCGGTCGTCTGCGGCCTTGAGGAGGAACTTCCGGGCGTAGGCCGCGCTGCGCGTATCGATTCCAATACTGAACGAGGACGTCGCCCACCCCGATGGGCGGCAGGGAGGACGCATGACCATTACAGCGCCGATGTCCCGCGCGCCGCAGCACCTTCAGGCGCTCGAGCGGGCAAACGCCGTCCGGCTCGCCCGAGCCGATCTGAAGCGGCGGATCGCCAGCGGGGACACGACAGCAGCCGAGGTGATCCTCGATTCGCCGTGGGAGGTCGCCTCGATGACGATCGGCGATCTGCTCACGAGCCAGCGTCGCTGGGGAACGACCCGCTGCAAGCGCCTGCTGCAGGCGGTCCCGATCTCGGAGAGCAAGCAGGTTGGAGCAATGACCGAGCGCCAGCGTCACGCCCTCGCGGCGATGCTGGACGGGCACCAGACGCCCGTGCGTCAGGCGGACGTCACGCCGGCAATCGCTGCGGCCTGAGGACGGTCCCGGTCCGCGTCATCGGGCGTCCGCCTTGCCGGCGGGCGCCCGATGTCGTTGTGGGGCGCGTGCGGCACGATGTCTGCCGGTCCCAGGCGCCAGCTTCGGGCCGAACGGCGGGCATTGAGGCGCGCGGGCCGGGCGCTTGCGAGCGGCCCGACGGCGAGCTCGATGACGATTGCTCCCGCATGGCGCGACAAACTGTCATCGAGCTCGGGCCGCCGGCGTTACGACGCGGCGATCTCGATGATATGGCCGTCGGGGTCGCGGAGATAGATCGAGCGCAGGCCGCCGCGATCGAGCGCGTCGGTCGTCGGGATGTCCTTGGCGCGCAGGTAGTCGCGCCAGGCCTCGACCTCCTCGCGTGATCCGACGGCGAGCGCGAAGTGGTGTGTCGCTCCCGTGCCCTGCATCCCGGGGGGCAGCGCCGGGTACTCGAGGAACGAGATCAGCGGCTGTGACGGATCTGTCGGGTCGGGGGAGAACCAGTGATGGCGCGTCGCCGGATCGTCGTCGTTGACGCCTTCCCGCACCAGCGCGAGCCCGAGCACATCGCGGTAGAAGGCGCCGGTCCGATCAAGGTCCGCGCAGATCACCGTGAGGTGATGCAGGCGCGTGACCTGCATGCGGCGCGCAGCCGGCGGCTGCGGCGCCTCAGGCGTGCGGTTGGAAAGCTCGTCCACGTCGACCATGCAACACGATCCGCCGGTCAGCTGCGCCACGACATGCCGCCCGAACGCCGGCGGAACTGGTCGCGCAGCAGGCGGAAGACGAAGAAGTACACGACGGCGCCGAGGATCAGCACGACAGCCTTGGCGGCGCCGGGAACGAGCAGGACGAGCGGTACGGCGACGGCGAGCGCCGCGACGCCGGCCAGCAGGCTGGAGTGCGAGCGATACCCCGCGAGGTGCTCGCGCAGCGACAACTCGATCGTCGCCAGCGTCACGAGGGACAGGCCGAAGGCGATCAGCAGCGCCCGGTTGGAACGCCCGCCCGCCATTCCCAGCAGCAGGACGACGAGGCCCAGGAGGATCGTCCCCTCCGTCAGGGGAATCGGCGCCCAGGGCGCCTTGGGCGCCTCGTTCAGGCGCGCGCGGCGGCTGGACGACCCGGGCCGCGGACCGCGTCCGGGAGCACCGACCGGCGTGCGTGGTGCACGGTCGGCCTGCTGCGCCCGGTCCAGCGGCGAGGGTGATCCCCCGCGCTTGCGGCTGCGACGCCCCATGTCAGGTGGCTAAGGGACAGCCGGAGGACAGCTTGACCTGCCACCAGCCCATCAGCCGGCCGACGAGGCCCAGTCGCGGCTCGACGCGCCAGACGCCGCAGCCGGGCTCGCCCAGATCGCGCTGACGGATCCGCACGCGGCGGTGGCGCGCCGGATCGAGCAGCATCTCCTCGAGCAGCACCCGCGCGGCGTCCTGATCACGACCACGGCGATCGAGCAGCGCGTGGGCGTCGGCGACGCGCTCGGCCAGCGCATCGCGCTGGCGCTCGAGGTCGGCGAGCGAGAGCAGGCGCGGACCGCCGGCATAGGGCATCGTCGTGACGACGCCGCCGAGCGGGAACGAACTGGCGACCGCGGCGGTCAGGCGATCTTCGAGCTGCGCGATCTGCGCGCGCATCGTGCGGCGCGCATCGCGCTCGTCGACGACCGTCCGCCAGGGCGCCAGGACGGGGACCGACGTGACGATGTCGCGCGTCGCAGTCATCTCCTCGCCGTCGAGTCTACAGCGCAGAGCGGTCGCCGAGCGCCTCTTCACAGGTCCAGAGTGCCTCCTCGACGTGAACCTCGGGCACGCCCGCGACCGCGATGGCGACGAGCAGCAACCGGCGCGCGTCCGGACCGGCCAGCACGCCGTCGCCGGGAGCGCCGAACAGCTCGATCAGCGGCAACTCGTCGTCGGCGATGACCAGGCGCCCACCGCCCACCGCCGCGGCCCGCTCGGCACGGCCCAGGTGCTCGCCGCGGCGGGCGGTGCGGATGCCGAGCGCGCCGCGAACGGCGTCGGCATCCAGTGCCAGCACGGGAACGGAGGTCTCCAGCAGCGCCAGCAGCACGGCGTCGTCCAGCCGCCCGCGCGAGGCATAGCCGCCGCTGACCAGCCGCCCGATGACCGCCGCCTCGATCGGCGGGTGCTGCACGTCCGGATCGATGCCGGCGTGGCGGAAGAA
>JBBRFO010000067.1:0-16009 GCA_038224135.1 Solirubrobacterales bacterium
CGGCAGCGCTGATCGCCTCACCGATCGCGCCCGCGGCGCGCTCGATCTCCTCGCGCGTGGCGATCAGCGGCGGCGAGATCGCGACGGCGTCGCCGAGCGGGCGGACCAGCACGCCGCGGGACCTGGCCTGCGCGAACGTGCGCAGCGGCAGATCAGGGTGCTCGGCCAGCGCCTGCGGGTCGAACGCGACGGCACCCAGAGCGCCGGTCCCGGCGCGGACGTTGCCGATCACCTCGTGGTGACCGTCGAGCGCGCCGAGCAGCTCGGTGATGTCGCCTTCCAGGCGCCGTCCGGCCGCGAACAGGTCCTCGCGCTCGATGATGTCCAGGTTGGCCATCGCCGCGGCGCAGCACGACGGGTGACCGCCGTAGGTCTGCCCGTGGCGGAACATCACCGGCGCGTCCGACGACTCCCAGAACGGCGCCGCGACGCGACCGGCGATGACGACGCCGCCGAGCGGCAGGTAGCCGCTGGTGACGCCCTTGGCGAACGCGATCATGTCCGGCTTCAGGCCGAAGCGGTCGGCGGCGAACCAGCTGCCCAGGCGGCCGAACGCGCCGATCACGCCGTCGACGATGAGCAGCGCACCGTGGCGGCGGCAGAGCTCCTGCAACGCCTCCAGGTACCCCGGGGCGGGCTGGTGGACGCCGCCGGCGCCGATCACGGGCTCGGCGAAGACGGCCGCGACGCGACCGGCGCCGACGCGGTCGAACTCCGCGGCCAGCGCCTCGATCGAGTCGTGCTGGACGTGGCTGGTGTCGGGGTCCATCGGGCCCATGCCGACCTGGTTGGCGGCGATCCCGCCGATGCTCGTGCCGAGGCCATGGGTTCCGTGGTAGCCCTGTGTGCGGCCGATCAGGTGGACGCGATCCGGCTCGCCGATCTGTGCGAAGTAGCGCCGGGCGAGCTTTGCCGCGGTGTCGATCGCGTCGCCGCCTCCAAGGCAGAGGAAGATGCGCGCGTCGTCGACCGTCCCGGCGGCGGCCTGCGCGAGTCGCTCGCACAGCGCCTCGGCCGGGCGGTTCGTGAAGCCGCCGAACGCGGAGTAGCTCGCCAGTTCGCCGAGCTGCGCCGCGGCGGCGTCGGCGATCTCCTGACGGCCGTGGCCGACGTTGACGCACCACAGGCTGGCGGTGCCGTCGAAGTAGGCGTTGTCGTCGCTGTCCCAGACGGTCGTGCCCTGGCCGCGGACGATCATCGTCGCGGCGCTGCGGACGGCCGCCATGTCGGCGAACGGATGCCAGAAGCGCGTCTCGGTGCTCATGCCCTCAAACCTAGCCCTACGGGCGGCTCACCGGCACGCTCGATCTGGCGCATCCGCGGCGCGGCCGTGCGCCACGCGGGACGGAGCGAGCGACGCTCAGCGCCGCGTGAAGGGGATGAAGGCGCCGTGGCGGTCACGGATCCGCAGCACGAGCCCCGCCGTGGTCGCCGGCAGCGCGGTACCGAGGCGCACCTGCCACGTCGCCCGCCCGGCGGAGGCCCGGTGCAGCCTGGTGACGATGAAGCGCGGCGCGTCGCAGGCGCCGGCGACGAAGCGGCCGGCAGGCAGCGACCACCAGCGACAGCCTGACGCGTAGCCGGCGCGGCTGATCGCGAGTTCGACGCGGGCGCCGGTCGGCAGTCCGTGGACGGTGCCGCGGATCGTGCCGTCGCCGCTCGTGCCCTTGGCGCTGACGCGCAGGACCGGGCCGGCGAACTGCACCGATCCGGAGATTCCCGAGCCCGGCGAGCTCGAGCCGAGCGCGGTGCCGACGTCCTGCAGCGGATCGCCGCCCCCGGGCGCCGTCGCGGCGCGCATCGTGACCGACGCCGTGGCTGTCGTGCCGTCGGCGTCGCTGGCCGTCAGGCGCACCTCGTAGGTATCGGTCGGCGCCGAACCGGGCGCCGGAACGAACGAGGCATCCGTGCCCGTCGCTTCGGCGACCTGGTCGACGACCGCGCCGCTGTGGCGCAGGACGACCCACTGAAGGGCCGGCCCCGTCACTGCGTGTCCCGGCGCGCCGGCTCCCCCGAGGAGCGCGACCGGAACTCCGGCACGGTACGTGGCGCCCCCCGCGGGCGCCGTGATCGTCACAGTGGCGGAAAAGGAGCCGGCGCCATCCGTGGCGCCGGCTGCCGGAGGAGTTCCGGCTTCCGCGAGGGCTACGGCTCCTGACGACGCCGATCCGAGGATCAGCGCCGCCAGGATGACCGCCCATCCCCCCAGGACCGCCGTTCGCAGACCCTTCTGTGCCGTCCGTGCAATCACAGACGGCACCGTAGGTCGCGCCGACGGTGCTGCATAGATCGGCAATCCGGCTGGAGCACCATGAGCCGGCGTCCAGGCGGCCTGGACACTTTCTGGACACATGTACGACAAGCCCATGCGTGGCAGGGGATCCGGGGCGGGTCGTGGTCCCGGTTCGCGTGAGCTTTCGGAGCTGTTCGTCGTCCGCCGCTTGTTGTGGCTTTGGCTGGTTGGGAGGCGAGATCGGTGGTTCGCGGCGGCTCCCGCGGGCCGCTCTCCCAGGATCGGGTGCAGTTCGTCAGACAGGGCGCGCCTAACTGCACCCGATTCTCCCGTCCGCCCGGAGAACGCAAGAAGGGCGGCCGCAGGGCCGCCCAGCGCCACTCTTCGTGGATGCCTGACGCCGCACGCTGCCGGCCGGTTGTGCACGTGCACAGCGGCCGGCGAGCGGGTGGTGTCAGGCGCCGCGAGACGCGGCCAGGCGCTACGTGATGATGGGAATGATCAGAATCGCGACGATGTTGGCGACCTTGATCATCGGGTTGATCGCCGGGCCGGCGGTGTCCTTGAACGGGTCACCGACCGTGTCGCCGGTGATCGATGCGGCGTGGGCGTCGGAGCCCTTGCCGCCGAAGGCGCCGTCCTCGATCAGCTTCTTGGCGTTGTCCCATGCGCCGCCGCCGGCGGTCATCATGACGGCGAAGAAGAAGCCGACGACGATGACACCGATCAGCAGGCCACCGAGGGCCTGGATGTCAATGATGCCGACGACCGCGGTGAGCACGATCGGGATCAGCGAGGGGATGATCATCTCGCGCTGGGCCGACTTCGTGACGATGTCGACGCAGGCGTGGTAATCGGGCATATCGGTGCCCTCCATGATTCCCGGCTTCTCGCGGAACTGACGGCGGACCTCCTCGACGACGGCGCCACCGGCGCGGCCGACGGCCTCCATCGAGAGCGCGGCGAACAGCGTCACCATCATGCCGCCGATCAGCAGGCCCATCAGCACGGGCGGGCTGTCGATCGGGAACACCGCGACGGCGCCCCTGGCTTTGAGCTCGGCCTTGAAGCCGGCGAACAGCACGATCGCGGCGAGCACCGCCGAGCCGATCGCGTAGCCCTTGGTGACGGCCTTCGTCGTGTTGCCGACCGCGTCGAGCGGATCGGTCACGTTGCGGACCTCTTCCGGCATGTTCGCCATCTCGGCGATGCCGCCGGCGTTGTCGGTGATCGGGCCGAACGCGTCGAGTGCGACGATCAGGCCGGTCAGCGAGAGCTGACCCATGACCGCGACGCCGATGCCGTAGATGCCCTGCTCGCCGCCGCCCGCGATCTTCCACGAGGCGAGGATGCCGAGCACGAGCACCAGCGCCGGCAGCGCCGTGGCCTGCAGGCCCTGGGCGAGTCCGGAGATGATGTTCGTCGCATGACCGGTCTGCGAGGCCTCTGCGGTCTTGCGCACCGGGCCGAACCGCGTCGACGTGTAGTAGTCGGTGATGACGAACAGGCAGGCGGTGACGGCGATGCCGACGAGCGAGCACAGGTACAGATCCGTGACGCTCGGCGGGTTGATGCCGGCCGCTGCGTTCTTGAACGTGACGCCGTCCATCAGCCAGTGGGTGACCGGGTAGAAGGCGATCGCGGCGATCAGGCCGGAGACGAACAGGCCCTGGTACAGGGCGCGCTCGACGTTGCCGGTGGTCGTGCGGACCGCGAACGTGCCGATGATCGAGGCGACGATCGCGACCGCGCCGAGGATCAGCGGGTACATCGCCACAGCGGTCGACTGCTCGAACGTCAGGACGCCCAGCAGCATCACCGCGACGGCGGTGACGGCGTACGTCTCGAACAGGTCGGCGGCCATACCGGCGCAGTCGCCGACGTTGTCACCGACGTTGTCGGCGATGACGGCCGGGTTGCGCGGGTCGTCCTCGGGAATGCCGGCCTCGACCTTGCCGACGAGGTCGGCGCCGACATCGGCGGCCTTCGTGAAGATGCCGCCGCCCAGACGGGCGAAGACCGAGATCAGCGAGCCGCCGAAGCCGAGGCCGATGAGGGCGTCGACCGCGTCCTTCTGGCTCTTGTCGAACCACGAGGTGAGGATGCCGTAGTAGGCCGCGACGCCGAACAGCGCCAGGCCGACGACGAGCATGCCCGTGATCGCCCCGCCGCGGAACGCGACGCCGAGCGCCGGGCTGATGCCGCCGCGCGCCGATTCGGCGACGCGGCAGTTGGCCCGGACGGACACGTTCATGCCGATGTATCCGGTGGCGCCCGACAGGACGCCGCCGATCAGGAAGCCCACCGCGACCGAGATGTCCTGGACGAAGATCAGCACGATGAACAGCACCGCGCCGACGGCGGCGATCACGGTGTACTGACGGTTGAGGTAGGCGCGCGCGCCCTCCTGGACCGCCGCCGAGATGCGCTGCATCTCCTCGTTGCCCGGGGACAGTGCGAGCAGCCGCGACGTGGTCACCAGGCCGTACGCCACCGCGATCAGCGCGCAGCCGATGGCGACGATGACCCCGTGGTTGGTCAGGAAGTCAGACAAGGAAGTGGTCCTCCGAAGTGAAGATGGGTGCGTTGCGGCGGGGACCGCGAACGCGGAACGGGGCGCGCGGAAGGGCGCGCCCCGGCATGGAAGCAGGCGGCAGTCTATCCGCATGCCCGGCAGAAAGGCCTGCTGGAGGGCCCTTACCTGTCAGGCGGGTCTAGCGGCCCGGCACCCAGAGCCGGCTGGGCTGCTGCGCCGGCGGCGCCTCGGCGTCCCCCGGACCGTCGGCAGGTGCAGCGGGAGCGCCGCCGGCGCCGCTGAGCTTCGCGTAGGCGATCTGCAGCTGCGCGAGCGCATCCTTGAGCGGGCCGGCATTGGGGCCGAGAACCGGCTCCAGCGGCGTCAGCAGGCCGCGGGCGCCTTCGATCGCCATCCGGACCTGCTCGGGATCGACCTCGTCCTCACTGCCCTCGAGCAGCCCGGCGCGGCGCGCGCCGAGATTCAGCAGCGAGACGACGGTCTGCATCATCACGTCCTCGATGCGCAGCGCCTTGAGCTCGGCCTCGTAGGCGGCGCGCAGCTCCTCCTCGGTCGGCTCGGGGCCGCCGGGCGCACCGGCAAGGGTCGGGTCGAATGGCTGATCGGTCATCTGGCGGGGACCTCCTCGGGGCTTGAGAACGTGCGGCGCGTCTCGTCGACGACCGCGGTGTAGACCTCGCGCAGCCCGGCGCCGTCGGCGCACATCGCTCGCTGGCGCTGGGCGCCGTTCAGGTCGGGAAAGATCGGGTCGATGCCGTGCTCGGCCCGCACCGGCGCGCTCCAGTCGAGCAGGCGGCCGGCGGCGTCGGCGGCGGCGAACTCCGCGCCGCTGTCGAGATCGATCAGCAGGCCGTCGCGGCCGTGGCGGATCGCGCGCCAGATGTTCTCCTCGATCAGCCTGCGCGGCAGGTCGGCGAACGGCACGCCGTCGTCGTCGTCGCGCGCCGCCTGCAGCACGCACGCGGTGATCAGGCCGCTGAGCGCGTCGGACTCGGCGGCGGTGCTCTGGGCGTCGCAGATCCGGACCTCGACCGTGCCGAACGCCAGGTGCGGGCGGATCGACCACCAGACCTGCGTGTCCTCGATGATCGAGTTGGTGCGCACGAGGAACTCGAGGTACTCGCGATAGGCGGCCCACGACCCGTAGGCATCGGGCACGCCACAGCGCGGGAACGACTTGGTGAACGTCTGCGTGCGGACCGAGTGCAGGCCCGAATCGCGGTCCTCCAGGAACGGCGAGTTGGCGCCGATCGCCAGCAGCAGCGGCAGGACCGGGCGCAGGCGGTCACAGACGCGGACCGCGCGGTCGGTGCCGTTCACGCCGACGTGGACGTGCAGCGCGAACGTGTTGTTGCGCCGCGCGACGTACTGCAGCCCATCGACGACCCGGCGGTAGTGCTCGGTGTCGATGTTCGACTGCTCGCGATAGTCGGCCCACGGATGCGTGCCGGTCGAGCCGAGCGCCGCGCCGCGCTCGGCGGCCAGCGCGAACAGCGCGGCGCGGACCTCGCGCTGCAGGCGCAGGGCGTCGTGGAAGTCGGTCCCGGCGCCGGAGCGGATCTCGATCTCGGATGAGATCAGCTCGCCGGCGATCGCCGTCGCCAGCCGCGGATCGCCCGCGCCCGCGTCGCGCAGCTCCTCGAAGCGCGGTGCGAGCTCCAGCGTCTGCGGGTCGAGGATCGCGAACTCCTCCTCGATCCCGACGGTCCCGTCGGTCGAGGCGGCGAACCCGGCCTCCGCGCGTTCCAGATCGATGCTCACTCGCAGCTCAAGACAGGTAGAAGTACAGCGCATGCAGCAGGTCGACCGCGGGGCTCGAGGTGTGGACGGTCACCTCGGGCGGCACCTGCAGCAGCGACTCTGAGTAGTTGAAGAGAATCTTCACACCCGACTGGACGAGCTCGTCGGCAAGCTGCTGGGCGGCGGCGCCGGGAACCGCCAGGACGCCGACGACGACGCCCTCCTCGGCGACGACGGCGTCGAGATCGGCGATGTCGCGGACCTTCTGGCCGCCGACCTTGGAGCCGACCTTGCGCGTGTCGGCGTCGAAGATCGCGACGACGCGGAAGCCGTGGTCGGCGAAGATGTCCGACGAGGCGATCGCCTTGCCCAGATGGCCGGCACCGAACAGCGCGATGTTGTGCTGGCCGCCGGTCTGCAGGATCCGGCGGATCTGCGTCAGCAGCGAGTCGACGTTGTAGCCGACGCCGCGCTTGCCGAACTTGCCGAAGCCCGACAGGTCACGGCGGATCTGCGTCGAGTTGACGTGCGTGTAGTCCGACAGCTCCTGCGAGGAGATCGTCTCGCGACCCATCTTGCGGGCCTGGGTGAGGACCTGGAGGTAGCGCGACAGGCGCGCCGCGACGCCCAGCGACAGCCGCTCGACCGGGGCGTCGCCGTTCGACTGGTCCGCGGCCGAACCTGCGATCTCGCCGATGGACATGCGCGAGCGATGCTACTCGGTGCCCGCTGCGGCAAGGCGCCGCCGCAGGTCACCGGCGTCGAGGTGAAAGTCGTACAGCTCCTGACCGTCGAGCGCGATCACGGGGATCCGCTCGAGGTAGCGCCGGTGCAGGTCGTCGTCGGTCTCGATGTCGACGGTCGCCAGCGTGGCGGCGAAGTCGGCCAGCAGCGGACCCAGCTCGGCGATCGCCTGCTCGCACAGGTGGCACCCGGGCCGCAGATAGACGGTGACCGTGCTCACAATCCCCGCGCGCCGGTGGCGTAGGCATCGAGCGCGAGCGCCGCAGCCGGGTCGAGCTGATCGGCGAACCGCGCCGCTGAGGCGATCATCGCCGCGTTGTCGGTGCAGAGCTCGATCGGCGGGACGCGCAGCTGGACGCCGAGCCCGCCGAGCCGCTCACGGAGCAGCGCGTTGGCCGCGACGCCGCCGCCGATCGCCAGGCGATTCAGCCCGGTCTGCTGCAGGCCGCGCTCGACGCGCAGCGCCAGCGCCTCGACGATCGCGTGCTGGTAGGACGCGGCGAGATCGGGCCGTCGCGCCGCCGCCGGCTGCTCGCCGAGGTCGCGCACGGTGTAGAGCAGCGCCGTCTTCAGCCCGGCGAACGAGAAGTCCAGCCCCGCCAGCCTGCGCGCGATCGGCAGATCGAACGCGTGCGGATCGCCGCCGGCCGCCTCGCGCTGGATCGCCGGGCCGCCGGGTAACGGCAGGCCGAGCATCCGCGCGCCTTTGTCGAACGCCTCCCCCGCCGCGTCGTCGAGCGTCGATCCGAGCACCGTGAACGAGCGCTGGTCCTCGACGCGCGCGAGAAACGTGTGCCCGCCGCTGGCGACCAGGCAGAGGAACGGCGGATCGAACGGGACCGGTCCCAGGAAGTTCGCGGCGACGTGACCCTGCAGGTGATCGACGGCGACCAGCGGCAACCCGCGCCCGGCCGCCAGCCCCTTTGCCGTGGCGATCCCGACCAGCAGGGCACCGACGAGGCCCGGCCCCTGCGTGACGGCGATGCGGTCGATGTCGTCGAGCCCCGCACCAGCGCGCGACAACGCGTCAGCGACGACGGCGTTGATCTGTTCCAGGTGGTGGCGCGAGGCGATCTCCGGGACGACGCCGCCGAACGCGTCGTGGACGCCCTGCGAGCTGATCACGTTGGAGCGGATCAGGCCGTCGTCGCCGACGACCGCGGCGCAGGTGTCGTCGCAGCTCGTCTCGATCGCGAGGATCACGGCCACACCGGCCCGCCGGGCGCGGGGTTCGGCACGTCGCCGAGGTGACCCTGCAGCGTGTCGGGCGTGCGCCACATGACGACCGCGTCCTCGCCGTTGTCCTGGTAGTACCGCGGCCGGCGACCGGCCGGCAGGAAGCTGAAGCGGCGGTACAGCTCGATGCCCGCAACGTTGGTCGGCCGAACCTCCAGCGTCATCCGCGCGTCAGGGCCGACGCGATCGATCAGCGTGTTCAGCAGCGTCGTCGCGATGCCCGTGCGCAGCAGGCGCGGCTCGACGGCGACGTTCATCACGTGCCAGGCGTCGTCATAGCGCGAGCAGACGATGTACCCGACGAGCTGGCCGCCGTGGAGCGCCGCCAGGCACTCGCCACCGGGCTTGCTCAGCTCGAGCACGAACATCGCCAGCGACCACGGTGTCGGGAACGCGCGCCGCTCGATCGCGATCACCTGCGGCAGGTCGGAGTACGTCAGCCGGCGGACCTCGAGCGCGGTCGTGCTCATCCGCTCGTCGCCTTCGCGCGGCGCTGGATCTCCGCGTCGGGCAGGCGCAGGTAGTCGGGAACGAGCGCGCCGGGAGCGATCGGACCGCCGGCTTGCGCCAGCGCCACCAGCGCGGCCCCGTCGACGCGGTGCAGCGGATCGTCGTCGACGGGCACGGCGGCGCCCGTGGCCTCGGCTTCGGCGCGATAGCGGACGGCGCCGTCACCGATCGCGAGCCACGGCCCCGGCGCGGCGACCGTGAGCTCGGCCAGCGCCGCTGGCGCGATCGCGGCGGCGCCCGCCAGAGCCGTGCCATCGGCGCCCCATGCCGCCGCGAACAGCTCGGAGCGGCGCGCGTCGATCAGCGCAAGGCAGGGTTCCGCGTGCGTCTGCCGCGCGGCGTGGGCGAGCGCCGCGAGCGTCGCCACGGGCACGACCTCGGCGCCCGTCGCCTGCGCGAGTGCCCGGCCCGTCGCGACGCCGATCCGCAGGCCGGTGAACGTGCCGGGGCCGACACCGACGCCGATCCGGCCGACGTCGGCCCAGCGCAGGCCCGCCTCCCCCAGCAGCTCGTCGCACAGCGCAAGCAGCCGTTCCGCGTGACGCGGGCGGGCGCCGGCGGGTGGGTCGTCGCGGCGGGTCAGCACGCCGTTGCCGGCATCGAGTCCGACGACCGTCGCCGCCGTCGCGGTGTCGAAGGCGAGCACGATCGTCGCCGGTGTCACGCCGCCGCCTCCTCGATCGCGATGTCGCGCGCGTCGCCGCCGGCGTGGGCCAGGACGACGCGGGCCGCCAGGCGCACGCCGTCGGGCAGCTGCGGCAGCGCGTCGGGCCACTCGACAAAGGCGATGCGGCCGGGGCCGAGCTCGTCCTCGAGCAGGCCCGGATCCTCGTCGACCGTGCCCGCCAGGCGATACAGGTCCAGGTGCGAGACGGGCACCGGGCCGTCGTCGTAGCGCCGGGCGAGCGTGAAGGTCGGGCTCGTCACCGGACCGCTGACGCCGAGCGCGCGGCAGGCGCCGCGCACGAACGTCGTCTTTCCGGCGCCGAGCTCGCCGCTGAGCAGCACGACGTCGCCGGGGCGCAGGCGCGCGGCGAACGCGGCGGCCAGGGCCTCGGTCTGCGCCGCCCCGGTCGTCCGCCGGCTCTCGGCCTCAGCGCCCATCCGCACTGCGGCGCAGCGCCAGGCCGCCGATCATCAGCACGGCGCCTGCAGCAAGCTCGATTCGCAGATCGGCGCCGGTCCGCGCGAGCTCCGCGGGCAGCGACTGCGGCGACGCGGTGCCCGTCGCCGGCGCCGCTGCCGGGGCCGCCGGCGTCGCCGCCGGTGGCGCGCTGCCGAGCGATCCGCCGGAGCCCTTCGACCCGCCGCCGCTGGTCTGGCCCGAGAACGGATCCTGGTACTGATCGTCGCCGGCGCTGCCCTGGGCCAGCGCGGCGGCCGGCGCGACGGCGAGCGTCAGCGTCGCGAGCAGGACGGCAGCGGAGCAACGGGGGTGCGGCATCGCCCGCGATGCTAGATGACGACGCCGCCGCGACCGGGCCAGGCCGCCCGCGTCTGCGCTAGTTTCGGTGCGTGTCCCAGGGGCCCGCCAGGCATCTGCTCCTGCTGACCGACCGCGACTGGACCCACCCCCAGGCGGGCGGCACGGGAACCGTCCTCTATGGCCTGATCTCGCAGTGGCTGGCCGACGGCCACCGCGTGACCGTGATCGCCGGCAGCTACCGCGGGGCCGAGCGCGTCAGCCGCTACCACGAGCGCCTCGCCGTCCACCGCATGGGCAGCCGGCTGACCGTCTTCCCGCGCGCGGCGTGGGCGACGCTGCGCGGCCTCGGCCGTGACGCCGACGTCGTGCTCGAGGTCTGCAACGGCATCGCCTTCGACACGCCGCTGTGGCCGTGGCTGCGCAAGCCGCGGGCGGTGCTCGTGTTCCACGTCCATCAGGACCACTACGTCGCCGAACTCGGGCGGCGCGGATCGGCTGCCGCGTTCGTCCTCGAGCGGCTGCCGCTGACGGTGCTCTACCGCGGCACCCCGGTGATCACGATCTCGCGCAGTTCGCGCGCGGGACTGATGGCGCTCGGCATCCCGCAGGAGCAGATCAGCATCGTCCACCTCGGGCTCGAGCCCGGCGAGCTGGCACCCGGACCGCGTGCCGCGCAGCCGGAGCTGATCTACCTCGGCCGCCTGAAGCAGTACAAGCGGATCGAGCAGGTGCTCGACGTCGCGGCGGCGATTCCGGGCGCGCACCTGCACGTGGCCGGCGACGGCGACCATCGCGGCGCGCTCGAGCGGCACGCCGCCGGCTTGGGGATCAGCGACCGCGTCACGTTCCATGGTCACGTCGACGAGCGCGAGAAGGCCGACCTGCTGCGCTCGGCGTGGCTGGCGCTGACGGCGTCCTCGGCCGAGGGCTGGTGCCTGACGGTGATCGAGGCCGGCGCCTGTGCGACCCCGACGGCGGCGCTGCGTGTCGGCGGCCTGGAGGAGGCGATCGTCGACGGGCGCACCGGGATCCTCGCCGACGACCCCGCACAGCTCGAGCACGAGGTGCGGGCGCTGTTGACGGACACGGGCCGGCTCGATGCGATGGGCGCCGCCGCGCTGGAGCGCTCGCGCGGCTTCACCTGGGCGGCGACCGCGGACGCGACGAGCGACGTCCTCGAACGCGCGATCCGCGATGGGCGGCCGAGTCTGCGCGAGGCGCTGGCGCGATCGGAGTCCGGCAGCGCCGCCGGCCTGGCCGTCGCGACGCTGACGAACAACGCGATCCAGCTGATCTTCACCGTGATCTTCACGCGGCTGCTCGGCACGTCCGGCTACGGCTCGCTCGCGGCATTGGTCTCCGCCTTCCTGATCCTGCTCGTGGCCGGGCAGTCGATGCAGGTCGCCGCCGCGCGCGAGGTCGCGCTGGATCGCCTCGGGCCGCCGGGCCGGGTGCGGGCGACGCTCCGCGTCTGGATGCGGCGGATCCTGACGACGTTCGTCGCCGTGGCCGGCGCGTCGGTGATCCTGCGCGAGCCGCTGGCGGCGCTGATCGGCGTTCCCGAGCACCCCTGGGCGGCCGCCGCGATCCTCCCGACCGGCTGCCTCTGGCTGGCGCTGTGCCTGCAGCGCGGGGCGCTCCAGGGCGTGCGCGCCTACCGGCCGGTCGGCGTCAGCATCGTCGCCGAGGCGCTGCTGCGACTGATGTTCGGCCTGCTGCTCGTCGCCGCCGGCTTCGGCGTGACCGGCGCGCTGCTCGGGACGCCGCTGACGTTCCTCGTGCTGATCGTGCTGCTCGACCGTTCGCTCGGCGAGCGCCTGGGTCCGGTATCCGCATCGGCCGAAGGCCATCCGACGTTGCGAGCGCTGATCGGCACCGGCTGGGTCGCGATCCTGGCCCTGTTCTTCCTCGCAGCGCTGCAGAACGTCGACCTGATCATCGCCCGGCGCCAGCTTCCGCACGACGTCGCCGGCTCGTACGCGGCCGCGGCGGTCGCGGCCAAGGCCGTCGTGTTCGTCGCGATCGGGCTCGGCCTGCAGCTGCTCCCCGATGCCGCCCGCCGCGCCGCCCGCGGCGAGGACCCGCAGCCGGTGCTGCACCGGGCACTCGCCGTACTGGCGGTGATCGCACTGCCGGCGCTGCTGCTCTTCACCGTCGCCTCGCGGCCGGTGCTGCGGATCGCCTTCGGGCCGGACTTCACCGCCGCCTCCGGCGCGCTGCCACTGCTGGCGCTGGCGATGACGCTGCTGTCGGTCGCCTACCTGACGGTGCAGTACATGGTCGCCCTGCACCGCACGACATTCCTCTGGGTGCTCGCCGTCGTCGCGATCACCGAACCGATCCTGTTGAGCGTCGCCGACCTCAGCGTGATCCCGTTCGCCACCGTCGTGCTCGCCGTCCAGGCATTCGGCGCGGCGCTGCTCCTGGCGTTCGGGCTGCGCAGCCGGCGGGCCGTCGTCGCGACGTAGGGGCGCCCGCGCGGCTGCGATGATGGTCGCCATGCCCCGCGGCCTGCTGATCATCGACGTCCAGCGCGACTACTTCCCGGGCGGCGCCTATCCGCTCGTCGCGCCCGCTGCCGCCGCTGAGGTGGCCGCCGGGCTGCTCGCCGGCTTCCGTGCGGCGGGAGCGCCCGTGATCCACCTGCAGCACCTCTGGGATGAGCCTGACGCCGCGTTCCTGCGACCCGGGACCGACGGCGTCCTCCCCCATCCGCTCGTCGAGCCGGCGCCCGGCGAGACCGTGATCACCAAGCAGTCGCCCAATGGCTTCCTCGGCACGCCGCTCCAGGCCGAGCTGGCGGAGCAGCAGATCGACGAGCTCGTCGTCGCCGGGATGATGAGCAGCATGTGCGTCGATGCGACGAGCCGCGCCGCGCTGGACCTGGGTCTGGCAGTGACGGTCGTGCACGACGCCTGCGCGGCGCCCGACCTCGCGTTCGGTGATCAGCAGCTTCCGGGCGCGATCGTCCACGCGGCGTTCATGGCCGCGCTCGGCGATGCGGGCGCCACGGTCCTCGCCGCAGCCGACCTTCCCGCGGGCTGAGCGCCGGGGCGCTGGCGCGCACGGCGCCGCGGTGAGAGGATCGACCGCGACCCGCACGCCGTCCGAAGGGAGCCCGCCGAGATGGAAGCCGCCAGCCCCGCCCGCGTCCTCGTCGTCGCACACGCGACGGCCGCGACGCCCGCCCTGCTCGATGCCGTCCGGACGCGTGCGGCACAGGGGCCCGCGGCGTTCACACTGCTGGTGCCCGCCTCACCGCACGGCCTCGAGCGCCTGGTCGGCTCCGACAGCCCCGACACCAGCGAGTCGGACGCGATTCTCGCGCTCGCGCTGCCGCTGCTCGAGGAGGCCGCCGGCACCCCGGTGACCGGTCAGGCGGCCGCGGCCGCGCCGCTCGAGGCGATCCAGGACGCGGTCAACGTCCACGGCTTCGACGAGATCATCCTCTCGACACTGCCGGTCCACGTCTCACGCTGGCTGCACCTGGACCTGCCGCACAAGGTGGCCGGGCTCGGCCTTCCGGTGACGACGGTGACGGCGCGGGGTTAGAGCGCGCGGAGCGTCGATCGCTCGGGCTGCGCGTCGCCCGCGCCTTCGACGTCGCCGCATGAGCGCAGGTAGAACAGCATGCCGTCGAGGCCGGTCCGCAGCCGCAGCTCGACCGTCCTCGTCGGCAGTTCGCGGTACGCGGCGACCTGCTCGAACGTCAGTCCGGCGAAGAACGTCAGCTCGACGCAGTCGCGCTCGGCCGGTGTGAGCGCCGCAAGCGCCGCATCGACGTGGCGGTGGTAGAACGCGTCGACCGGGGACTCGGGTGGCGCCGGGCCCTGGTCGCTGGGCAGGGCGACGAGTTGGGGCGGCCGGCGTGTCGGGGAAACACGTCGGCCGCCCATGCGGCCATCGACGTCGGTTGGGCGGCGATCGCTGGGAGGCGCGACGCCATCCGGGATCTCGTCATCGATGACACACGGCGAGAGAGCGCGCAGCCCTTGCGGGCCGGTCCCGCGCGCTGTCTCGCGGTACGTCATGAGCGTCCGAGCAGGCCCGCAACGCTGCGGGCAGATGGCTGAACGGCAAACTGCAGGTGGGGCATCGATCCTCCGAGGTACGTGAACACTCGAAAGTCAGATCGTGGTGCCCGCGCCGTCCTCGGCCGACCCACACGATGGATGCCCTCCGCGCCAGACGCTACACCGTCCGTCAACCCGCGGGGTGCTGCCCTGCGGTCAGGCGAGGAACGACGGCGGATCGGGCGACAGCTCGTCGTCTGCGACGAGGTCCGTCGGCGCGAGGATGAAGACCTCGCACATCATGTCCGGTTCCTGCTGGTTGCCGCTCATGAACCCGATCACGCGGCGTCCGGTCGCATCCTGGATGACCGCCTCGAAGCGCGCCTGCATCAGGTCCTGGAAGTCCATCCGCTGCTGGATCACCGACTCGCCGCGGCCGCCCTCGAGCAGCGTCTGCTCGACGCGCGAGAAGCCGCCGCGCAGGACGCACACGACCAGATCGTCCGCGTAGTACGACTTTGCCCGCGTCGGTCCGCGGCCGTAGTACTCCTTCAGCAGCGCGACCAGTCCGTCGGAGATCGCGGTCAGGACGTCGCCATGCGTCTCGGTTGATAGGGGCGGGGGCGTCAGGTTCATGAGAGGACCAATCCGTAGCAGAAATCAGCGATGCGTCGACCATACTCCTCCACCGGCTACTCTCGATCTCGATCGCGCTTCGGGTCATCGCCCTTCGCTCCCAGCGTGAACCCACCCCGGAGGACGAGAGAGCTGGACCCGTGCCCGTCCCCGATCCGCCGCTCAGCGGCGAATTCTTGCTCTTGGCAGTGACGAGCGAGATGGTCGCGCTGCACCAGCGCTACTACCACCGCGAGCCGGTGACCGCCAAGTCGCTGATGCTCGGCGACGACCTGCTCGCCTGCGTGATGAGCGGGGTCTACACCGACGTCGAGAAGACGATGATCGAGCTGCAGCGGGCGACGGTCGTGCAGGAGACGCGCAGCGCCTTCCAGAACGCGATGCAGCAGACGTTCATCAGCGTCGTCGAACGGCTCTCCGGCCGCAGCGTGCTGGCGTTCATCTCCAACCACCACGTCGGCCCGGACGTCGAGATCGAGCTGTTCATGCTGCGCCCGGTGCTGTTGCCGGCCCTTTCACAGGCCGCCTGAACGCCCGCCGGGTGACGCCGATGTCGGCGTCACCCGGATTGAGCGGCGTTACTTGATAAAGCCGGTTCCGGCGACCGCCGCCAGAACCTGCGCCTTGCTGAGCGCGGGGTTGAACGCCACCGGCGCCGGTGCCTGCCCGGCGAGGTTGCGGATCCATGCCGCGTGACGCGCCTCGATCGGGTGGATCGAGATCGCGGCCTTGAACACCGCCTGCGAGCGGATGAACGGCGTCTGCCCCTGGTAGGCCTGGACACCGGTGTCCTCGAGCGTGATCGACGTCGCCGTGAACGCACCCTGGCTCTGGACGGTCGCGCCGAAGTCGAACGACGGCCGCTTGACCGCGGCCGACCCGAGCGCCTTCTTCAACGCCGCGACATGGGCCTTCTCGTGTGAGGAGACGACGCG
>JBBRFO010000068.1:0-15857 GCA_038224135.1 Solirubrobacterales bacterium
CAAGGGGGCGAACGCGCCGGCGCCGAAAGTGTTGAAGTTCTGCACCGTCCCCAAACTGAAAGGCAAGAAGTTCGCCGCCGCACGCACGGCGCTCACGAAGGCCCACTGTGCGGTCGGCACCGTGCGGAAGATCCGGTCCAACACCGTCGCCAGAGGCTCGGTGATCTCCCAGCGCATCCCGCCCGGGACCCAGCAGGCCACGTCTCGCAAGGTGAACCTCGTCGTCAGCAGTGGTCCGTAGCGACCGCATCGGTGCGAGGCGGCTGCTCGGCGGTCAGTCGCCCAGGAGGCGCAGCAGCTTCTCGACCGTCCGCCGGTTGCGCGCCGTCGCCACGATCTTCAGGCGCCGGTCGCTCAGCGCGGCGGCGAGGTTCGAGCGGCCCGCCCCGCCCGGCAGCCACAGGTGGAGCTCGCGACCGCGGACGGCCCAGCGCTCATCGCCAAGGTCGTCCGGCACGGCCCGGGCGACGTGGTCGCCGTCGAGCGGCTCGCGGCTGAACATGATCAGGTGCTTGGTCGGGTCGCTCGCGACACCGTCGAACGGATCGTCGGCGGCGACTGCGGCGAGCTCTGCCCGCGTTCGGACGAGGACCTCGATCGGGAAACCGAAGCGCTCGGTCACCGCGGCGGTGAGCTCGCGCTCGAGCGTCGCCGGCGCCTTGCGGGAGCTCAGCGCGACGTTCCCGCTCTGGACGTAGGTTGCGACGTCCGTCGCCCCAGCCGCCTCCAGCAGCACGCGAAGGTCGGCCATCGGAACCTTGCGTCCCGATCCGACGTTGATCGCGCGCAGGAGCGCGACGTGGCGGGCCATCGTCCCAACGTAGCGCGGCCCCGCTCCGGCTGGCAGACTGCGACCGTGCCCAGCCCGCCCCGCGTACTCCTGGCCCTCGGCGCCGCATTCGCACTGCTGCTCGCGGGCCCGGCCGGGCCTGCGCGGGCGCAGTCGTCGGCGACCTTCGACACGACGGTGCTGCTCGGCCACATCCCGATCGGCCCGGCATTGCCGTTTCTGCTGTCGGTCAGCGGGGAGTTCTCGGACTCCGACGGCATCGACGCCCAGCCGATCCTGCAGTCGTTGCGGTTCACGCTGCCCGACGCGATCGTCAACGCGGTGGGCGTGCCGACCTGCAGCGCGGAGCCGATCGTGTCGGTGGCCAACGACTACGACCCTTGCCCGCGGCGGCTGGCGGTCGGCCGGGGCACGTCCGACGTCCAGCTGCGCCGGCCGCTCGGCATCGATCTGCGCGGGCACGCACCGTTCTACGACTACCACCTGCGGATGGCCATGTACATCGGGCCGCGCACCAGCGCCGGGCGCGTCCTGATGGTGATCGGCAATGGGATCAACTCACCGCTCACGGTCATCATGCGCGGCGTGCTCCGGCACGTGGCGAGCGGGTGGGTCTACGACCTGCCGATCCCCGTCGTCAGCGACCCGGAGATCGGCGTGATGAAGGTCGAGCGGTTTGCGATGACGGTCGGCGGCTGGACCCGCTCACGGCCGCGGCGCCGGTTCATCGAGGCGCCGCGCTCGTGTCCCGTCGGTGGCTGGGCTTTCGGGATGCAGACGCAGTTCGACGGCGCCGCTCTGCTCAGCGCCACTCGCGGCATCGCCTGCGAGCTGCGCGGCGTCTGACGCTGGTCAGGCCAGCCCGGTCCGTCGCAGGAACGCGACCTGGCCGGCGGCGATCCGCGCCGGAAGCTCGCCGACGAACGGGTCGAAGTGGTCGGCGTCGTAGCGGTGCAGTTCGCCGCGGGGCGCCCGCTCGGCGAGGCGCTCGACCGACGGGCCGTGGACCGAGATGTCGCGTTCGCCCAGGCCGACCCACAGCGGGCAGGCGATCCGTCGCGCGCGGCTGAGCGGTCGCAACAGGCCGACGGTCAGGAACAGGCCGGGGGAGATCTCGTTGCGCCACGGCGAGCCCTCGTGCACGGCGGCCGCGAAGCCGATCGCCTCGCCGGGCAGCGTCATCGCTCCGTGCGAACCCGGCTCCGCGGTGACGGGGATCGTCCCGTGGCGGCCCGCGACGTCGAGGATCGCGCGCGGGAGAATCCACGCTGACAGCGCCGGCGGTGTGCCGAGGACCCGCCGCGGGCCGTCGACGAACGGCGCGATCACGAGCACCGCGGCCAGGTCGTCGCGCGCAGCCGCGAGCGTCACCGCATGGCCGCCGGAGAACGAGAAGCCCCACAGCACGATCCGCTCGACGCCGTCAATCGTGCGCGCAAAGGCGATCGCGTTGCGCCAGTCCTCGAGTTGCTCGGACCGGCGGAAGCGCTGGCGCCGGGCACCGCCGGAGTCACCCAGGTGGCGATGGTCGAACACGAGCGCGTGCGCGCCCGCGTCGGCGAACGCCTGCGCGTACTGGTCCAAGCCGTCATGGCGCGTGAGGCTGAAGCCGTGCGCCATGACGACGCAGGTCGCTCCCGATCCGGTACGTGGCGGGTAGTGCCAGGCGGCGACGAGGTCGCCGCCGGAGGTGAACCTGACGTCCTGGCGCTCGGCGACCTGCTCGGGGCTCGGCATCGGGCGAGCCTGCCAGATGCCGCGCGGGCGCGCCAGCAATACTCCAACGCGTGGCCCGTCCCGACGTCCGCTACGCCAGCAACGGCGAAGTCTCGCTCGCCTATTCGGTGATCGGCGACGGCCCGGTCGACCTGATCCTGCTGCTCGGCGGCATCTCGCACGTCGAGCACCTGTGGGAGGAACCGACGCTCGCGCGGTACCTCGAGGGTCTGGCCGCATTCACGCGGCTGATCATCATGGACCGCCGCGGCATCGGGCTGTCCGATCCGCTCACGCGCGTCATCACGCTCGACGAGGAGGTCGGCGACGTCCTCGCGGTGCTCGACGCGGCGGGCAGCACGACCGCCGTCGTCAACGGCTACGGCTGGGGCGGGACCGTGGCGATCCGCTTCGCGCGGGTGCATCCCGAGCGCACGAAGGCGCTGTGGCTGTACGCCGCCGTCGCGAGCGCGCTGGCCGATGCCGCCGACCCCGAGCTGATCCGCGACGAAGAGCAGCTGCAACGCGACATCGAGGACTCCATCTCGACCTGGGGCACGTCGACCGACCTCGCGCGGCTGGCGCCCTCGCGTGCCGATGACGAGCGCCTGCACGCGTGGTTCGCGCGGCTGCGGCGGCTCGCGGTCAGCCCCGGGTCGCTGCGGCTGCTGTGGGCCAGCACCTCGCGCTACGACGCGCGCGAGGACCTCGCGCACATCAGCGTGCCGACGCTGGTGACGCACCGCACCGCCGATCAGCTGACCGACGTCGAGCACGCGCGTTCGATCGCGGCCGCGATCCCCGGCGCCCGCTACGTCGAACTCGAAGGCGCCGACAACTTCCCGGGCGCGGGCGACATCCAGGCGTTGACCGGCGAGGTCGAGGAGTTCCTCACCGGCAAGCGCCGGCGCTCGCTCGATCGGGCGCTGCTGACGATCCTGATCACCGACATCGTCGGCTCGACCAAGCGCGCGGCTGAGCTGGGCGATCAGCGCTGGAGCGACGTCGTCGCCGCCCACGACGCGGCGGTCCGCCACGAACTCGATCGCTTCGACGGCGTCGAGATCAAGACGATGGGCGACGGGTTCCTGGCGACGTTCTCCGGCGCGCCGACGCTGGCGCATCGCTGCGCACTGGCGATCATGGATGCGGTCGGCGGGCTCGGCCTGCAGATGCGCGCCTCGATCCACACCGGCGAGTGCGAGGTCGTCGCCGGCGATGTCCTCGGCATGGCGGTCACGATCACCGCGCGGATCGCCGACCTCGCCGGGCCGGGTGAGATCCTCGCCTCGGGCACGGCCGTCGGGACGGTCGTCGGATCGGGTCTGCGCTTTGAGTACGTCGACGCGGTGACGCTCAAGGGCGTGCCGAACAAGTGGCCGATCATGCGGCTGCTCGGCTGAACTTTCAGGCCCACGGATCGCGCCCGCGCAGCTTCGCGCGGGCGACGCGCAGCAGCAGCGAGGCCCAGTCCAGCAGACCGCCCCAGAGGTGCCCGAGCGGCCCGGTGACGAGCCAGGCGCGGGCACGGGTGGGACGGTCGAGATCGATGTCCTGACGCTATCGTCCGCGCGATGCCCGCCGCCGTCACGACGACCGTCACCGAGCTGCCCGAATCGCGCGTGCGCCTGGACGCCCAGGTGTCCCCGCAGGAGCTCGAGCAGCGCATGGAGCAGACCGCCCGTGCGCTGGGCCGCGAGATGAAGATGCCCGGCTTCCGCAAGGGCAAGGTCCCGACACAGGTCGTGATCCAGCGGATGGGCCGCGAGAGCGTCCTCGACGAGACGATCCGCCAGAGCCTGGGCCGCTGGTACGTCGAGGCGCTCGGCGAGTCCGGCGTCAGCCCGGTCGGCGATCCCGACCTGAAGCTCGGCGACCTGCCGCCCGCCGGCGAACCGCTGACGCTGACGATCGAGATCGGCGTGCGCCCGGACGCTCAGCTGGGGACGTACAAGGGCCTCGAGGTCCCGCGCCGCGAGCCGGTCGCCGACGAGGCCGCGATCGATGCCGAGCTGGCGCAGCTGCAGGAGCGGATGGCCAAGCTCGAGACCGTCGATGAGCCCGCCGCGGCCGGCGACTTCGTCGTCATGGACTACGTCGGCAGCACCGACGGGGTGGAGTTCGAGGGCGGAACCGGCAGCGACCAGGTGATCGAGATCGGCTCGGGCCGCCTGATCCCGGGCTTCGAGGACGGCCTGACCGGTGGCTCGGCCGGCGATGAGCGCACGGTCGACGTCGACTTCCCGGACGACTACGGCGCCGAGCACCTGGCCGGCAAGCCGGCGCAGTTCGCGGTGACGATCAAGGAGGTCCGGCGCAAGCAGGTGCCCGAGCTCGACGACGACTTCGCCTCCGACGCGGCCGGCTTCGACACGCTCGCCGACCTGCGCGAGGACGTCGCAACGCGGATCCGCGAGATGGACGAGCAGCGCGCCGACGCGGAGTTCCGTGAGTCGGTCCTGGACGCCGTCGCCGAGCACGCGACCGTGGAGGTTCCCGAGGCGCTGATCGAGGCGCGTGCCAAGGAACTGCTCGATCGGATGCTGCACCAGCTCGAGCACCAGGGCATCAACCGCGACATGTACCTGCAGATCTCCGGCAAGACCGAAGAGGATCTGATCGCCGACGGTCGCGACGACGCCGAGAAGTCGCTCGTGCGCGAGGCGGTGCTCGCCGCGATCGTCGAGTCCGAGGGCATCGAGCCCAGCGACGGCGACATCCTCGACGCGCTCCAGGCCTCGGCGGTGCGGGAGAACCTGACGCCCGAGAAGCTGCGCGACAAGCTCGACAAGGCCGGCCGTCTGGACGACCTGATCGAGGACCTGTCGGCGCGCGCCGCGGTCGACTTCCTGACCGAGCACGCGGTCGCCGTGCCGGCGCCGCCCGCCGCCGACGAGCCGGACGCCGAAGCCGTCGCCGAGCAGGCCGACGCGCCTGCCGCCGACGCGCCCGACGACGCCGAGTAGCAGCTCCGCGAAGGGCGTCCGCCGGGCGTCCAGAGGCTCCCGAGCCGGGGCTTCCCCGTTGCTAGGCTTCGCTCACAGCGGTCCGACCAGTGTCCGGCAACTCGTGTGCCGAGTGAAGGAATCGGGCTGACCGACCGAAATAGAGCGAGGACCATGAGCCCCCTTGTCCCGATGGTTGTCGAGCAGACGTCGCGCGGAGAGCGCGCGTTCGACATCTACAGCCGCCTCCTCAACGAGCGGATCATCTTCCTCGGCACGCCCGTGGACGACCAGATCGCCAACCTGATCGTCGCGCAGCTCCTGCACCTCGAGTCGCAGGATCCCGAGAAGGACATCTCGATCTACATCAACTCGCCCGGCGGCTCGGTCTACTCGGGCCTGGCGATCTACGACACGATGCAGTTCGTCAAGCCGGACGTCTCGACGATCTGCGTCGGCATCGCGATGTCGATGGGTGCGCTGCTGCTGGCCGGCGGCGCTCCGGGCAAGCGGATGGCGCTGCCCAACGCGAAGATCCTGATCCATCAGGTCTCCTCCGGCTTCCAGGGTCAGGCGACGGACATCGAGATCCACGCCAAGGAGATCATCGACATCCGCCAGCGCCTGGACCACATCCTCGCCGAGCACACGGGCCAGGAGTACGACAAGGTCAGTAAGGACACCGAGCGCGACTACTTCATGTCGTCTGAAGAGGCGCAGCAGTACGGGATCATCGACCGGGTGATCGAGCACCACTAGCGCCGTCCGCGCCGCGAGCCCATGGCACGTCCAACTGACACGAACGAACAGCTCCTGTGCAGCTTCTGCGGCAAGTCGCAGCGGCAGGTCAAGAAGCTGATCGCCGGCCCCGGCGTCTACATCTGCGACGAGTGCATCGACCTCTGCAACGAGATCATCGACGAGGAGCTGTCGGCCCCGTCGGCATTCGACATCGAGAACCTCCCCAAGCCGAAGGAGATCTACGACGTCCTGGACGAGTACGTCATCGGCCAGGACAACGCCAAGCGCTCGCTCTCGGTGGCGGTCTACAACCACTACAAGCGCGTGCAGATCGCGGGCTCCGACGACAGCGACATCGAGCTGCAGAAGTCCAACATCCTGCTGCTCGGTCCAACCGGCTGCGGCAAGACGCTGCTGGCCCAGACGCTGGCGCGGATCCTCAACGTGCCGTTCGCGATCGCCGACGCGACGGCGCTGACCGAGGCCGGCTACGTCGGTGAGGACGTCGAGAACATCCTGCTGAAGCTGATCCAGGCCGCCGACTTCGACGTCAAGAAGGCCGAGACGGGGATCATCTACATCGACGAGGTCGACAAGATCGCGCGCAAGGCGGACAACCCGTCGATCACGCGCGACGTCTCCGGTGAGGGCGTGCAGCAGGCGCTCCTGAAGATCCTCGAGGGCACGCAGGCCAGCGTGCCGCCGCAGGGGGGACGCAAGCATCCCCACCAGGAGTTCCTGACGATCGACACGACGAACATCCTGTTCATCTGCGGCGGGGCGTTCGCCAACCTGGACCAGGTGATCGAGCGGCGCACGGGCAACAAGGGGATCGGCTTCGGTGCCGAGGTGACCGGTCGCAGCGAGCGCGACATGGGGCGGATCTTCGAGGAGTGCCTGCCCGAGGACCTCGTCAACTACGGCCTGATCCCGGAGTTCATCGGCCGCCTGCCGGTGACGACGGCGGTCCGTCAGCTGACGCGTGACGACCTGATCTCGATCCTCACGGAGCCGCGCAACGCGCTGACCAAGCAGTTCCAGAAGTTCTTCAACTTCGACGGCATCGAGCTGGTCTTCTCCGAGGACTCGCTGGCGTCGATCGCCGACAAGGCGCTCGAGCGCGCGACCGGCGCCCGCGGCCTGCGGTCGATCATGGAGGAGATCCTGCTGGAGGTGCAGTTCGAACTGCCCTCGCGCCGCGACGTGCGCAAGTGCGTCGTCACCAAGGAGACCGTCGAGAACGGTCTGCCGCCCACGCTCGTCACCGAGGCCGTCGAGGACGACGCGCTCGAGGACGAGGCGCAGTCGGCCTGATCAGCCGCGCAGGCGGAGGATCGCCTGCAGTTCGGCGATGTCGGCGAGGTCCTTGTCGCGCCCGGCGGCCGACTTCATCGCGATCAGGTGTTCGACCGTCGCGACGCGTACGGCAGTGCCGTCGAGGTCGTAGGTGTCCGCCGCGTCGCGCAGGACGTCGTACGGGGGGCCGCCGGCCGGCTTGGCGAGGAGGTCGAAGTCGCCGGCAACGGTGGACAGCGTGAGCGCCTCGATCTGGCGCAGCGCGCGGGCTTCGGGGACGAACGGGACGTCGTCCGCGACGCCGCGCAGTCGCGCCTTCAGGGCGATCAGCACGCTGCCGAGCGCTTCGAGGTTGGCCGCCCCGGTCGAGAACGAGATGTCGAGGTCGAACGTGTTGCGTGCAGAGCCGTGCAGCACGGCCGCGATTCCGCCGATGACGACGAAGTCGACGCCGCCGTCGACGAGTTCGCCCAGGATTCGCCCGGCGTCGAGGACCGGACGCGGCTCAGACACGACGTGCTCGGGCCAGCAGGCCGGCGAGATTCGCCTGCGAGGCGTGGAAGCTGTGCAGGCGGTCGGCCGGCGTCAACCGCAGGCGCTCGGAGATCTGCGTCTCGTCCGGGATCGGCAGCCGCTGGGCGGTGGTCCTCAGGCGGTACCCGGCTGCCTGCAGCGTGCGCTCGAGCGTCGCGAACCGTGGGTTGGACCCCGAGCGCTCGAGCGCCGCGATCGTCGGCTGCGTGACGCCGAGCCTGGACGCCAGCTGAGCCTGGGTGAGACCCGCGGACCGGCGGGCGTCACGGATCAGGGCGGCGGCCGTCATCGCATAGATCATAGTTGATGTTCGCGCGATGTCCCGAGGCGGGTACCGTTCCTGCTGTGCTCAAGTTCAAGGCCCTGCCCTGGCTGATGCTGCTCGACGTGGCGCTCGTGACGACGCGCTACCTGCGGCGGATCGACGAGCAGGACCGGGCCCGCGTGATCGACATCGCCACGCGCAGCAAGGGCCTGCCGCACAAGGTCACGCGCGAGGAGCGGGAGGACCTGATGCGGGTCGCCAAGACGATCGACTGGCGCGGCGCGGCGGCCGAGTTCGCCCCGCGCGGGACGCGCCGGATGGTGCGCGGCCACAAGCAGTAGCGACGTCGGACGTCGACCGCCGATTTCCGTCGCTCCGTGACGGTTTCCGGTGGCTGAACGCGGTTCGCGCGGGCTCCGGGAGCGGGCGGTGGCGCGGCGGTGCGCCGTACACTCGCGCCCGTGTCCGACCTGCAGTCGAAGACCCGCTACGAGCCGGCCGATGCCGAGCCGCGGATCATGGAGCGCTGGCTCGACGCCGGGATCGGCGCCGGCGAGGCCGCACCCGGCGAGCCGGCCTACGCGATCGCGATCCCGCCGCCCAACGTCACCGGCGCGCTGCACATGGGTCACGCGCTCAACGGGTCGATCCAGGACGTCCTGATCCGCTACCACCGGATGCTCGGCGAGCGGACCGAGTGGATCCTCGGCACCGACCACGCCGGCATCGCGACGCAGACCCAGGTCGAGAAGCGCCTGGTCACCGAAGGGACGAGCCGCGAGGCGATCGGCCGCGAGGCGTTCGTCGAGCGCGTCTGGGACTGGCGCGGTGAGTTCGGCGGGACGATCATCGGCCAGTTCAAGCGCCTGGGGGCCTCGGCGGACTACGACCGCGAGCGGTTCACGCTCGACGCCGACTACCACCAGGCGGTGCTCAAGGTCTTCGTCGACCTGTTCGACCAGGGGCTGATCTACCGCGACAACTACATGGTCAACTGGGATCCGGGCTCGCGCTCGGCGATCAGCGACCTCGAGGTCGAGGACCGCGAGGTCACCGACACGCTGTACTCGATCGCCTACCCGCTGGCCGACGGAAGCGGCGAGATCGTCGTGGCGACGGTGCGGCCCGAGACGATGCTGGCCGACACGGCCGTTGCGGTGAACCCGTCCGACGAGCGCTTCGCCCACCTGATCGGGCAGACCGTGATCCTGCCGCTGGTCGGCCGCGAGCTGCCGGTGATCGGTGACGACTACGTGAAGACCGACTTCGGCACCGGCTGCCTGAAGATCACGCCCGGCCACGATCCCAACGACTTCGAGATCGGCCGCCGCCACGGGCTTGACGAACTCAGCGCGATCGGCGAGGACGGGCTGATGACGGGCCTGGTGCCCGAGTACGCCGGTCTGACGGTCGCCCAGGCGCAGGAGCGGGTCGTCGCCGCGCTGCGCGATCAGGGGCTGATCCGCGCGGCGGAGCCCTACCTGCACACGGTCCCGTTCTCGCATCGCTCGGGCGAGCGGATCGAGCCGCTGATCTCGCTCCAGTGGTTCATGGCGATGGACGAGCTGGCCGCGCCGGCGATCGCCGCCGTCCGCGACGGGCGCGTGCGGATCCACCCCGAGTCGCAGTCGCGTCGCTACATCGACTGGCTGGAGAACATCCGGCCGTGGTGTATCTCGCGGCAGCTGTGGTGGGGCCACCGGATCCCCGTCTGGTATCGCGACGGCGAGACGTACGTCGGCCTGCAGGCGCCCGACGGCGCGGGCTGGGAGCAGGACCCGGACGTGCTCGACACGTGGTTCAGCTCGGCGCTGTGGCCGTTCGCGACGCTCGGCTGGCCCGACGAGACGCCGATGCTGCGCACCTTCTACCCGACGGCGGTGCTCTCGACCGCGCGCGACATCCTGTTCCTCTGGGTCGCCCGGATGGTGATGATGGGCCTGCGCTTCGCGGGCGACGTGCCGTTCCGCGACGTCTACGTCCATTCCGTGATCCAGGCGCCGGACGGCCGGCGGATGAGCAAGTCGCTGGGCACCGGCATCGACCCGTTGGAGCTGATCGCCGGCGGCCCGCGCCCGCCGGTCTTTGCCGAGGGCGGCGACTTCCCGGCCTACGGCGCCGACGCCGTGCGCTTCGGCCTGCTGGCGATGTCGAGCTCGCAGGACGTGCGCTTCAGCGAGGAGAAGGTCCACCAGGGCCGCGCGCTGGCCAACAAGCTGTTCAACGCCACGCGGTTCGTGCTCTCGCGCGTGCCCGAGGGCGCCCGGCCCGACCCGCGCCCGCAGACCGTCGAGGACCGCTGGATCCTCTCGCGCCTGCAGCAGGTCGTCGGCGACGCGCGGCGGCGGATCGACGCGTTCGAGTTCGCGCCTTTGGCGCTCGGCCTCTACGACTTCGTCTACGGCGATCTGTGCGACTGGTACCTGGAGCTCGTCAAGGGCCGCGAGTTCGACGACGACCTGTCGGCGACGCTGCTGTACGTCCTGCGCGAGACGCTGGCGCTGGCACATCCGGTGATCCCGTTCGTCACCGAGGAGCTGTGGGCGGCGCTCCCGGGCGGCGGCGATGCGGCGCCGCTGCTGGCGACGGCGGCGTACCCGGTCGCCGATCGGGCACGGCGTGACCCGGACGCCGAGGCGAGGATCGCCGACGTGATCGCCACGGTGACCGCTGTGCGCGCCTGGCGGAACGAGGCCGGCGTCAGGCCTGGCCTGGTGCTGCCCGCGCGCCTCCTGGCCGACGGGTACGGGCAGACGGCCTCACTCGTCGCCCGGATCGCCCGCATCGACCTCGAGGCCGGCGCCGCCGGCGCGCAGGACGCGGCCGTCGTTCTGCCGGTGCCCGGCG
Organism: Solirubrobacterales bacterium; assembly: GCA_038224135.1. GTDB lineage: Bacteria > Actinomycetota > Thermoleophilia > Solirubrobacterales > Solirubrobacteraceae > F1-60-MAGs163. Next base: position 11,135 of record JBBRFO010000068.1, read on the forward strand.
GGACCGTCGAGCTGCTCGCCGGCGACGCCGTCGACCCCGAGGAGCAGGCGCGCAAGCGCGAGGCCCGCCGCGCCGAGCTGCAGGCGGAGATCGCGCGCGCCGAGGGCAAGCTCGCCAACGCCGGATTCATCGCCAAGGCACCGCCCGAACTCGTCGCCGCCGAGCGCGACAAGCTCGACCGGCTGCACGCCGACCTCGCCGCGCTGTAGATGTCGATGACCGCGACCGACTGGACGCTCGCCGAGGCCGAGGACTGGCTCCTGCGGCTGGAGCTGTTCGGGATGACGTTCGGCCTCGAGCGGATGCGCGGACTCGTGGCCGACCTGCGCCATCCGCAGCGTCGCTTTCGCAGCGTCCACGTCGTCGGATCCAACGGCAAGTCGTCGACGACGCGGATGATCGCGGCGATCGCCGAAGAGCACGGCGTACGGTCGGGAGCGTTCCTCTCGCCGCACCTGGTGTCGTTCGCCGAGCGCGTGCTGGTCGGCGGCGACGACCTTGCCGGGGCCGCGTTTGCGGGCTCAGCGGCACGCGTGCGGGCGGCGGCGGAGCGCGTCGACGCGGCGCAGCCGGGGCCTGAGCGCGTGACGCAGTTCGAGGCCGTCACGGCGACGGCCTACGACGCGCTGGCCGCTGCCGGCGTCGAGATGGCGGCGATCGAGGCCGGCCTCGGCGGGCGCCACGACGCGACGAACGTGCTCGATTCCGAGGTACAGGTGCTGACGAGCATCGGTCTGGAGCACACGCAGTGGCTCGGGTCGACGATCGCCGAGATCGCCGCCGAGAAGCTGGCGGTCGTGCAGCCGGGGGCGACGCTGGTCGTCGGCCACGGCCTGCATCCGGTGGCACTGGCCGCCGCGGAGCGCACGTGCGCCGATCTGGGCTCGCGCCTGGTCGTGGCGCCGGCGGACCCGGGCGTCGAGCTGCTCGCGCTGGGCTCGTTCCAGCGCGCGAACTTCGCGGTCGCCCGCGAGGCGGCGCGGGCGCTGCTCGGCGAACTCGACGACGACGCGGTCGCCCGCGCGGCCGCGGGGACCGCGGTTCCCGGCCGCTTCGAGGTCGTCGCGCAGGACCCGGTGACGGTCTTCGACGGCGCGCACAACCCGGACGGCATCCGCGCGCTGGCGGCTGCGCTGCCGGCGTTCCTCGCGGGTCGGCCGCTCGTCGCCTGCGTGTCGATCCTGCAGGACAAGGACGCGGCCGAGATGCTCGCCGACCTCACGCCGCTCTGCTCCGCCATCGTGCTGACGACGGCGACGAATCCGCGTGCGGTGCCGGCGGCGGAGCTGGCCGCGTCGGCGCCGATCGGCGGCACGCCCACCCACGTCGAGCCAGATCCGCACGCGGCGCTGGCGCTCGTCCGCGAGCTGGCCGGGGCCGACGGCGTCGCTCTGGCGACCGGATCGCTCTACCTGCTGGCCGATCTGCTGCGCCCGCCGGAAGCGCCGCGGGGGTCGACGCTGTGAACGAGCGCGGGCCGTCCGTCCTGGCGATGGTGATCGCCGTCGCCGTCGTCGTCGCGCTGGTGATCCTGATCTTCTTCGCGGTCGGCTACGTCTTCGGCAAGACCTTCCTGTAGCCGGTTCGCGCTCCTTCCAACCGCAGCATCGTGGGGGCCGCGCATGGGGTGGGGTCGATCGACCCCTCGATGCGAGGTCAATCGACCCCACCTCGTGCGACACGTGCTGCTGGAGGGGACTGCGGGCCGGCGGCGAATCTCGGTGCTCTAGCCTTTCTGCCGCAATGACGACCCCTCCAGCCATCTTCGGCCTCGACAGCGGCACGCTCAACACGGTCGTTGAACTTGCCCTGCTCGGCATGGTGGTCCTCTGGCTGGCGCTCGTCTGGTACACGTTCTCGGACGCCCGCCGCCGGATCGAGGACCAGCTGCTCGTCGGCTCGGCGACGCTGGCGTCGATCGTCTTCCCGCTGCTCGGCACGCTCGTCTACGTGATCGTGCGGCCGCCGGAGTTCCTCGACGACGTGCGCGAGCGCGACCTCGAGATCGCGGCGTCCGAGGCGCGCCTGGCCTCGCAGGAGTTCCAGCTCTGCCCGCACTGCGACGCGCCCGCGGGCCGCGACTTCCTGCGCTGCCCGCACTGCCTCAAGCGCCTGCGTGAAACCTGTGGGACGTGCGCGAAGCCGCTCGACTCCGACTGGCTCGTCTGCCCCTACTGTGACGCCGACATCCCCGGAGTCACGCCGCCTCGCCGCAGTCGGCGCGGCGCCGAGGACGAGCTCGAGCCCGCGTACGGGCCGGGCGACGACGCGACACTCGTCGCCGACGCGCCGGAGCAGCCGCTCCCGCCGTCCGTCTGATTTCCACCACCACGAACACGGAGAACCCCATGGACCGGACCCTGATCCTGGTCAAGCCGGATGCGTTCGCGCGCAACCTGACCGGCGAGATCATCGCCCGCTTCGAGCGCAAGGGCCTGCGGCTCGTCGCGCTCAAGCAGATGACCGCGACCCGCGAGCTGGCGCAGCAGCACTACGCCGAGCACGCCGAGCGCCCGTTCTTCGGCGAGCTCGTCGACTTCATCACCAGCGGCCCGCTCGTCGCGATGGTGCTCGAGGGCCACGAGGCCGTCGTCGCCGCCCGCCAGGTCATCGGCGCGACCAACCCGCTCGAGGCCACGACCGGCTCGATCCGCGGCGACTTCGCCACCGAGATCGCCAGCAACATGGTCCACGGCAGCGACTCGAACGAGTCCGCGGCCCGCGAGGCCGGCCTGTTCTTCCCCGAGCACGGCGCGGCGTGATCGCCGGGTGTGAGTTTCTCGCGCATACCGCGAGAAACTCACACTCTCGCGAGATCCGGCGGAACCGGTGCCGACCTCGATTGCCCGCCGTTCAAGCCGCCCCATGCTGACCTGGGACCCCACCCTCAAGCTGATCCTCGCCTCGGCCTCGCCGCAGCGCAGTGCGATCCTCACCCAACTCGGCGTCGCGTTCGACGTGCGGCCCACCCACGTCCCGGAGATCGAATCCGGCGACGCGTTCGGGGTCGCGACCGAGAACGCGCGCCGCAAGGCCGACGCCGCCAGCGCCGCGCTCGACCCCGGCGAGCGAGCAGCCACGGTCATCCTCGCCTGCGACACCGTCGTCGCGCTCGAGGGCCGGATCTACGGCAAGCCCGCCGGTGAGGCGCAGGCCCGCTCGTTCCTGACCGAGCTGCAGGGCCGCACCCACGATGTCATCGGAGCGCTGGCGATCGGCTGCCCCGACGGCACCGTCCTCGAGCGCAGTGAGGTCACCGCGGTCACGTTCGCCGCCCTCGACGCCGCCGAGATCGACGCCCACGTCGCCGCGGGCGAATGGCGCGAGCGGGCCGGCGGATACGCGATCCAGGGTCGCGGCGCCGCGATCGTCGAGCGGATCGACGGCGACTACCTGAATGTCGTCGGCCTGCCGGTGCAGGGCCTGCGCCGGCTGGTGCACGGGCTCGTGCCGCCCTTCGGGAATCCCGCAACGAGCGACTAGACTGGCCACGCGGCGCGGTTTTCCCACCGGATGCAGGTGGATGCCCGACCCTGAGCCGGTGTCGCGGTCTTCTCAATGGCGTTCTTCAGCTACCTCACAGGCATGGGCGGCCGCGACATGGCGGTCGATCTTGGCACCGCCAACACGCTCGTCTACGTCCGTGGCCGCGGGATCGTCCTGTCGGAGCCGAGCGTCGTCGCGATCGACTCGCGCACCGGTGAGGTCCACGCCGTCGGGATCGAGGCCAAGCGGATGCTCGGCCGCACGCCGGGAACGATCCAGGCGATCCGGCCACTGAAGGACGGCGTCATCGCCGACTTCGACGTGACCGAGGAGATGCTGCGCCACTTCATTCAGAAGGTGCATCAGAACCGCTGGGCGCACCCGCGCGTCGTCGTCTGCGTCCCGTCGGGCGTCACCGGCGTCGAGAAGCGCGCGGTCGAGGAGGCGACGCTGTCGGCCGGCGCGCGCCAGGCCTACCTGATCGAGGAGCCGATGGCGGCGGCGATCGGCGCCGGCCTGCCGGTCGGTGAGCCGACCGGATCGATGATCGTCGACATCGGCGGCGGCACGAGCGAGGTCGCGGTGATTTCGCTCGGCGGCATCGTCGTCTCGCAGTCGATCCGCATCGGCGGGGACGAGCTGGACGAGGCGATCATCAACTACGCCACGCGCGAGTACAAGCTGCTGATCGGCCAGCAGACCGCCGAGGAACTGAAGCTGGAGATCGGGTCCGCGCACCCGATGGAGGAGGAGGTCCAGGCCGAGATCCGCGGCCGGGACATGGTCAGCGGCCTGCCGAAGACCGTCGTGTTGACCAGCGAGGAGATCCGCCAGGCGCTCGAGGAGCCGCTGTCGCAGATCATCGACGCGGTCAAGGAGACGCTGGACCGCACCCCGCCGGAGCTCGCATCCGACATCATGGATCGCGGCATCATGCTGGCGGGCGGCGGATCGCTGCTGCTGGGCCTGGACGAGCGCCTGCGTGAGGAGACGCAGATGCCCGCCCACCTGGCCGAGTCACCTCTGACCTGCGTTGCGGTGGGGTCGGGGCGCTCGCTCGAGGAGTTCGAGGTCATCCACCGCACCAGCAAGAATTCGAAGAGCCGCCGGCGCCGCTACCAGTGAGTCGCCACGGCCTTCCCCATCCGTTGAGAGCGCTTCCTTGTACAAGCAAACGGTTCGCAGGCGGCGGGCAGTGCTGGCACTGCTCGTCGCGCTGTCGCTCACGCTTCTAACC
>JBBRFO010000069.1:0-15811 GCA_038224135.1 Solirubrobacterales bacterium
AGAACCGCTGGGCGCACCCGCGGGTCGTGGTCTGCGTCCCCTCCGGCGTGACCGGGGTCGAGAAGCGCGCGGTCGAGGAGGCGTGCCTCTCGGCCGGCGCCCGCCAGGCCTACCTCATCGAGGAGCCCATGGCCGCCGCCATCGGGGCCGGCCTCCCCGTCGGCGAGCCGACGGGCTCGATGGTCGTCGACGTCGGCGGCGGCACGACGGAGGTCGCGGTGATCTCGCTCGGCGGCATCGTCGTCGCGCAGTCGATCCGCGTCGGCGGCGACGAGCTCGACGAGGCGATCGTCAAGTACGTGCAGCGCGAGTACAAGCTCCTGATCGGTCAGCAGACCGCCGAGGAGCTGAAGCTGGAGATCGGGTCCGCGCACCCGATGGAGGAAGAGGTCCAGGCCGAGATCCGCGGCCGCGACATGGTCAGCGGCCTGCCGAAGACCGTCGTCCTCACCAGCGAGGAGATCCGGCAGGCGATCGAGGAGCCCCTGTCGCAGATCATCGATGCGGTCAAGGAGACGCTGGACCGCACCCCGCCGGAGCTCGCATCCGACATCATGGATCGCGGCATCATGCTGGCCGGTGGCGGATCGCTGCTGCTGGGCCTGGACGAGCGGCTGCGCGAAGAGACGCAGATGCCCGCCCACCTGGCCGAATCGCCGCTGACCTGCGTGGCCGTCGGCTCGGGCCGCTCGCTCGAGGAGTTCGAGGTCATCCATCGCGCCAACACCCGCAATTCGAGGAATCGCCGCCGCCGCTAGGCACGGGCGCGACACCCTCATGCCCTATCCGGAGCCCATCTTCCCGTGTACGACAAGTCGGTTCGCCGGCGGCGGATAACCGTCGCGCTGCTCGTGGCGTGCTCGCTGCTGCTGCTGACCGCCTACTTCGGCGAGTCGGCTGGTGGTGGGCTCCACAGCGTCCAGCGCGGCGTCCTGCAGGTCGTCTCGCCGATTCAGGACGGCGCCAGCCGGGCGCTGAAGCCGGTCCGCGACCTGTTCGGCTGGTTCGGCGACACGCTGAAGGCCAAGGGCGACAACAGCAAGCTCAAGCAGCAGGTCGTCGAGCTCCGCGCGCAGGCGGTCGCCAACGCCGCTGCCGCGCGCGAGAACGTGCAGCTGCAGAACCTCGTCGGGATCGATCGGAGCGGCCTGTCCGCAGCCAAGCCGGTCACCGCCCGCGTGATCTTCCAGTCGCCGAGCGTCTGGTATTCGACGATCGGCATCGACCGCGGCAGCGGCGATGGTGTCCGGATCGGACAGCCGGTCGTGAACGGCGACGGGCTGATCGGCCAGGTCACGTTCGTCGCCTCCAACTCCGCCGTCGTGACGCTGATCACCGACGGCTCCGTCAGCGTGCCGGCACGGATCAACGAGCGCAACGGCGTCACCGGGGTCATGCAGACCGCGTCGGGGAGCCCCGACGACCTGCGGCTGAGGTTCCTCGTGCGCCAGGACATCGTCAAGACGTCGGACACGGTGATCACCTCCGGGACCGTCACCGACGCCGGCAGGTACACGTCGCTGTACCCGCCGAACATCCCGATCGGCCGCGTGACGCGGGTCGATGATGCCGGCAGCGACAACCCGAAGGTCCACATCCGGCCGTTCGCCGACCTGCACCACCTCGAGTTCGTGCAGGTGCTGACGCGGGCGATCAACGGGAACCGGCCCTGATGGGTCCTGCGCCCGACCTGCGCCTGCTCTGGCGGCTGACGGCGCTCGGCCTGGCGACCGTGCTGGTCCAGATCGCCGCCGTCTCGCAGCTGAAGATCTTCGGCACCAACGCCGACCTGACGCCGCTGATCATCGCCAGCGCGGGCCTGCTGGCGGGCTCGCTGCCCGGCGCCGTGTTCGGCTTCGGCGTCGGGCTGTTCCTCGACCTGGCCCTGGTCCAGACCGTCGGCTTGTCGTCGCTGCTGTTCCTGATCATCGGCTTCGGCGCGGGGCGGCTGCGCGAGTTGCGCGACCCGCAGAACGCCGTCGTGCCGATCGCCGTCGGGGCGGCGGCGACGGCGATCGCCCAGGTCGGCTTCTCGGTGATGCAGTTCCTGCTGGGCGACGAGGTGCCGATGGGCTTCGGGCTGGTGCGGCAGATCGTGCTGTCGATCCTGCTCGGCGCGATCATCGCCCCGGCCGTCCACATGATCGCCCGCCGCTGGCTCAGCCCGGCGCTGCCGGAAGACCCGCGCCGGCGCCGCCGGCGGGCCTACACGACCGGCGGGCTGTCCCCGCTGTCGCGGTCCTAGGGGCGCCCGGATGGCGATGATGGAACCGACCGACCCGCGGCGCTTGCCGATCACGCCGCAGCTGGCGCTCCGCGTCGCCGTTCTGGGAGGGATCGCGCTCGTGCTGTTCTCGGCGATCTTCCTGCGCCTGTGGTATCTGCAGGTGCTGACCGGTGACAGCTTCCGCCAGCAGGCGCTGAACAACCGCGTACGGCACGTGCCCGTTCCCGCGCCGCGCGGCGCGGTGCTCGATCGCAACGGCGTGCGGCTCGTCGAGAACCGCGTCGCCACCGTCGTGCAACTCGATCCGAAGTCGCTGCCCGCGGCCGAACGCGACGCGATCAACGCGTGGGGCAGTGACGTCAGCCGCCGGCAGCTCAAGCTGCCCGAGCGTCGCGGCCCCGTCCCGGCGTTCCCACAGCCTGCGACGCCGTCCGTCCAGCTGCGCCTGAAGCGCCTGGCGCCGGTCCTGGGGATCCCGTCGAAGGAGCTGTGGCGGCGCATCGTCGAGCAGCTCGTCGTCGTGCCCTACGCCAACGTCAAGCTGAAGGTCGACGTTCCCGACGCGCAGCGCAACTTCCTGCTCGAACGCCAGCAGGCGTATCCCGGCATCCGCGTCGAGCGCGTCTTCCTGCGGCACTACCCCTACGGCTCGCTCGCCGCGCAGAGCGTCGGCAACGTCGGCGAGATCAACAAGGACCAGCTCGGCACCAAGGCCTACCGCGGGATCCCGCAGGGCACGGTGATCGGGCAGGCGGGCGTCGAGACCGCGTACGACACCTTCCTGCGCGGGACCGACGGCGTGCAGAGCATCACGATCGATGCCAGCGGCCGGCGGCGCAGCGCGCAGCAGACCAGCGAGCCGGTGCCGGGCCGGAGCCTGCGCACGTCGATCGACCTGCGCCTGCAGCAGACCGGCCAGCGAGCGCTGGACCGGATGGTCGCCGGCGGCCCGGGCACGGCGGGTGCGTTCGTCGCGCTCGACCCGCGCGACGGGCAGGTGCTCGCGTTGGGATCGAACCCGTCGTTCGACCCCAACGTGCTGGCGAGCCCGATCTCCGAGCGCCGCTACCAGGCGATCTTCGGCCCGGGCAGCGGCAACCCGCAGGTCGACCGCGCGATCAGCGGCCTCTATCCGACGGGCTCCGTCTTCAAGCCGATCACCGCGCTCGCCGCGCTGGACCACGGCATCGTCACCCCCGACACCGTGATCGTCGACAACGGCTGCATCACGATCGGCCGCGACAAGCAGCCGCGCTGCAACGCGAAGAAAGCCGTCAACGGGCCGGTCAGCCTGCGCCGCGCGCTCCAGGTCTCCTCCGACATCTACTTCTACACGCTCGGTCTGCGGGCCAACCAGCTCCAGGGTCAGGTGATCCAGACGTGGGCGCGGCGCCTGGGGCTGGGTCACACGACGGGCATCGACGTGCCCGGCGAGGCCGGCGGCCTGATCCCGGACCGAGCGTGGCGGGCCCGCGTGGCGCGCAAGGAGCTGGCGTACGAAGCCAAGCACCACAACGTCTGCCCGCCCAACTGCGTCTACTCCGACAAGCGCCCGTGGACGCTGGGCGACAACGTCAGCCTCGCCGTCGGTCAGGGCGACGTGCAGGTGACGCCGCTGCAGATGGCCGTCGCCTACGCCGCGCTGGCCAACGGCGGCGGGGTCGTACGGCCGCACCTCGGGCTCGGCGTCGAGGACGACGCCGGTCGCCAGCTCCAGCGCCTCGACAGCGGGCCGGCGCGGCCGGTCCGGTTCGATCCCGGCTACCGTCAGGCGATCCTCGACGGCCTGCATCTCTCGACGATCGACGTCGGCACGTCCGCCGAGGTCTTCCGCGGCTGGAACCAGACCGCGCTGCCGCTGTTCGGCAAGACCGGCACCGCCCAGCGGACCGGTCGGCCCAACGACCAGTCCTGGTACGTCGCGTTCATCAAGAACGGCCCACGCCCGATCGTCATCGCGGCCACGGTCGAGGACGGCGGCTTCGGCGCCGAGGCAGCGGCGCCAGTCGTCTGCCGGATGCTGAACCACTGGTACCGCCAGAAGGCCGCCTGCGCGGCCGGGACGTCGGCGACGCGATGAGCACGCAGCTGACGGGACGCGACGCGCGCGAGACGATCGCGGTGCCCAGGACCGGCCGGCTCAACCTGCCGTTCGACCTGACACTGGCGCTGGCGGCGATCGGCCTGGGCATCTGCTCGGTGCTGACGATCGGCAAGGCGACCGCCGACGACATCGCCGGCGACCCGCGGTTCTACGTCAAGCGCCAGCTGATCTACCTCGCGGCCGGCACGGTCGTCGCGATCATCGCCTGGCGGCTGGACTACTCGCGCCTGCGCGAGCTGAAGTACGTCACCTACGGCCTGCTGATCGCCTCGATCCTCGCCGTCATGGTCATCGGCAGCGACGCCAAGGGCGCGCGCCGGGCCATCAACTTCCCCGGCTTCTCCTTTCAGGCGTCCGAGCTCGGCAAGGTGCTGCTCGTCGTGTCGCTGTCGGCCTTCATGGTCGACGCGTCGCGCCGGCTCAGCGACCGCCGGACCACGGCGCGGATCATGCTGCTGACGCTGATCGCCGCCGCGCTCGTGATGCTCCAGCCCGACCTGGGAACGTCCCTGGTCTTCATCGTCATCGGCTTCGCCACGCTGTTCGTGGCCGGGGCTCCGTGGCAGCACTTCGCAGCATTGGCAGCACTGGCAGCCGTGGCGATCGCGCTTGCGCTCGCCGTCCTGCCCGCCGCCGGCGTCAATGTGCTCCACAGCTATCAGAAGGACCGCCTGACGGCGTTCCTGCACCCATCCGACACCGCCTCGAAAGAGGGCTATCAGCAGAACCAGTCGCGCATCGCGATCGGTTCCGGCGAGAAGACCGGCCGCGGCGCACACGCGACGCAGACCCGGTTCAACTTCCTGCCCGAGCACCACACGGACTTCGTGTTCGCCGTCGTCGGCGAACGCTGGGGGTTCGCGGGTGCCGCGCTGGTGCTGTCCCTCTACGCGTTGCTCATCTGGCGCGGCCTGCGCATCCTGGTCATCTCGAAGAACCTCTACGGCGCGCTACTCGCCGGCGGCATCGTCACGATGCTGCTGTTCCAGGTCTTCGTGAACGTCGGGATGACGGTCGGGATCATGCCCATCACGGGCATCCCGCTGCCGCTCATGAGCTATGGCGGCTCGTCGCTCATCGCGACGTTGCTCGCCGTCGGTCTCCTGCAGTCCATCTACGGGCAGGGCCGAGCCGCATCGAAGGCGAATGGACGGGTGCTCACCTTCTAAATCAGAGAGCAGACCACCCGTGAAGAAGCAAGTGCTCGTGAGCGTCGATCCGTGGGAGACCCGGGTCGCGCTGTTGGAGGCCTCCGGGACACCGGCCAAGGCCACTCCGCGCGGCGGCCGCAAGCCCGTCGCCGGCAAGACCACGACCGGCGATTACCGCGTCGCGGAGCTCTACTTCGAGCGCCGCGGCAACCGCTCGATCGTCGGCAACATCTACCTCGGGCGCGTCGACAACGTGCTCGACGGGCTCGAGGCGGCGTTCGTCGACATCGGCCTGGAGAAGAACGGCTTCCTGCACGTCGATGAGATCGTGCTTCCGGGCGTCGAGATCCCGCGGCGCGGCCGTGGCCAGGAGGGCGGCAAACGGATCAGCGATCTGCTGAAGCCCGGCCAGGAGGTCGTCGTCCAGGTCGTCAAGGACCCGCTGAAGTCGAAGGGCGCGCGCCTGTCGATGGATCTGACGATCGCCGGCCGCTACATGGTCTACACGCCGACCGGCGAGGGCGTCGGCGTCTCCAAGCGCCTGGAGGACAAGGAGCGCGAGCGCCTGCGCCGCCAGGTCAAGGGACTCGACCTGCTCGGCGGCGGCGCGATCGTCCGCACGGCCGCACACGGCGCGATGCGCGAGGACTTCGAGCGCGAGCTGCCCTACCTCTACAAGCTCCACGAGGTCCTGCAGCGCCGCGTCGAGGAGCAGGCCTCGCCGTCGCTCGTCTTCCAGGAGGCCGACCTGTCGGTCCGCGTCGTGCGCGACATCTTCAGCGCCGACTTCGAGCGCGCCGTCGTGGATGACGAAGGCCAGTACATGCGGCTGCGCTCGTTCTTCGAGCGGACCGCGCCGGAGCTCGTCGAGCGCGTCGAGCTGCACCAGGCCGGCGAGCCGCTGTTCGAGGCGCTCGGCATCGACGAGGTCATCGACGGGCTGCGCCAGCGGCGGATCGACCTGCCCAGCGGCGGGTACCTGATGGTCGACTACGGCGAGGCGCTGACCGTCTTCGACGTCAACTCCGGCTCGTTCGTCGGCCGCGGTCGGCAGGCGCGCCTGGAGGACACGATCACGAAGACCAACCTCGAGGCCGCCGACGAGGTCGTCCGGCAGCTGCGCCTGCGCGACATCGGGGGGATCATCGTCATCGACTTCATCGACATGTCGAAGGCGCGCAATCGCGACGCCGTGCTGAAGACGCTGCGCGGGGCGCTGGAGCAGGACCGCACGAAGACGTTCACCGCCGAGATCTCCAAGCTCGGCCTGGTCGAGATGACGCGCCAGAACGTGACCGAGGGCGTCCGCGAGATCATGACCCGCACCTGCCCGACGTGCGACGGCGCGGCCGTCGTGCTGAGTGAGGAGACGCTTGCGATCGAGCACGAGCGCAAGCTGCGCGAGGCGGCCTCGCGGGCGCCGCGCGAGGTGGAGGCGTTCCTCGTCCAGATCCACCCAGACGTCTCGGCGCAGTTCACCGGGATGAGCGCGCGGATGCTGCACGAGCTCGAGGAGGCGACCGGGAAGATCTTCCACTTCGAGGGCAGCGACAGCCTGCCGCTGGACCACTTCGCGATCACGATGCAGGGCACGCGCGAGGAGGTCGGCGAGCGGGCGGTGCCGTTCCGCGCAGGCGAGGAGGTGCTCGTCACGCTGATCGAGCCGCACATGTACAACGTCGACGACGCCGTCGCCAAGATCGACGGCTACATCGTCTCCGTGGCCGGCGGCGGGCCGTTCGTCGGGCAGAAGCACCTGGTCCGCATCGAGGAGCCCGGCCGCACGTCGGCTCGGGCGACGATGGTTGATCCGCCGCCGATCCCCGTGAAGAACGGCGGCGTCAAGAACGACGCCAAGACCGTTCGCCGCGTGGCCCGTGCTCCGCGGCCGGTCGCGCCCGTCGTGGCCGAGCCCGACGGCGACGCTGCGACGCCTGCCGCGGCGCCGGAGGCCGATGGCGCAGGCGATGCCCTAGAATCCAAGCCCCGGCGCCGTGGCCGCAGAGGCGGGCGGCGCCGTTCGGCTGCCGCAGCATCCGATTCCGGGGCGGCCCCGGACACCACCACCGAGTAGGAACAAGCATGTACGCGATCGTCAAGACCGGCGGGAAGCAATACCGCGTTGAGCAGGGGCAGACCCTGCTCGTCGAGCGCCTGCCCGCGGACGAGGGTGCCACCGTGGCGCTCGAGCCGCTGCTGGTGCGCTCCGATGAGTCCGTGTTCGACGCCGCGGGGCTGGCCAAGGCCACCGTCGAGGCGAAGATCCTGGAGCATCTGCGCGGCCCCAAGATCCGGGTCTTCAAGTTCAAGCCCAAGAGCGGCTACAAGCGCACGGCGGGTCACCGCCAGGAGCTGACCCGCATCGAGGTCACCACCATCAAGGCCGGCGCGGCCAAGAAGGCCGCCGCCAAGCAGGCCGAGCCCGACGCCCCGGCACCCGCCGACGCGCCGGCAGAGACGCAGGAGGCATAGCCAGATGGCACACAAGAAGGGCCTCGGCTCCTCCAAGAACGGCCGCGATTCGCAGCCCAAGATGCTCGGCGTCAAGATCTTCGCCGGGCAGGTCGTGACCGGCGGCGAGATCATCGTGCGCCAGCGCGGAACCCGCTTCAAGCCCGGTGCCGGCGTCGGCATCGGCCGCGATCACACGCTGTTCGCGAAAGCCGCCGGCGTCGTGGAGTTCACCGAGGGCCGCAAGGGCCGCGTCGTGAACGTCACCGCACCGGCCGCCGAGTAGACCTCGCCGTGACGCCCGATCCGCGCCTGACGATGAAGCTCGTCGGCGCGGGCCGCGTGGCCGTCGGGCTGGGCCTGGTCGTTGCGCCGGGCGCGCTCGGACGCGGCTGGGTCGGCGGCGCCGCCGACGATGCGGGCGGCCGCGTCGCTCTGCGCGCGCTCGGCATCCGCGACGCGCTGCTCGGCTTCATGGCCTTCCACGTGGCCGACGCCTCCGACCCGATGATCGCGGCGCGCTGGTCGGCCGCGATCGCCGTCTGCGACGTCGTCGATGGCGGCGCGACGCTGGCCACGGCCGGGTCGGACGCCGTGCCCGCGCGGGCGCAGGCGATCACCGCGCTCGCGTTCGGCACCGCGGCGACCGGCTTCGCGATCGCGTCGGCGCTGCGGGCTGCCTGAGGCCCGTCGCTCGCGGCGGGCCTGACGGGCGTCGTCCGCGTTCGTCGCCGCCTGGCGGGCTGGTGGTGGTCGACGCGGTCCCGGGGTGGGCTGCTTTGAGCACCACTATGGGCGTCAATCCAGCCCACCCCGGTCCAGGTCTGTCCTCGATGGCCGCCGTTCGTGCTGTAGCCGGCGCCGAACGAGCCTAGACCGGCTGCGACACCGGCCGGATCAGGACTTCGCTGACGTCGACGTGCTCGGGCTGGCTGACGGCGTACATCACGGCGTTCGCGATGTCGTCCTCGTGCAGGGCGCCCTGCGGGCGGTCGTCGAAGAACGGCGTGTCGACCATGCCCGGCTCGATCAGTGTCACGCGGACGCCGCTGCCGGTCAGCTCACCGCGCAGTGACTGGCCCATGCCGGTCACGGCCCACTTCGTGCTCGAGTAGAGGCTGCCGGGAATCGAGATCCGGCCGGCGACCGAGCTCGTCAGCAGGATATGCCCGCGCGCTGCCTTGACGGCGTCCACGGTCGCGCGGATCGTGTACGCGCAGCCCAGGACGTTCGTCAGGACCATGTCGCGCCAGTGCTCGGGCGTGTCGCCCTCGTTCGTCAGGCTGCGCTTGCCGCCGAAGCCGGCGTTGGCGAACACGACGTCGATGCCGCCGAAGGCGTCGATCGCGGCGGCGGCCAGGCGCTCGTTGTCCTCCCAGCTCGTGACGTCCATCGGCACGGCCAGCGCGCGGCCCTCGCCGCCGCAGTCCGCGGCAAGCGCCTCGAGCTTGTCGGCCGAGCGCGCGGCGAGCACGACGCGGTATCCCGCGCTTGACGCGGCGCGGGCGGTTGCGGCGCCGATGCCGCTCGAGGCACCGGTGATCAGGAAGGTCTTCTCGGGCATCAGGCGAGTCCTAGTCTTGGGGGAAGGGATTGCGCGCCACGTTCGGCGCCCCACCATCATGCTCTACGACCAGGCTCGGATCTTTGCTGAAGGCGGTCGCGGCGGCGACGGGTGCCTGTCGTTCCGCCGCGAGGCGCACGTCCCGCGGGGCGGACCGGACGGCGGCGACGGCGGGCGCGGCGGCGAGGTCGTGCTGATCTGCGACGACTCGCTGCGCGATCTGCAGAGCTTCAAGCGCCGCGCGCACTACCGCGCCGATCGCGGCCGTCATGGGCAGGGCGCGCTGAAGCACGGTGCCGACGGCACCGACCTCGTCGTCAAGGTTCCGCCGGGAACCGTCGTGCGGATGCCCGACGGGACGGTCCACGACCTCGTCATTCCGGGCCGCAAGGCGATCATCGCCCGCGGCGGTACCGGCGGCCATGGCAACAAGCGCTTCGCGGGGTCGACGCGGCAGGGCCCGCGCTTTGCCGAGAAGGGTCTGCCGGGCGAGGAGCGCGAGGTCGAGCTGCAGCTGAAGCTGCTGGCCGACGTCGGGCTCGTCGGGCTGCCGAACGCGGGCAAGTCGTCGCTGATCTCGCGCCTGACGCGCGCGGCGCCGAAGATCGCCAGCTACCCGTTCACGACGCTCGAGCCGGTCCTCGGCACGCTCGACGGTCCCGACCGCCAGCTGATCATCGCCGACATCCCCGGCCTGATCGAGGGCGCCAGCGACGGCGCCGGGCTCGGTCATGACTTCCTCGCCCACGTCGAGCGCACGCGGCTGCTGGTCCACGTGCTCGACCTGGCGCCGGTCGACGGCAGCGACCCGGTCGAGAACCATCGCGTGATCGAGGACGAGCTGGCCGCCCACGACGCACGTCTGGCCGCGCTGCCGCGGATCCTGGCGCTGTCGAAGGCCGACCTCGTCACCGACGAGGAGGCACAGGCCGCGATGGCCGGCTGGCGTGAGCGGCTCGGGCCCGACGTGCCGATCCTGATCACGTCCAGCGCCACGCGCCAGGGCCTCGACGACCTCGGCCGCGACCTGTTTCGCCGCGTGCCGGTCGAGACGGCCGGGGCGCTCGTCGCCCTCGCTGCGGAGGAGGACCTCGCCGAGCATCAGGTCTTCCGCCCGGCCGCTGCGCGCAGCTGGCAGGTCGAGCGGGTTCGCGACGGGCACTTCCTCGTCGCCGGCGAACCGGTCGACCGGCTGCTCGCCAAGCACGACCTGGAGAATGAGGACGCGCTCGCCTACGTCGAGCGGCGGCTGAAGAAGATGGGCGTCATCCGCGCGCTCGAGGCGGCCGGGTTCGAGCCCGGCGACGACGTCGAGATCGACGGCGTCGTCTTCGACCTCGATCCGTAGAGGCGCCCCCGCGTATCGTTGCGCCCGCAGATGGGCCGCTACGTCATCAAGCTGGGATCGAACATCGTCGCCCACGACGACGGGTCGCTGCGCGCGGACGTGCTCGAGCGGATCTGCGGCGTGGTCTGCGACCGCCACGAGGCGGGCGACGACGTGGTCCTGGTCAGCAGCGGCGCGATCGCGCGCGGCATCGAGGTGATGGGCCTGACCGGGCGGCCGAGCGCGATGGCCGACCTGCAGGCAGCGAGCGCCGTCGGGCAGGGCAAGCTCTACCGCAGCTACGACGAGCTGCTGCGCGCGCGATCGGTGACGAGCGCCCAGGTGCTGCTGACGTTCTTCGATCTCAGCCACCGCGCGCACTACCTCAACGCGCGACAGACACTCGGGCGACTGCTCGACTGGCGCGTCGTCCCGGTGATCAACGAGAACGACACGACCGCGACGGAGGAGATCTCGTTCGGCGACAACGACTTCCTCGCCGCGCAGGTGGCGATCCTCGTCGCCGCCGACCGGCTGCTGCTGCTGACCAACCAGGACGGCCTGCACGCGGCGGATCCGCGGCTGGACGCGGCGGCGCCGCTCGTGGAAGAGATCGCCGACGCGGCCGCGCTCGGCGGGTTGCAGATCGGGCAGAGCCCGTCGGCACTGGGGTCGGGTGGAATGCGCTCGAAGGTCGTCGCGGCCGAGATGGCCACCGCCGCCGGCATTCCGACGACGATCTGCAACGGCCTGCGTCCCGACGCGCTGACGCGGGCGATCGCCGGCGAGCGCGAGGGAACCCGCTTCGCGCCCCAGGAGCAACGCTACTCGAGCTTTGAGCTGTGGCTGAAGTACGCCAAGCCTGTGCGCGGCGCGATGGTCGTCGACTCCGGTGCCGTGCGGGCGCTGCGCGACAGTGGCGCGTCGCTGCTGCCCGTCGGCATCGTCGGCGTCGAGGGCGACTTCGAGCAGGGCGACGCCGTCGAGATTCGCTGCGATGGCGTGGTCGTCGCCAAGGGCATCTCGAACTACGAGGCCCGAGAGCTTCAGAAGGTGCTGGGACGCAAGACCGACGAGGTCCGCGTCCTGCTTCCGCGAGCCGCCGACGAGGCCGTGCACCGCGACTACCTCGTGCTTGCCTAGGCCTAGACTCGATTGCGATGAGGACGAGATCGAGGTGAGCGCGATCGCTCCCCCGCAGCCTGAGCACCACGACGGCCCGTCGCCTGCCGACATCCAGCCGGTCGCGCACGAGACCCGCGACCGCATCATCACCGGCACGATCACCGTCGCTCCGATCATCGCCCTGATCATCTGCGCGTCGCTCGCCTGGGGTCACCTCCTGCACTGGACCGACGTCGTCGTGTTCGTCGTGCTCTACGCCCTGACGACGCTCGGCATCACGGTGGGGTTCCACCGCCTGCTGACGCATCGCAGCTTCGCGACGACGCCGGCGCTGCGCGGCCTGTTCGCGATTCTCGGATCGGTCGCGATCGAGGGACCCGTGATCTCGTGGGTCGCCGACCATCGCAAGCACCACGCCTTCTCCGACCAGCTCGGCGACCCGCACAGCCCGCATGTCGATCACGGGGTCGGCTGGGGCGGAGCACTGCGCGGGCTGTTCCACGCCCACGTCGGCTGGCTGTTCCGCCACGATCAGCGGGCGGCCAAGGAGCGCTACGCGCCCGACCTTCTGCGTGACCCCGTCGTGCGCGCCGTCGACCGCTGGTTCATCCTCTGGGCGCTGTCGGGCTTTGCCGTCGCGTTCGGGCTCGGCTGCGCGCTGGGAGGGACGGTCGCCGCCGGCCTGACCGCGCTGCTGTGGGGCGGAGCGGTACGGATGATGGTCCTTCACCATGTCACGTACAGCATCAACTCGCTGTGCCATTTCTTCGGCCGCCGGCCGTACGCGACCGGTGACGAGTCGCGCAACCTCGCGTGGCTCGCACTGCCGTCGTTCGGCGAGGCCTGGCACAACAACCACCACGCGTTCCCGACGTCGGCCGCGCACGGCCTGCGCTGGTGGCAGATCGATGTCTCGGCGCTGACGATCCGGCTGCTCGAGCGCCTCGGGCTCGCGTGGGATGTCGTCCGCGTCGACCCCGGCGCACGCGGCGCGAAGCTCTCCGCGTCGTAGAGTCGGGCGCGTGTCCCGCATCCTGCGTGCCTACCGCGCGACCGGCGCGGACCTCCCGTTCGGCGACCCGCTGCCCGCTCACGGCGTGGCGATGGAGGGCTACTTCTGGCGCTTCACCGATGCGGCGCGCGGGCGGGTCGTGATCGCGCTCAACGGCGTCAACCGCGCCGCCGATGGGACGTGGGCGACGCTCGGCCTGGGCTCGCACCCCAACCGGTTTCTCCGCGCCGTCGAGCATCCGGTCGGCGCCGCGGATCCGGCGCGGCTCGGCGCCTACGCCGGCGACGCGTTCCGCGGCGAGCCCGACCGGCTCGTCGTCGACCTCGGGCCCGATGCGCGGCTCGACGTACGGATCGAGAACCCGCTGCCGTGGCCGCGCCGCAGCCTCGGCGGATCCAGTGTCTTCCAGACCGTGCCGGCGCTGAACCAGTACTGGCACCCGTGGCTGCTCGGCGGACGCGCGGTCGGGACGGCGACGGTCGGCGATGAGACGTGGACGCTCGACGGCGCCGCCGTCTACGCGGAGAAGAACTGGGGCCGCGGCGGCTTTCCGCCGGGCTGGTGGTGGGGGCAGGCGCAGGGCTTCGGCGATCACCAGGCATGCGTCGCCTTCGCCGGCGGCATCGTCACGGCCGGGCCGCTGCGCAAGGAGGTCACGGCGATCGTCGTGCTGCTCCCCGACGGTCAGCTGATCCGGCTCGGCGATCCCGTCGTCTCGCCGGTGCAGGCGACGGTCCACGACGACCATTGGTCGCTGCGCGGGCGCGGCCTGCGCTGGACGGTTGAGATCGAAGGCGACGCGCCGCTCCACGCCGCGCATCTGCTGCCGGTGCCGTTGCCCGCCGAGCGCCGCAACGTCCCGGGCGCGCTGGAGCACCTCGGCGGCACGATGCGCGTCGTCGTGCGCCGCGGCGGCCGGGTCGCATGGAGCGGGACGTCGCAGCTGGCCGCGCTGGAACACGGCGGGCTGGAGCGGGCTGAGGCCGAGGCGCGTCGGCGCGGCGCGCCGGAGGGGGCGTCCGCCGTGCCGCCGGGGGCCGCGTGACGGAAGCCGAGTTGCTGGGGCGTGCCGGCGAGCTGCCGCCGGCGTCACCCGTCACGTTTGCTCCGCTCGTCCGCTCGCCGCTGGTGATCCCGCGGGTGCGCAACCCCGGCGGGGCGGGCGGGCGGCGGATCAGCGCCGGCGTCGAGCGCGATGGCGCGCCGGCGTTCGCCGTCCTGGTCGAGGGCGACGGGCGCGCGTCCTGCACGCGCTACGGCGAACTGGTCGCCTGCGCGCACGCGTTCAACGAGGCGCTCGCCGCCGCTGAGCGGCAGGGCCTGCGTTCACGCCCGGCCGCGCAGCCGGTCACCGCCGGCGAGCTGCTCGCCGCCGGCGCGCGGCTGCTCGGCTGATTACCCTGTGCCGATGGCCATCGCCGCCCAGTCGGTCACCGAGATCTGCCGTGCCGCCAAGGATGCCGCGCGCGTCCTGGCGCGCATCGACAGCGGGACGAAGGACGCGGCGCTGCTGGCGATCGCCGATGCGCTGCAGGCTCGCAGCGCCGAGATCCTGGAAGCCAACGCGCGCGATATGGACGCCGGCGGCGAGGCCGGGCTGTCCGAGGCGCTGCTCGACCGGCTGAAGCTGACCGACGAGCGGATCGCCGCCATCGCCGCCGGCGCGCGCCAGGTCGCGTCGCTGCCCGATCCGGTCGGTGAGGTCCTCGAGGGTCGCCGGCTGGAGAACGGGCTGGAACTGACGAAGGTCCGCGTGCCGCTCGGCGTCGTCGCGATCGTCTACGAGGCGCGGCCGAACGTCACGATCGACGCTGCGGTGTTGTGCCTGAAGTCGGGCAACGCGTGTGTGCTTCGAGGGTCCTCGTCGGCGGCTCATTCCAACGCGGTGCTGACGGCGATCGCGGCGCAGGCGGCTGAGAGCGCCGGCCTGCCCGCCGGATCGCTGGCGCTGGTCGCCGGCGGCGGCCGCGAGGAGCTCGCCGAGCTGGCGACGCAAGAGGGCGTCGTCGACCTGATCATCCCGCGCGGCGGCGAAGGGCTGAAGGCGGCGCTGAAGGGCGTCGCAACGGTGCCGGTGATCTATGCCGCGTCGGGCAACTGCCACGTCTATGTCGACCGTGCCGCGGACATCGACAAGGCGGTGGCGATCGCCGTCAACGCGAAGCTGCACCGGCCCGGCGTCTGCAACGCGGCCGAGACGCTGCTGGTCCATGCCGATGTCGCGGGCGCGTTCCTGCCGCGAGCGCTGACGGCGCTGCGCGACGCCGGCGTCCAGCTTCGGGTCGACGCGCGGACGCGATCGCTCGCCGGCGCGGAGCTGCAACCCGGGCTGCGCGACGCGACTGACGAGGACTTCGCCACGGAGTTCCTGGCGCTGATCCTGGCCGTCTCGGTCGTCGACTCGGCCGACGAGGCGATCGCCCACATCGCGGCGTACGGCAGCGGGCACTCGGAAGCGATCGTGACCGAGGACCTCGGCGCGTCGCTGCTGTTCCAGCGGACGGTCGACGCGGCCTGCGTCTACGTCAACGCGTCGACGCGGTTCACCGATGGTGGCGAGTTCGGGATGGGCGCCGAGATCGGCAACTCGACGCAGAAGCTGCACGCCCGTGGGCCGATCGGCCTGCGCGAGCTGTGCACGGTCAAGTACGTCGTCATCGGCGACGGTCACGTCCGGGCGTAGGTGCGGGTCGGCATCCTCGGCGGGACGTTCAACCCGCCGCACGAGGGACACCTGATGCTGGCGCGCGCGGCGCTCGAGCAGCTGGAACTCGACCGCGTGCTGCTGATGCCGGTCGCGACGGCGCCGCACAAGACGGTGCCGGACGATCCGGGCGCGGGCGTGCGCGC
>JBBRFO010000070.1:0-15544 GCA_038224135.1 Solirubrobacterales bacterium
AAGACCTTCCGGCGTCGTCGGAATTAGGAACCCTGTGCTCCCATCCTTCGTCATCACCCTGCGTGAGGGCCTCGAGGCCTCGCTGATCGTCGGCATCGTCGCCGCGTTCCTCGTCCGCGAGGGCCGCCCGGACGCGCTGAAGCGGATGTGGATCGGCGTCGCCGCGGCCGTCGTCGTCTGCCTCGCGGTCGGCGTCGTGCTGCGGATCGTCGACCGGGAACTGCCCGAGCGCGGCCAGGCGACGCTGGAGACCGTGATCGCGCTCGTCGCGGTCGCGATGGTCACGTACATGATCGTCTGGATGAAACAGCACGCGCGCGAACTGCGCGGGTCGCTGGAGGGCAGCGCCGCCAGCGCCGTCGCCGCGGGTTCCGCCGGCGCACTCGTGGCGATGGCGTTCATCGCCGTCTTCCGCGAGGGCTTCGAGACGTCCGTCTTCCTGCTCGCCGTCTTCCAGCAGGGCAGCTCGACCGTCGCGTCGGGCATCGGCGCCGTTCTGGGCGTGCTCGTCGCGGTCGCGATCGGCTGGGGGATCTACCGCGGCGGCGTTCATCTGAACCTGCAGCGGTTCTTCCGCGCGACCGGTGTCGTGCTCGTGATCGTCGCCGCCGGCCTGCTGGCCAGCGGCATCCACAGCGCACAGGAACTCGGCTGGATCAGCGGCCTGGACGACGGCTTCCTGGACCTGTCGTGGCTCGTGCGCCCAGGCACGTGGACCGCGTCGCTGTTGACCGGCATCCTCGGTCTGCGCGAATCGATGAGCGTGGCGATGGTGACCGGCTGGCTGCTCTACGCCGTCCCGATGACCTGCTTCGTGCTGTGGCCGCAGCGGCGTCGCGTGCGCCGCGCACCCGCGGCCGTGCCCGCCGCCGGCGGCACCGCAGCGCCGGCACAGTCGCCGACCGCTGCTTGAATCACCGCATGGAGATCGCGTACGACGACCGCGGGCTGGTGGCGGTCGTGATCCAGGACTGGTCCAGCGGCGAGGTGCTGACGCTGGCCTACGCCAACGCTGAGGCGATCGCCCGCACGCGTGCGACGGGCGAGCTGCACCTGTGGAGCCGCTCGCGCGACGAGTTGTGGCACAAGGGCGCGACCTCGGGCAACGTGCAGAAGGTCCGCGCGCTGCGCCTGGACTGCGACGGCGATGCCGTGCTCGCGCTGGTCGAGCCCGCCGGCCCGGCCTGCCACACGGGCGAGCGGACGTGCTTCTTCAGCGGCGACCTCGAGCCGCCGGCGCCGCACGAGGCGCTGCCGGGCCTGGAGCGCACGCTCGACGCGCGCGCGGCGCAGCGGCCGCAGGGCTCGTACACCGTGACGCTGCTCGACGACCCGCAGCTGATCGGCGAGAAGGTGCGCGAGGAGGCCGAGGAGGTCGCCCGCGCCGCGCGCGAGGAGAGCGACGAGCGTGTCGACAACGAGGCGGCGGACGTCCTCTACCACCTGACCGTTCTGCTGCACAGCCGCGACCGCACGCTTGCCGACGCTGCGCGCGTGCTGCTCGATCGCCGGCGATAGCGCCGCGCGAGCCGCCCGCTCGCGTACCCTGCCGGGTCTGCCGATGGCCGTCGCCGCCGATCCAGCCGCACTCCCGATCGAGCCCTCCATCCAGGAGGTTCGCCGGCTGGCGGGCGAGTACAACCTCGTGCCGCTGCGGCACACGTTCATCGACGACTGCGAGACGCCGGTCTCCGCCTTCCTGAAGCTGCGCGGGCGCAACCCGGAATACCCGGCGTTCCTGCTCGAATCGGCCGAGCAGGGGCAGAAGGTCGGCCGCTACAGCTTCATCGGGATGCGCCCGCGCAACGTCCTGCGCTGGTCACTCGGCGACGGCGGCGACCCGTACGCGATCGCCGCCGAGCAGGCCGAGCGCTGGACACAGGCGCCGCTGCCCGACCTGCCGCCGTTCTCCGGCGGGCTCGTCGGGTACTTCGGCTACGACCTCGTGCGCACCGTCGAGCCACTCGGCGATCCGAATCCCGACGAGCTCGGCCTGCCGGACATGGCGCTGATGCTGAGCGACATCCTCGTCGTCTTCGATCACCTCAAGCACACGATCACGATCCTCGTCAACGTCTTCGCTGACGAGGGCACCGACGTCGACGCCGCCTATGCCGACGCGGTCGCGACGATCGTCAAGGCCCGCGGCCTGCTCGCCGGCCCGGTCCCGCGCCCGGACGAGCTGCACGGCCCGCGCGCCGTGCCGGAGTTCGAGCCGAACATGTCGCGCGAGGCGTTCGAGGCGATGGTCGCGCGGATCGTCGAGTACGTCCACGCCGGCGACGCCTTCCAGGTCGTCCCCTCGCAGCGCTGGTCGGCGGACATCGAGGTCGACCCGTTCTCGGTCTATCGCGGCCTGCGGGTCGTCAATCCGAGCCCGTACATGTACTTCCTGGACTTCCGCGACTTCCAGGTCGTCGGCGCCAGCCCCGAGCCGCTGCTGACCGTGACCGGCCGCCACATCTCGACGCGGCCGATCGCCGGCACCCGCCCGCGCGGCGCCGACGCGCAAGCCGACGCGGAGATCGCCGAGGGCCTGCTCGCCGACGAGAAGGAGCGCGCCGAGCACGTGATGCTCGTCGACCTGGGCCGCAACGACCTGGGCCGCGTCAGCGAGTACGGGAGCGTCCATGTCGACCGGTTCATGGCGATCGAGCTCTACTCGCATCTGATGCACATCGTCTCCAACGTCTCGGGCACGCTGCGGCCGGGCGTCGGCGCGATGGATGCGCTGCGCAGCGTGCTGCCCGCAGGGACGCTGTCGGGGGCGCCGAAGGTCCGGGCGATGCAGATCATCGATGAGCTCGAGCCCGTCAAGCGCGGGGGCTACGGCGGCGCGATCGGCTACCTCAGCCACAGCGGCGACCTGGACACCTGCATCCACATCCGCACCGTGGTCCTGAAGGACGGCCGCGCGCACATCCAGGCCGGCGGCGGGACGGTCGCCGACGCGCAGCCGGCGTACGAATACGAGGAGTCCGTCAACAAGGCGCGCGCGGTCAAGAAGGCGATCGAGCTCGCCGCCGAGCAGCCGGACTGGTGGTGATCACATCGACGTCCTGATGATCGACAACTACGACTCGTTCACCTACAACCTCGTCCAGTACCTGGGCGAGCTGGGGGCGACGCTCGAGGTCGTGCGCAACGACGTCAACACGGTCGATGAGCTGCTGGCGCTGGCGCCCGATCGCGTCGTCGTCTCGCCGGGGCCGTGCACGCCGAACGAGGCCGGCGTCTCGGTCGAGGTGATGCGGCGCTTCCCACAGGCCGGGATCCCGGCGCTGGGCGTCTGCCTGGGCCATCAGGCCCTCGCACAGGCGTTCGGCGGCAGCGTCGTGCGCCACCTGCCCGTGCACGGCAAGACGACGACGATCGAGCACGACGGGCGGACGATCTTCCGCGGCTTGCCTTCGCCGCTGACCGTCGGGCGCTACCACTCGCTCGTCGTCGCGCAGGACGATCTGCCGGGCTGCTTCGAGGTCTCCGCCGGCGGCGGCGACGAGGTCATCATGGGCATCCGGCACCGCGACCTGCCGGCCGAGGGCGTGCAGTTCCACCCCGAGTCGGTGCTGACCGACGGCGGCATCCGCCTGCTCGAGAACTTCCTGACCGGTGACCGGGCGCCGGTCGCGACCTAGATGCCCGACGAGCGGCTCACCACAGCGCTGGACACGATCGCCGCCGGCGGCGATCTGACGCAGGATCAGGCCGCCGAGGTGCTCGCCGTGATGATGGCCGGCGAGGCCAGCGAGATCGAGATCGCGGGGATCCTGATCGGCCTGCGGACGAAGGGCGAGACGGAGGACGAGCTGGCCGGCCTGGCGCAGACGATGCGCGCCTTTGCGACGCACGTCAGCCCACAGCACGGCGACCTGCTCGACACGTCCGGGACCGGCGGCGGGCGGATGACGTTCAACGTCTCGACGACCGCGGCGCTGATCGCCGCCGGCGCCGGCTGCTCGGTCGCCAAACACGGCAATCGCACGGCGACGGGACTCAGCGGCTCGGCCGACGTGCTCGAGGCGCTGGGCGCGCGCCTCGACCTGACGCCCGAGGCGGTCGCACGCTGCGTCGACGAGACCGGCTTCGGCTTCATGTTCGCGCCCGCCCATCACGCCGCGACGCGCTTCGTCGTGCCGGTCAGGCGCGAGCTCGCCGTGCGCACGATCTTCAACCTGCTCGGACCGCTGACCAACCCGGCCGGCGCCGCACGGCAGATCATCGGCGTCGCCGATCCGGCCGTGATCGACCTCGTCGCCGGTGCGCTGGCGCGGCTCGGCACGACCTGTGCGCTGGTCGTCTCCAGCAGCGACGGACTCGACGAGCTCAGCACGTCAGGGACGACGTTCATCGCCGAGGTCCGCGACGGGGCGATCACCCGCAGCCAGATCGATCCGGCCGACGTCGGGCTCGCGCTGGTCGCTCCGGACGCGGTCACGGGCGGCCTGCCTGACGTCAACGCGCAGACCACCCGGGCGATCCTCGCCGGCGAGCCGGGCCCGCGCCGCGATCTGGCGCTGCTCAACGCCGGAGCGGCGATCTACACCGCCGGGCGCGCGGAATCGATCGCCCGGGGAATCGACGCCGCGGCGGCCGCCGTCGACTCCGGCGCTGCAGCGCTCGTGCTGGAGCACTACGTTTCCCTCAGCATGGAGCTCGCCGCCGCGTGAACGTCCTCGATCGCATCGTCTCGAGCACCCGCGAGGACGTCGCCCGCCGCAGTCGCGCGCTGCCGCTCGACGAGCTTCAGAGTCAGCTTGGGGCACGGCCGGCCGACCGGCCGTTCTCCGAGGCGCTGGAGCGCCCCGGAGTCTCCGTGATCGCCGAGTTCAAGCGCCGCTCACCGAGCGCCGGCGAGATCCGGCCCGGAGCGACGGTCGAGGAGATCGTCGGTGCCTATGAACGCGCGGGCGCCGCGGCGCTGTCGGTGCTGACCGAGGAACACAACTTCGGCGGCTCGCTCGACGACCTTCGCGCCGCCCGCGCGGCCAGCTCGCTGCCGATCCTGCGCAAGGACTTCATCGTCGACCGCTACCAGCTGATCGAGTCCGCCGTCGCCGGCGCCGACGCGATCCTGCTGATCGTCGCTGCGCTCGACGACGACGATCTGCACGAGTTGCACGCGACCGCGGGCGAGCTCGACCTCGACGTCGTCGTCGAGGTCCACACCGCGGACGAGCTCGCCCGGGCGCTGGAGACGATCGACCCCGACGTCATCGGCATCAACAATCGCGACCTGACGGACTTCAGCGTCGACGTGGGACGGACGTTCGAGCTGCTGAGCGACGTGCCCGCGGGCAAGACGGTCGTCAGCGAGTCGGGCTTCGCCTCGCACGAGCAGCTGCTGGATGTCGAGCGCGTCGGTGTCGACGCCGTGCTCGTGGGCGAGAGCCTGATGCGCGCACCAGATCCGGAACTCGCCCTGCGGACGCTCAGCGGCGGCGACCTGGCCTCACCTCAGCACTGACGCCGCGAGCTCTGAGGCCGTTCTGAGCCGGGCTTGAGCGCGGCTTCAGCTTGACGCTCCAGCATCGCCGCTCATGTCCGCCTCGCGCATCTCGCTCCTCGCCGTCCTCGCTGCACTGCTCGGCGGCGGCGTCGCCGTCGGCGTCGCATCGATCGCCGGGCTGGGCGGTGACAGCTCGACGACCACGGTCATCCAGCAGTCGCCGCTGACCGGCAGCTCGAAGCCGACGAGTGACGGCACCGCACTCACCGCGCGCGACATCTACCGCCAGGACTCGCCGGGCGTCGTCTTCATCACCGCCAACGTCGCGCAGACCAGCACCAGCACGTTCGGCCTGCCGCAGACCGACCGCGGTGTCGCAACCGGCTCGGGCTTCGTGCTCGACAAGCAGGGCACAATCCTGACCAACGCCCACGTCGTCGACGGCGCCACCAAGGTCACCGTCGCGTTCGGCGACAAGCAGGCCGTGCCGGCCAAGATCCTCGGCCGGGACCGCACGACCGACCTCGCCGTGCTGAAGATCGACCCGGCGAAGAGCAATCTGCAGCCGCTGCGGCTCGGCTCGGCCAAGGACGTGCAGGTCGGCGACCCCGTCGTCGCGATCGGCAACCCGTTCGGCCTGGACCGCACGCTGACGACCGGCGTCGTCTCCGCCAAGCAGCGCCAGATCAAGGGCCTCGTCGACTTCTCGATCGACAACGTCATCCAGACCGACGCCGCGATCAACCCCGGCAACTCCGGCGGGCCGCTGATCGACGCCGCGGGCGAGGTCATCGGCATCAACTCGCAGATCGAGACCGGCACCGGAAGCTCGAGCACGGGCAACGTCGGCATCGGCTTCGCGATCCCGATCGACACGGCGATCCGGCTGCTCCCCGATCTGCGCAAGGGCAGCGTCACGACCGGCTACCTCGGCATCTCCGCGTTCCCGGTCGATGCATCGCTGACCGGCCTGAACCTGTCCGTCAAGCACGGCGCGCTGATCCAGACGGTCACGCCCGGCGGCCCGGCATCGAAGGCGGGCCTGAAGGGCGGGACGATCCCGGCCCAGGTCAAGGGTCAGACGGTCACGATCGGCGGCGACATCATCGTCAAGCTCGACAGCAAGGCGATTCAGTCGGCCGATGACCTGACCTCCTACATCTCCAGCAAGCGCGCCGGCGATGTCGTCCGCGTGACCGTGGTGCGCAACGGCAAGCCGAAGACCGTGACGGTCAAGCTCGGCCTGCGCCCGCAGACGTCGACCAGCAGCAGCTCGACCCAGATCCCGTAGCCGTCTGCCACGATGCGGGGGTGCCCCCGATGGCTCCCCGCATCAAGTTCTGTGGCCTGACGAACGTCGACGACGCGCACCTCGCGCTCGCAGCCGGCGCCTGGGCGCTGGGCTTGATCTTCTGGCCCGGGTCACCGCGCCGCTGCGAACTGCCGGAGGCCGAGCGCATCGCCGCCGAGCTGCGCCGCCGGGCCGAGATCGTCGGTGTCTTCCACGAGGCGCCGCTGGAGGAGGTCGTCGCGGTCTGCGACGCGATCGGGTTGTCGATGGTGCAGTTGCACGGATCCGAGGGGCCGGCGTTCTGCCGCGAGGTCCAGCGCCGCTGCGGCGTCAAGGTGATCAAGGCCGCGCGCGTCGAGTACGCGGTCGACGTGCGCGGGCTGGAGGCCTTCCGCACCGACTACCACCTGCTCGACTCGCACAGCGTCTCCGCGCCCGGCGGCACGGGGGAGACGTGGGACTGGAGCCTGATCGCCGAACGCCGCTCGACCGTCCCGCTGATCCTGGCCGGTGGCCTGACCGCCGACAACATCGGTGAGGCGATCAAGGCGACGCGGCCGTTCGCCGTCGACGTCGCCAGCGGCACCGAATCGGAGCCTGGCAAGAAGGACCCGGCGAAGCTCGAGGCGTTCGCGGCGGCCGTGGCCGCGACGGTTCCCGAGCCCGAGCCTGAGCCTGAGCCCGCCCTGGCCGTCGAGCCGGAGCCGGGCGCCAGCGAGCCCCCAGCGGAGGTGTCGGCATGACGTCTGGCCTCGAGCACCGCTTCGGCCCCTATGGCGGGCAGTACGTCCCGGAGACCTTGATGCCGGCGCTCGGCGAGCTCGAGGCCGCCTGGCTGGCGGCCCAGCGCGACGAGGGATACCTGGCCGAGCTCGCGCGGCTGAAGCGCGACTACGCCGGGCGCCCGACGCCGCTGTACCTCGCCGAGCGGCTCAGCGAGTACGCCGGGCGCAGCATCTACCTCAAGCGCGAGGACCTGATGCACACCGGGTCGCACAAGATCAACAACGCGCTCGGCCAGGCGCTGCTGGCCAAGCGGATGGGCAAGCGGCGGATCATCGCCGAGACCGGCGCCGGCCAGCACGGCGTCGCCAGCGCGACCGCCTGCGCGCTGCTCGACCTCGAGTGCGTCGTCTACATGGGCGCCGAGGACATCCGCCGTCAGCTGCCCAACGTCCAGCGGATGGAACTGCTCGGCGCGACGGTCGCGCCGGTGACCGCCGGCGCGCGCACGCTGAAGGAGGCGGTGTCCGAGGCGATCCGCGACTGGGTCACCAACGTCGCGACGACGCACTACATCATCGGCTCAGCCGTCGGCCCGGCGCCATACCCGTCGATCGTGCGCGATCTGCAGCGCTGCATCGGCGACGAGGCGCGCGCGCAGCTGCTCGAGCGCGAGGGCCGGCTGCCCGAGCGTGTGCTCGCCTGCGTCGGCGGCGGATCGAACTCGATCGGCATGTTCACGGGCTTCATCCCCGACCCGGACGTCGAGCTGATCGGGGTCGAGGCGGCGGGGGAGGGGCTGGAGAGCGGGCGTCATGGTGCACCGCTGACGGCCGGCGGCGCCGCGGGCGTGCTGCACGGCTCGCTCAGCGCGATCATGCAGGACGCCGAGGGCCAGATCGCCGAGGCGCATTCGATCTCGGCCGGTCTGGACTACCCCGGCGCCGGCCCTGAGCATGCCTGGCTGCGCGACACCGGGCGAGCGCGCTACGTCGCGGTCACCGACACCGACGCGCTGGCGGCCTTCGAGCGCGCGGCCCGGCTGGAGGGGATCATTCCCGCGCTCGAATCCGCACACGCGATCGCCTACACGCTCGACGCTCCGAGCAGTTCGACCCTGGATGTCGTGTGCCTGTCCGGCCGCGGCGACAAGGACCTCGTCGAGGTTCTGAGCCTGCTGGGTCGCGGGTGAGCGCGCCGGGCGGCGCCGGCGCCGAGCGGATCGCGGCGGCCTTCGCGAAGAACGGCAAACGCGCGGCACTGATGCCGTACCTGATGGGCGGGTTTCCGGACCTCGCGACCTCGAAGGCGATCGGGCAGGCCTACGCCGACGGCGGCGCCGACCTCGTTGAGCTCGGCATCCCGTTCTCCGATCCGCTCGCCGACGGTCCCGTGGTCCATGAGGCCGGGACTCGCGCGCTGGCCGCAGGGGCGACGGTCGACCGCGTGCTCGAGGTCAGCGCAGCGCTGGCCCCACGGGTCGCGGTCGTCATCATGTGTTACGCAAACCAGGTGTTCGCCCGCGGGCCCGAGGGCTTTGCGGCCGCGATCGCCGCTGCGGGTGCCAGCGGGCTGATCGTGCCGGACCTCCCGTTCGAGGAGGCACCGGCGATCCTGGCCGCGTGCGACGCGGCCGGCGTGGCGTTGGTGCCGCTCGTCGCGCCGACGACCCCGGACGAGCGCCTGCGGCTGATCGGCGAGCGCGCGCGAGGCTTCCTCTACACCGTCTCGGTCACCGGAACGACCGGTGAGCGCGCGGCCGGGGGCGATGTCGGGGCCGTGATCGCCCGAGCCGCGGGAGCGACGAGCGTGCCGGTTGCCCTGGGCTTCGGCATCGCGACGCCCGAACACGCCCGGGCGGCGGCTGATGCCGGCGCGGACGGCGTGATCGTCGGCAGCCGCCTCGTCCGTGCCGCCGGCGAGGCGGCCGATCCGGCCGGCGCGGTGCGCTCGCTCGTGAGCGCGTTCGCGGATGCCCTGAGATAGCATCAGGCTCGTATGGGACTGATCATCACCGCCGCGCTGGCCTTCTCGCTCTGGATCTCCCTCTGGGCGATCGGCGCCAAGTCGCTCGACGGCTTCCTGCTGGCACTCGTGATCATCCTGGTGGGCGCCGGCGTCCGCATGCTGTCGGGCTCGCTGCCCGGCAATCGCAGCAACGATTAACGCCGCCGCAACGTCACGTGCGTGCACCGGTCCTCCGGTGTGAATAGGATCGCGACCACGCGACCGCATCTGGTCGTCACTCCATTTCCCGCGTCTCTGAGGAGGGACCTCGTGCGTGCACGAACTTTGGCAGTAGGAGCCTGCATGGCCGCTGCGCTGTCGCTCGGTGTTGCCGCCTGCGGCAGCAAGAAGAGCAGCAGCTCCAGCAGCTCCAGCAGTGCCGGCAAGACCCTGACCATCTACTCCAGCCTGCCGCTGCAGGGCGATTCGCGCCCGCAGTCGCAGTCCGTGGTCAACGGCGAGAAGCTCGCCCTCGAGCAGGCCGGCGGCAAGATCGGCAACTTCACGATCAAGTACACGTCGCTCGACGACGCGACCGCCGCAGCCGGCAAGTGGGACGCGGGCGCCGTGTCCAACAATGCCCGCAAGGCAGCGCAGGACTCGGGCACGATCGCCTACCTCGGTGAGTTCAACTCGGGCGCCTCGGCGATCTCGATCCCGATCCTCAACCAGGCCGGCATCCTCCAGGTCTCGCCCTCCAACACGGCCTTTGGCCTGACGAAGAGCGGCCCGGGCGCCGACAAGGGCGAGCCGGACAAGTACTACCCGACCGGCAAGCGCACCTACGGTCGCGTCGTCCCGATCGATGACATCCAGGGCGCCGCACAGGCCACGTACCAGAAGGACAAGGGCTGCACGAAGACCTACATCCTGAACGACAAGGAGGTCTACGGGAAGGGCGTCGGGTCGACGACCCAGGCCGCTCTGAAGAAGATCGGGATCACGGTCGCGGGCAACGACGGCATCGACACGAAGGCCGCCAACTTCCGCACGCTGGCCCAGAAGATCAAGGCGTCCGGCGCCGACTGCATGTTCTTCGGCGGCATCACGCAGAACAAGGCCGTGCAGGTCTGGAACGACGTCCACGCCGCCGTCCCGACCGCCAAGCTGTTCGGTCCTGACGGCGTCGCCGAGTCGCCGTTCACGACGAAGCTCAGCGCCGACGAGCAGAAGGTCACGTTCGTCACCAACCCGACGCTGGATCCGAAGCTCTACCCGGCCTCCGGGCAGAAGTTCTTCGCGGACTACAAGGCCAAGTTCGGCGCCGATCCGGAGCCGTACGCGATCTACGGGTACGAGGCGATGAGCGTCGTCCTCGACTCGATCAAGCGCGCCGCCGACAAGGCCGGCGACCGCCAGGCCGTGATCGACGCGTTCTTCGCCACGAAGGACAAGGAGTCCGTGCTCGGCACGTACTCGATCGATCAGTTCGGCGACACGACGCTGTCCGACTACGGTGGCAACACCGTCAGCGGCGGCAAGCTCGTGTTCGACAAGGTCATCAAGGCGGCCAAGTAGCAACCGCCCGCTGGAGCTTCAGGGTGGGCCGGCCGTGTGCCGGCCCACCCGGGCTCCACTGGTGACTCAGCCCACATGGAAGCGGCAACGATCCCCTCAGAGGTTGGCGCCAAGCGGCCGTCGCCGCTGGCGTTCCTCAGCGAGAACATCCTCTGGTTCCTGTTCGGCGCCGCGCTCGCGTATTACCTGGCGAGCGACTTCACCACCACGCTGAACGACGTCAAGACCGGTCTGTCGAACGGCACCATCTGGGCGCTGATCGCGCTCGGATACACGCTCGTCTACGGCATCATCGAGCTGATCAACTTCGCCCACGGCGAGGTCTTCATGATCGGGTCGTTCGTGTCCGTCAGCCTCTGGCAGACCCTTGGCGTGACCGACGCGACCAGCACCCTGCTGATCGTGCTGTCGATCATCCTTGCGACCCTCGCGGCGATGATCGCCTGCGGCTCGCTGAACGTGATGATCGAGCGGGTCGCGTACCGCCCGCTGCGCAACGCGCCGAAGCTGGCGCCGCTGATCACTGCGATCGGCATGAGCTTCATCCTGCAGAACGTCGGCCTGCTGTGGCGCCCGACGCCGGACGCCTCGCCCGACCTGATCGGCTCGCAGAAGACCTTGTTCACGGTCCTCGACGTCGGCATCCTGCACTCCGACGTGTTCGCGGTCGCGGTGACCGTCCCGCTGCTCATCGGGCTGTTGTGGTTCGTCGGCTCGACGCGCTACGGCAAGGCGATGCGCGCCACCGCGCAGGACCCTGACGCCGCGCGCCTGATGGGCATCGACGTCGACCGCACCGTCGCGCTGACGTTCCTGCTCGGCGGCGTCCTGGCTGGTGCCGCGGGAATGATCTACGCGATCTACAACGGGACGATCCAGTTCAACCAGGGATTCACCGCCGGACTGATCGCCTTCACCGCCGCGGTCATGGGCGGCATCGGCAACCTCAAGGGCGCCGTCATCGGCGGCCTGATGATCGGCGTCGTCCAGTCGATCTCCGACACCCACTTCGGCCAGGTCTGGACCCCCGCGATCGTCTTCGCGATCCTGATCCTGATCATGGTCTTCCGGCCGCAGGGCCTGTTCGGCGAGGAGGTGCGCGAGGGATGAGCTCCCGCCGCGCAAGCTTCGCGCAGTCCCGGCACCGCTTCGCCACGATGCTGCCGGTGAAGGTCTGGGTCGGCATCGCCATCGTCCTCGCGCTGCTCTACCCGTACATCATCGACCAGCTGTTGTCGCAGCCGGACGACCTGCTCGACGCGTCGATCGTGACGCTCGCCTACATCATGATGGCGCTCGGGCTGAACATCGTCGTCGGCTTCGCCGGCCTGCTCGACCTCGGTTACGTCGCGTTCTTCGCGATCGGCGCCTTCGTCATGGGCTGGCTCGGCTCACAACAGTTCCCCGACGTCAACGGCGGCAAGGGCTTCCATTTCCTGACGCCGGGCAAGTCGCCGCTCGGCAACATGATCCCCGGCATTCACATCAACTTCTTCCTGGTGATCCTCGCGGCGGCGGCGTTCACCGCCGTCTGGGGCATCATCCTCGGCGCGCCGACGCTGCGACTGCGCGGCGACTACCTGGCGATCGTCACGCTCGCGTTCGGTGAGATCGTCCCGCGCGTCTTCGAGAACGCCACCAGCGGCTTCTTCGGGATCGGCTCGACGGACTTCTCCAACGGCCGCCAGGGGATCACCCCGATCGACAAGATCAATCTGCCGTGGTCCGATGTTCCGCTGAAATATCCGCTGGAGCTCAAACCGGTCTTCTACGTCGGGCTGGGCATGGTCCTCGCGACGATCTTCCTCAACGTCCGCCTGCGTGACTCACGCCTGGGCCGCGCCTGGATCGCGGTCCGCGAGGATGAGGTCGCGGCGGCGTCGATGGGCGTCAACCTCGTTCGCACCAAGCTCGCCGCCTACGCCATCGGTGCGTCGCTCGGGGGCTTCGCAGGCGCGTTCTACGGCTCGTACGTCAACACGGTCAACGTCGACCAGTTCGAGTTCGGCATCTCGGTGTTCATCCTCTGCATGGTCGTGCTCGGCGGCCTGGGCAACGTGTCCGGGGTGATCGTCGGCGCGATCACGCTGACGATGGTCAACCGCTTCCTGCTGCCGAAGCTCAACAACGTGCCGGACGCGATCGGCCTGAACTTCGACGTCACGTCGATCAACTTCGGGATCTTCGGCTTCCTGCTGCTCGTGATGATGGTGCTGCGCCCCGAGGGCCTGATCCCATCTGGGCGACGACGACTCGAACTGCACGCCGACGACGACACCGCGATGCTCGTCGACGAGCCGCAGATGTACGAGGTCCGCCACGACGAGAGCCGGGACGTGGGATGAGCGACGTCGCGACCACCCAGGGATCCGGGGCAGGCCCCGCCGCCGGTGCGCCGGTCCTGCTGCAGGCGACGAACATCTCGAAGGTGTTCGGCGGCCTGATCGCCGTCAACGACGTGTCGTTCTCGGTGCCCGAACGCGCGATCGTGACGATCATCGGCCCCAACGGGGCAGGCAAGACCACGTTCTTCAACTGCATGACGGGGCTCTACACGCCGACCGCGGGCAGCGTCACGTTCGCCGGCAAGGACATCACCGCCAAGCGCCCGGACATCGTGACGCAGGCGGGCGTCGCGCGGACGTTCCAGAACATCAAGCTGTTCCGCACGATGACGGCGATCGAGAACGTCAAGGTCGGCATGCACGGCCAGATGCGCTCGCGGATCGCCGGCATGGTGCTGCGCACGCCGTTCGTGCGCCGCGAGGAGCGTGACGCCGATGTCCGTGCTCGCGAACTGCTCGAGTTCGTCGGCCTGCGGCGCGGGGACGAGCTGGCGATGAACCTGCCCTACGGCGACCAGCGGCGCCTGGAGATCGCCCGCGCGCTGGGCTCCAACCCCAAATTGCTGCTGCTCGACGAGCCGACTGCCGGCATGAACCCGCAGGAGTCCGAGGAGCTGCGCCAGCTGATGGAGAACATGCGCTCCGATCTGGGCATCTCCGTGCTGCTGATCGAGCACGACATGAAGGTCGTGATGAACGTCTCCGACCACATCACCGTGCTCGACCACGGCGAGAAGATCGCCGCCGGGTCGCCGGCCGAGGTCCGCGCCGATCCGCGCGTCATCGAGGCGTACCTGGGGAGCCAGGCATGAGCTCCGTGGACACGACGGCCAACGGCGCGCCACTGCTGCAGGTCAACGACATCCAGACGTTCTACGGCGCGATCCAGGCGCTGAAGGGCATCACGATCGAGGTCCGCGAGGGCGAGATCGTCACGCTGATCGGATCCAACGGCGCCGGCAAGTCGACGACGCTGCGCTCGATCTCCGGGATCGTCCCGCCGAAGGTCGGGACCATCCTGTTCGAAGGCCGCGAGATCCAGGAGATGGCCGGGCACGAGGTTGCGGCGATCGGCATCGCGCAGTCGCCCGAAGGACGTCGCATCTTCCCGCGGATGACCGTGCGCGAGAATCTCGAGATGGGCGCTTTCACACGCAAGGATGACGAGATCGAGCAGGACATCACGCGTGTGTTCGACCTGTTCCCGCGGCTCAAGGAGCGCGAGAAGCAGAAGGGCGGCACGATGTCCGGCGGCGAGCAGCAGATGCTCGCCATGGGCCGGGCACTGATGGCTCGTCCGAAGCTGCTGCTGCTCGACGAGCCCTCGCTCGGTCTGGCGCCGGTGATCGTCGACAAGATCTACGAGATCGTCCGGGAGATCAACGACCAGGGGACGACGATCCTGCTGGTCGAGCAGAACGCCAACTACGCGCTCGACGTCTCCACGCGTGGCTACGTGCTGGAGACCGGCACGATCGCGCTGACCGACTCGTCCGAGAAGCTGCGCAACGACCCGCGCGTGCAGGACGCCTACCTGGGGACATGACCATGGTGCTCGCCGCAATCGGTGCCAACGCCTTCTGGCTGCTGTACGTGTGGCTCGGATCGGCGATCGTCTGCTCATCGCTGTCGTCGCGCAAGGGGTATGGCGAGAAGGCCGGGCTGGGGACCGGGCTGCTGCTGTCGATCGTCGGTGTGCCGATTTGGCTCTTGATGCCGGCGAAGGACAACTCGAAGTGGGCGAACAAGCGAGCCCGTAGACGCGCCGCCGCCGCGTAGTGGCGGCGCTCGTCTCGCGGCGCGTGAGGCCGCCCATCCACGATCCTTCGCGATGGCGGTGCTGGGAGGGCTGTCGTCCGCGAGATGCTGTGGGTGCGTAGGTTGAGTACATGATCTGTCTTGAGGTGTGCCGATGAACGTGGTCGTGACTGGTGCGACGGGGCTGATCGGGCGGCGGTTGGTGGCCGCTCTGACGTCGCGTGGGGACTCGGTGACGGTGCTGTCGCGGTCGCCGGGGAAGGCCGCGTTCGGCGCGGGGGTGACCGTGGCCGGCTGGGATCCGCTCGCGGGTCCGGCTCCGGCGGAGATCCTGTCGGCTGCGGACGCGGTGGTGCACCTTGCCGGTGAGCCGGTGGCGCAGCGCTGGAACGACAAGGTCAAGGCGTCGATCCTGGAGAGCCGCGAGGTCGGGACGCGCAATCTCATCGCCGG
>JBBRFO010000071.1:0-15420 GCA_038224135.1 Solirubrobacterales bacterium
GCTCGACCAGTCGTTCCTTCGCCAGCTCCAGAAGAACCTCGCGGCAGGCGCCATCCCGCTGGCTCTGCCGAGCGGGTTCGAGAAGTAGGTCGACGAGGTCGTCAAGAACATCGCCTCGCAGTCCAAGGAGGTCTCCGGCAAGGACCAGATCGCCCGCGTGGCGACGATCTCAGCCGGCGACGAGGAGATCGGCGACGTCATCGCCGATGCGATCGAGAAGGTCGGCAAGGACGGCGTCGTCAACGTCGAGGAGGGCCAGACGTTCGGCATGGACCTCGAGTTCACCGAGGGCATGCAGTTCGACAAGGGCTACATCTCGCCGTACATGGTCACCGACCAGGACCGCATGGAGGCCGTCCTGGACGACCCCTACATCCTGATCGCCAACCAGAAGATCGGCTCCGTCCGCGACGTGCTGCCGGTCCTCGAGGCCGTCATCCAGTCCGGCAAGTCGATCCTGATCATCGCCGAGGACGTCGAGGGCGAGTCGCTCGCGACGCTCGTGGTCAACAAGCTGCGCGGCACCTTCACCGGCGTCGCCGTGAAGGCACCGGGCTTCGGCGATCGCCGCAAGCGCATGCTCGAGGACATCGCGATCCTGACGGGCGCCGAGGTCATCACCGAGGAGATGGGCCTGAAGCTGGAGAACACCCAGCTCAGCCAGCTCGGCCACGCGCGGCGCGTCGTCGTCACGAAGGACACGACGACGATCGTCGACGGATCCGGTGACACGGCCGCGATCAAGGGCCGCATCGGCCAGATCAAGTCCGAGGTCGAGAACACCGATTCCGACTTCGACCGCGAGAAGCTCCAGGAGCGCCTCGCCAAGCTGTCCGGCGGTGTCGCCGTCGTCAAGGTCGGCGCAGCCACCGAGACGGAGATGAAGGAGAAGAAGCACCGCGTCGAGGACGCGCTGCAGGCCACCCGCGCTGCCCTCGAGGAGGGCATCGTCCCGGGCGGCGGTGTGACGCTGATCCAGGCGTCCAAGGGCATCAACGTCGACGCCATCGAGGATGACGACGAGCGCACCGGCGCCCGTATCGTCCTGCGCGCCGTCGAGGAGCCCCTCCGTCAGATCGCCGAGAACGCGGGCCACGAGGGCTCCGTTGTCGTCGCTGACGTCGCCAAGGCCAAGAAGGGTGTCGGCCTCAACGCCGCCACCGGCGAGCTCGTCGACCTCGTCGAGGCCGGCGTCATCGACCCGGCGATGGTCACGCGCTCCGCGCTGCAGAACGCCGCGTCGATCGCCAAGAACATCCTGACGACCGAGGCGATCATCGCCGAGATGCCCGACAAGAACGAGGGCGGCGGTGGCGGTATGCCCGACATGGGCGGCATGGGCGGCATGATGTAAGGACCCGGTCGCGCGCCCTTGCGCGCATCGGCTGTCCCCGAGGGCCCGGCTGTTCGCCGGGCCCTCGGTCGTTGTACCGTCGATCCGTGGCGGCGATCAGCTACCGACCCGGCGGCCCCGGCGACATCGACGCGCTGGTCCGGACAACGCTCGCCGGGTACGCGACCTACGCGAAGTTCGTCCCCGCGGGGTGGGAACCGCCCGGCCAGCGCCAGTGGCTGCTCGACCAGTTCGACCTACCAGGCGCGTGGTGCGAGATCGCGGGCGTCGATGGCAGCGACTGCGGTCACAGCCTCGTGGCTCCGGCATCGCAGACGCGCCTGCGTGACCCGGACGTGACCGTGGGACACGTGCGCCACCTGTTCGTCCGCCCGGCGCAGCACGGCGCCGGCGTCGCCACCGCGCTCAACGCGCGGCTGCTCGCCGAGGGCCGGGCGAGGGGCATGACGCGCATGCGGCTCTTCACCCCCGAGCGTCATGCACGAGCACGCCGCTTCTACGAGCGCGAAGGCTGGTCACGAGAAGGCGAGGCCGAGTTCGTCGCGGAGCTCGGCATGGCGATGGTGGAGTACCGACAGGACCTCTGAGGCACGTTCAGCCGACGAGCGCGACCTGGAGGTCGCCGAAGACATCGGCGATCCGCGTGAAAGCACGATCGGCGGTCAGGACCGTCGCCGAGGCCCGCCGCGCGGCGACGGCAATCGCGATATCGCTGAGGCCGACACGCGCGCCGCGTGCTCGAAGCACGCCGGCCAAGTGGCCGACGACGCTCCAGTCGCGCCGGGCGAGGCCGATCCACGGCAACGCCAAGAGGTCGCGCTCCAGCCGATGCGCCGCTCCTCGTCGAGCCCCTCGAGCAGCTCAGCGATCACGGGGCCGCACAGCAGCAGACGACCGTCGGCGAGCGCCGACCGGAACTCGGGGCCCGCATCACCGCGGCGGCGAAGATGCTCGACCCAGACCGAGGTGTCCGCGACGACCGGCCCGCCGATCACGCGTTCCACAGCCGCTCGAGCCGCTCGAGCCGCTCGATCTCCAAGTGCTTGTTGTCGGCCGAGACGTCGACGATGTCCGGGAACGTGCCGGCCAGCTTCAGGATCGCCTGGCCCGCCTCGCGCTGCAGATATCCCTCGATCGCGAGCTCGACGGCCTTGGTCTTCGACATGTCGGGGAACCGACCGAGGAGCCGCGCCATGAGCTCGTCGTCCAGATCCAGCGTCGTTCGCATACGCGGAGTATCCATACGATCCATATGCGCAGCTGGCGTGTCTGGACGAGGGCGAGCCCGCGCTACTCGACGGTCGCGAACCGCGGGACCGACCGCCCATCGACCTCGACCGGCTCCACGAACATCGCCCGCGGCCGCACCCAGAGCCCCCGCTCGCCGTACAGCGCGCGGTAGACCACCATCGGCTCCTGCGTCTCGCTGTGCAGCGCCTCGAACAGCACCTCGTACGCGCCGCCCTTGAAGTGCAGATACCGCCCAGGAGCCACCGGATCAGCCATGGCCCGATCCTGCCAGACCCAAAGCCACAGACACGCCCGCCCCCCGAACCACGAGCGCCTGCGCCCCACACAGCCGGCCCGGCAGCACGAAACACCGAAGCGGGCACCAGCCACCCGGGCGAGAGATCGTGGATGGATGGCGGCCACGAGATCCGCGAAGCACACCTACAAGCCGTGCTCAGCTCGCCGCAACCCCGACACCGCCCACACGGACATCACCCCAACCAACCCGAAAGCACAAGCAAACGCCAACACCGTGTCCTGCGGCGCCCCCGCCAGGAACCCCCGCCCCGCATTGAAGAACGCGGTCACCGGGTTGACGGACGCCACCGTCTTGATCCATCCGGTCAGCAGCGCCAGCGGCACATACACCGGCGCCAGGAACAGCAGCGAGAACACGGGCGTCTGCATGAACGACCCGATCACGATCGACTTGAAGCGAAACGCCAGGCCGCTGGACCACAGCATGCAGGCGATGTTGACGAGCACCCCGATCGCGACGAGCCCGGCGAACTGGAACACGCTGCCGTCGATGTTCATCCCGGCGATCAACGCGGCGATGGTGATCAGCGCGCCGGTGATGATGAATCGGATCGTTCCCGCGATGCCGTAGGCGACGAGGATGTTGGTCCGGCTCGGAACCGCCAGCATCAGCCGCCGCTGGAAGCCGCTGGCAAAGTCGACGGCGATCGCATAGCCGGTGAAGAGGCCCGAGAAGGCCGCTGTCTGGATGATGACGAAGACGAACTGAAAGGTCGTGTAGCCGGGCGGATAGTCGAACCCCGGGACATTGCCGACGGTCGACAGGCCGCCCGCGAATGCGACGAGGAAGATCATCGGGAACAGCGTCGCCGGCAGGATGATCGTCGGGTTCTTGAACGTGTGGATCAGGCTGCGACGCAGGATCGCGCCGATCGCCTTGCGGTCGCGCGCACTCATGTGCGCGTCATCCGCGTGCGGAGCAGGCGCGAGGCCCACCAGTACGACAGGACGAGGATCGCCGTCGCGGTGCCGAAGCCGGCCGCCAGCGCGCCGGCGTCCCAGCCGGTGATGATCAGGCTACGCATGCCGTCGATCAGGTAGGACAGGGGATTCCACGTCGCGATCGTGCGAAACCAGTCCTGCTGGATGAACTCGCGCGGCAGGCTCATCGTCGACAGGAACAGCAGGACGAACAGCAGCGGGAACAGTCCCTGGACGGCCTCGGCCGAGCCGGTCCACAGCGCCATGATCGCGCCGAGGCCGATGAAGGCGACGGCGATGTACATCGCCATCAGGATCAGCACGATCGCCCCCAGCGCGCCGCTCTGGAACGTGACGCCGAAGATCACCCCGACGACCGTGTAGAGCACCGTGCCGCCGAGCGCCAGGACGATCGCGCCGGCCATCGATCCGAGCAGGATCGAGATGCC
Source organism: Solirubrobacterales bacterium (assembly GCA_038224135.1). Taxonomy (GTDB): domain Bacteria; phylum Actinomycetota; class Thermoleophilia; order Solirubrobacterales; family Solirubrobacteraceae; genus F1-60-MAGs163. The sequence continues at coordinate 4,273 of JBBRFO010000071.1, forward strand.
GCGCGCCGGGGTCAGCGACAGCCGGTCGATGAAGCCGCCGTCGATGTCACCCGCGAGCTCGGTCCCGGCGGTGATCGCCGCGAACAGCGCCCCCTGCATGAAGCAGACGACGACGGCGAAGTTGACGTAGTTGTCGGTCGGGAAGCCCGGCAGCTTCGTCGCCGAAGACAGGCCGGCCGAGTTGACGGCCATCAGGATCAGCGGGAAGCTGATCACCGGCAGGAACAGCGCCGGCTGCCGCAACGTCCGGCTGACCGATCGCCGCGCCATCAGGCGCACCTGCCGGCTGATGGCGACCCGGTGGCCGAGTCCGGACAGTGGCGCGGCGGGTGCCGCGCTGCTCACCGCCCGCCCTCCGGATCGGCGGCCGCGGCCTGCTCGTCGGCTCCTTCGAGCGAGCGGCCCGTCTTCTCGAGGAACACGTCGTCGAGTGAGGGCTGGTGCAGCAGCAGCTCGGCGACGACGATCCCGTCAGCGTCCAGCGCGCGAACGATGTCGGCCATCTGCTCGGCACCGCCGGCGAGTCGGACGGCCTCGCCCTTGGGGCCCGCGGCGGCGGGCGTTCCGAACCGCGCGAGCACGCCGCGCAGGCGCTCGCGCTCGTTCGGGTTGGCGGGAACGGCCTCCAGCGAGACTCGGCCGATCTCGGCCTTGAGGCTCGCCGGCGAGCCCTCGGCGACGATCACGCCGCGGTCGATGATGCCGACGCGATCAGCGAGGACGTCAGCCTCCTCGAGGTACTGCGTCGTCAGGAAGACGGTCACGCCCTGCTCGCGCGCGAGCCGCTCGACCTCCTCCCACAGCGCGCTGCGCGACTGCGGGTCCAGGCCGGTGGTCGGCTCGTCGAGGAACAGGACGGCGGGCTCGTGGATCAGTGCCAGGGCCAGATCAAGGCGGCGCTTCATACCACCGGAGTAGCCGCCGACCTTGCGGTCCGCTGCGTCGGTCAGCCCGACGCGTGCCAGCAGCTCCTCGCCGCGCCGGCGTCGGTCGGCGGCGCTCAGCCCGTGCAGCCCGCCCTGCAGCTCGATGTGCTCCCAGCCCGTGAGGAAGTCGTCGAGCGCCGCCTCCTGCAACGCGGCGCCGATCGCGCGGCGCACGTCGGGGCCCTGGGTCGCGACGTCGAGACCGGCGACGGTGGCGGACCCCGCCGTCGGCGGGAGCAGCGTCGTCAGCATCAGGACGGTGGTCGACTTGCCGGCGCCGTTGGGTCCCAGGAAGCCGTAGATCTCCCCCGGCGCGACCTCGAGGTCGACGCCATCGACGGCGACGATCCCGCCCTCGAACTCCCGCCGCAGTCCGTTGACGCGGATCCCGTTGTCTCGGAACGTCATCGATGCCGGCGGCTACGCCATCGTCGGCGTGCCGCTGACCGACGCCAGCGGGCGCGGTGCCTCACCGACGTACTTCGCCGTCGGCCGGATCAACCGTGCCTCGCGCTTCTGCTCGAGGATGTGGGCCGACCACCCGGCGACGCGAGCGCACGTGAACATGCTGGTGAACAGGTCCGGCGGGACCGCAGCCGTGTCGAGGACGACGGCCGACCAGAACTCGACGTTCGTCGCCAGGACGCGGTCGGGCTTGCGCGCGTGAAGTTCGGCCAGCGCGGCCTGCTCCAGCGCCTCGGCGACCTCGTAGCGCCCGGCGCCGATCTCCTTGGCGGTCCGTCGCAGGACGCGGGCGCGCGGGTCCTCCGCGCGATAGACGCGGTGACCGAACCCCATCAGCCGGTCGCCCCGGTCGAGCGCGTCCTTGACCCAGCGCTCGGCGTCGCCCAGCGCCTCGACTTCGTCGAGCATCGTCAGCACGCGCGACGGCGCGCCGCCATGCAGCGGGCCGGACAGTGCACCGACGGCGCTCGACAGCGCCGCGGCGCAGTCGGCTCCGGTCGACGCGACGACGCGGGCGGTGAACGTCGAGGCGTTCATGCCGTGCTCGGCGGCGGAGATCCAGTAGGCGTCGATCGCCTTGGCATGGGCCGGGTTGCACTCGCCGCGCCAGCGCAGCAGGAAGCGCTCAGCGATCGTCGCGCCATCGTCGATCGTCGACTGCGGGACCCATGGCTGGCCGATGCCGCGCGCGGACTGCGCGACGAACGACAGCGCCATCACGGATGAGCGCGCGAGGTCGGACCGTGCCTGCTCGTCGCTGATGTCGAGGAGCTGACCCATGCCCCACTCGGGCGCGAGGCGCACGAGTGCCGACTGCACGTCGACGCGCGGATCGCCGGTGCGCACCATCAGCGGGTGTGGCTCGGCGGGAGACAGCCCCGGATCGAAGCTGCCGTCGACGAGCAGACCCCAGACGTGCTCGTAATGAACGGCGCCGACGAGGTCCTCGATGTCGACGCCGCGGTAGCGCAGCGCGCCGCCCTCCTTGTCGGGCTCGGCGATCTCGGTGGCGAAGGCTACGACGCCTTCCAGGCCTGACTGAACGTCACTCAACGGAGACTCCCGGTTCGGTTCCAACGCGTCGCCACAGCCTATTGACCCGCCCAGCCCGGCCTCGTGACCGCAGCGCGTCAGGCAGCGCTGCGGCGCGGGCCCGGCGCCGGCGCCGTCCCGCGGAACGGCCGCGAGCCGCAGACGCGATGGATCGCGAGCAGGGCGCCGAGCACGAGGATCACGTCGCCGACCGAGAAGACGTTGCTGATCGGCAGGAATCCGGGGACGGCGAAGATGTCGCCGAGGAACGAGAGATGCGCTCCCGCGACGGGTGTCGAATTCGCGAACTCCGCCGGTGCCTGGTGGATGCCCGCGCGCTGCAGTGCCGCTGCGCTGGCCGGCATGACACCGCCGTTGGCGACGATCGCCAGAACGTTGCAGGCGCCGCCGAGGCCGATCAGCCAGAGGTAGGGAAACCGCCGATTGGCGACGAGGAACGCAGCGATCAGCGCGTAGCTCGCCAGGTGCACGGCGCGGTGCAGGCCGGCGGAGCCGCCCGGCAGGACGCTGATCACCAGGATCTGCAGCAGGATCGCGACGACCGCGAGCCACGCGGCCCGGAACTCGACGTCGGCCAGCGCCGCCAGGCGCCCGCCACGGAGCGGAACGCTGGCGAGCGCGAGCAGCAGCGCGAAGCCGATCAGCATGGGATCGTGATCGGCAGCCGGCGCCGCCCGCATGAGCGCGACGTCGTCGTGGCGAACCGCAATCGCCGCCGGCCGGTGGTGCGGCTGCGCCGAGTGGCGATCTGCCCGCGTCGAACGGTCGTCCAGTGGGCTTGAGCCGCGGCCGGCAAACGCCGATCATCGACGGACCGGGTCGATCGTCGGCCCGGAACACAACTGGGGGATCAGATTCCATGAAGGCACGTCTGTTTCGGATGGTCACCGCCGCGTCGGTGATCGCGATCGTCGTCGAAGCCCTCGGCGCCGGGATGAAGTGGTAGTAGGACGCGCGTCATGACGGCCATTCGTCGGGCTGCGAGCAGTCCGATCACCGCGGCGGCGCTCGCCGCGGCCGCGCCCGGCCGTGGCGCCGGTCGCCGTGTGCGCGAGCCGCGACCGTGGGCTGTCCACGGCGCGGCTCACGCGCGCCTGAGCGAGCGCCGATGACGACGTGATGTCCCGCGCGCGCGTGGGTTCATGCCGATGAGCAGCCGCCTCCACGACCACCTGGCCAGGGCCTACGTCGCCGCGATGATCGCGGCCGGCGCCTGCCTGCTCGTCGTGCTGCTTGCCCACCAGGGCGGCTACGTGACGGAGTACGCGCCGCCGGCGATCATGGCGTTGGCGATCGGCGTCGTGTTCGGCGAGGTCTTTCCGGTCAAGCTCGGGCCGGACAAGGGCGAGGTCGCGCCATCGACCACGTTCGCGTTCGCCCTGCTGCTGACGGCCGGCGTCTCGATCGCGGTCCTCGCACAGGCGATCGCCTGCCTCGTCGCCGATGTTCGTGACGGCAAGCCGGCAGTGCGGACGGCGTTCAACGCCGCGCAGTACACGGTCGCCCTGTGGCTCGCCTCGCTGGTCCTCGCCGCCGCCGGTCATACGAGCTTGCCGGCGCACTTCGGCGTCAGTGACATCGCGGTCCTCGGGCTCGCGGGGCTCGTGTTCTTCGTCTTCAACGCGGCTGCCGTCACGACGGCCGTCGCACTGCACTCGGGCATCCCGCTGCGCAGCGTCATCAACTCCGACCTCACCTTCCACGCCGGGACCGAAGCGATCCTGCTGGGCCTCGCGCCGCTCGCGGTGCTGGCCCTCGACTACAGCCCGGCGCTGCTGCCGCTCGTCGTCCTGCCGCTGCTCGCGATCAACCGCGCCGGCAAGCACGCAGTGCTCAATGAGCGCCTGGCGCTGCACGACACGCTGACCGATCTGCCCAATCGCGTGCTCTTCCGCGACCGCGCGAGCCTGGCCATCACGGCCGGCGAGCGCCACGGCAGGGGCGTCTCGCTGATGCTCATCGACCTCGATCGTTTCAAGGAGATCAACGACGCCCTCGGTCATCACGTCGGCGACGAGGTGCTGCGCAACGTCGCCGCCCGCATGCGGTCGACCCTGCGCGAGGTCGACACCGTCGCGCGGCTCGGCGGAGACGAGTTCGCGGTGCTGCTCGACGCCGGGTCCGGCGACCCCGGCCTCGTCGCCGAGAAGCTGCGCGTCGCGGTCTCGCGCCCGATGGAGGTCCGCGGGATCCCGCTGCTCGTCGGGGCCAGCATCGGCATCGCATCAAGCCCGGACGACGGCGACGACGTCGAGACGCTGATGCAGCGCGCCGACGTCGCGATGTACCAGGCCAAGACCAGTGAGGACGGCGTCCGCGCCTACGCGATCGATCGTGACGACAGCAGCGTCGCCCGGCTGACGATGGCCGCGGCGCTGCGCCGCGCGATCGACGACGACGCGATCGAGGTCCACTTCCAACCCCAGTTCGACGCCCGCACCGGCACCGTGTCCGGCGTCGAGGCGCTCGCGCGCTGGCAGCACGACGGTGACTGGATCGCCCCCGACGAGTTCATTCCCGTGGCCGAGCAGACCGGCCTGATCGTGCCGCTGACCGACCGCGTGCTCCAGGTGACGGCCCGCGAGCTGGCGCGCTGGCTGGCGTCCGGTGTCGAGATCACGGCCGCGGTGAACCTGTCGGCCCGCTCGCTGATCCGCGGGTCACTACCCGACCGCGTGGCCGAGATCTGCCGGTCGTGGGACATCCCGCCGCAGGCCCTCATCCTCGAGATCACCGAGACGATGGTCGCCGCCGATCCGCGAACGACCGTCGATGTCATCGAGCGACTTGCCGCGCTCGGTACGCCGATCGCGATCGACGACTTCGGGACCGGCTTGTCCTCGCTGGAGGTCCTGCGCAGCCTGCCCCTCAGCATGCTGAAGCTCGACCGCGGCTTCGTCACCGGTATGGGCGGCGACGTACGCGACCAGGCGATCATCGCCTCGACGATCGCGCTCGGCCATCGCCTCGGCCTGCGCGTCGTCGCCGAGGGCGTCGAGACCGCCGAGGTCCGCGCACAGCTGTCGCTGATGGGCTGCGACACGATTCAGGGCTTCCTGCTGGGCGAGCCGGCACCGGCCGGCGAGATCGCCCGGCTGCATGCGCGCTGCGCCGCCGAGGCCTCGGACGCCCGGCGCCACTCGGCGTAACCTCGCGCGCTTGTGGGCGCGCCGCCCGCTGCGTAGGCTCCGCCACCGCTCGCCCCCCGACCGTGGAGTCCCTCGTGACCGACAGCGCCACCGCCGCCGACCTGATGTTCCGTCCCGCGTCCGAGCTCGCCGGGCTCGTGCGCGACGGGCAGGTCAGCGCCCGCGAACTCATCGAGTGCTCGCTGCGGCGGATCGACGAGCTGAACCCGACGTACAACGCCTTCATCGACGTGTTTCACGACGACGCGCTCGCCGCCGCGGATGGCGTCGCCGCCGGCGACGACCGCCCGCTGGCCGGCGTGCCGATCGCGATCAAGAACAACCGCCCGCTGGAAGGCAAGCGGATGACGTTCGCCTCATCGCTGATGGGCGACTTCGTCACCCCGTGGGACGCCGTCTTCGTCACCCGGCTGAAGGACGCCGGCGCGATCGTCGTCGGCACGACGAACCTCCCCGAGATGGGGATCGTCAACACCACCGAGCCACGGCGCTTCGGCGCGACGCGCAACCCGTGGAACCCCACGCGCACGACCGGCGGCTCGTCCGGAGGCTCGGCCGCGGCGGTCGCCTCGGGCATGGTGCCGATCGCTCATGCCAACGACGGTGGCGGCTCGACGCGGATTCCCGCAGCCTGCTGCGGACTCGTCGGGCTGAAGGCGCAGCGCGGGCGCGTGACGATGGCGCCGTTCGGCGGCTACTCGTTCCTGGGCATCGACGGCGTGCTGTCCCGCGACGTGCGCGACAGCGCGATCGCACTCGACGTGATGGCAGGAAGCGACACCGGTGACGTCGCCTGGGCGACGCCGCCCGCGACGCCGTTCGCCGACCAGGCAGCCGCTGAGCCGCGCGGGCTGCGGATCGCGCTGACGACGCTGTCACCGGTCGAAGGCGCCACCTGCGACCCGGTCTACGCGCAAGCCGTCGCCGACGCCGCGGAGCTGCTGCGGGGACTCGGGCACGAGGTCGTCGAGGCCGACCCGCCGTGGGCGATCCCGGGCCTGGAGGACATGTTCGGCGAGCTGTGGGCGCCGATGATCTCGCTGCAGACGGGGTTCGGCGCGATGATCGCCGGCCACGAACCGACCGACGAGGACATCGAGCCATTGACGATGGCGCTGTGGAAGGCCGCGCGCGAGGTCGACGCGCTGACCTACGCGACAGCCGAGATCCAGCTCCAGGGCGTCGCCAAGACGATCGTCCAGTGGACGGCGCAGTACGACGCGATCCTCTGCCCGGTGTTCGCCGAGCCGCAGCTGCCGCTCGGCACCGTCGACACCTGCAGCGACGATCCGATGACGACGGGCTTCCACCGGGCCGGGCTGTTCACGCCGTACACGCCGGTGTCCAACCTCACCGGCTCACCGGCGATCAGCATCCCGCTGTATCACCGCGAGGATCTGGGCCTGCCGGTGCCGGTCCAGTTGATCGGCCAGCCCGAGGGCGAGGGCGCGCTGCTGGCGCTCGCGGTGCAGCTCGAGCGGGCCCAGCCCTGGGCGGCCCGCCGGGCCCCGGTCGCGTAGTTCAGTCAGGCGCCTGACCGACGCCGAGCACGTCGGCCATCCGCCGCGGGGTCACGCCCAGCGCCGCGGCGTCACGGGCGCCGCGGTCGGCGGTCCGCGAGACCTCGAGCAGTTCGACCTCGTCCCAGGTCAGCGGGGCGCGCTCGCCCAGCAGCGCTTCGCCGGCACGCAACAGCTGGCGAACCAGTTGCGCGGGAACCGGCGCGACGGGGCGGTCACGCCCAAACGACCGCAGGCCCAGGTGCAGCATCTCCTCGACGCTGAGCGTGTCCGGCCCGGCCAGCTCGATCCGTTCGGACTGCTCGGTCTGGTCGTTGTCGAGCGCCGCGATCACGCAGTCGGCGACGTCCTCCGCCCAGATCGGCTGGAAGACGGAGCGACCGCGGCCACTCAGCGGCACGACCGGCAGCATCGTGGCCCGCTCCAGCACGCGCAGCCAGGGCGACTGCGGGCCGTAGATCAGCGAGGGAGCGATGATCGTCGTGCGCAGCGCCTCGGCGCCGGCGACGGCGTCCTCCGCCAGCGCCTTGGCACGCAGGAACCGCGTGCGGTCGTGCGCCGTCGCGCCGAGCGCCGAGAAGAAGATGAAGCGGTCGACGCGCGCGCGCTCGGCGGCTTCGGCCATCCGCCAGGTGGCGATCGCGTTGAGCTCCTCGATCGAGCCGTCGGCCTGGTCGCGGACCGCCGCAGCCAGATGCACGACCGTCGTGACGCCGCGCAGCGCATTGCGGAACGACGGCGGGTCGGTCAGATCACCGAGCGCGATCTGCACGCGCACGCGCTCGGGGCCCAGGCGGCGCGGGTCGCGAACCAGGCAGCGGACCGGGAGACCGCGCGCGGTCAGCCGCGGCAGCAGCGCCGAGCCGACGAGTCCGGTGGCGCCGGTGAGCAGGATCATCGCTCGCCGCAGCGTATCGGGGTGACGAGCGGGTCGCGGGACGCAACTTGTAGTCTTCACGCCCCTCAGCCAACGACGTCGCAACCGAGGAATCGCACCACATGGCCTATGTCATCGCCGAGCCGTGCATCGGCACCAAGGACAACTCCTGCGTCGAGGTCTGCCCCGTCGACTGCATTCACCCGACGCCCGACGAGCCCGACTACGACAAGGTCGAGATGCTCTACATCGACCCGGAGGAGTGCATCGACTGCGACGCCTGCGTCGAGGCCTGCCCGGTCGACGCGTGCTTCGCCGAGGACCAGCTGCCCGAGGAGTGGAACAAGTTCGCGCAGATCAACGCGGACTACTTCGCAAAGTCCTGATCGCAGGGTTGACGTCATGAGCGTCACCGACGACCTGCTGCGCAACGCGGCCGGCTACGCGAACGTCTTCGAGCGCGGCCGGCTTCCGCGCCCGCCGGCGATGAAGCTGGCGATCGTCACGTGCATGGACTCGCGGATCAATGCGTTCGCGATGCTGAACCTGCGCGAAGGCGACGCGCACATGATCCGCAACGCCGGCGGCGTGATCACCGACGGCGAGATCCGCTCGCTGGCGATCTCCCAGCACGTGATGCAGACCGAGGAGATCATCCTCATCCACCACACCGACTGCGGGATGCAGGCCTTCTCCGACGAGGAGTTCCGCACGATGCTGGAGGAGCGCACGGGCGTGCCCGTGCCGTGGGACGTTGAGGCCTTCTCGGACATCGAGCTCGACGTGCGCCAGTCGATCGAGCGGATCAAGTCGAGCCCGTTCCTGCTGCACCGCGACAAGGTCCGCGGCTTCGTCTACGAGGTCGAGACGGGCCGGCTGCGCGAGGTCGACGCCGACTAGGACGGCTGCTCGCGCCATTGCTGCGAGCCGGTCCCACGGGCTGCGCGGACGCCGCCGGCGCTGATGCCGCGCAGCGCCTCGGGCGCCAGCAGGCGGAGTGCAGGCTCGACGCTGCGCAAGTCGTGCGTGCGCTCGTCGCCGGCGAGTTCGACGAGCCACAGGCCCCCGGGGCTCTCGACTGCGAGCGCGAGAAGCATCAGCGCACCGTCGGCGACCAGGCGTCCACGCAGCCCAGCAGAGACGCCGTCGCCGTCGACGCTCAGCAGCCACGCCCGGCCGGGGTCCGCCGCCAGGCGCAGCGCCGCCAGGTCCCGGCGCTCGAGCCAGGAGGTCGGACGCAGAAGCCCCGCCAGCGCGCCGGGCCTGCCGCCGACGGCAACCGTCTCGGGCCGACCGGACCGCGGTGCGTGCGAGACGGTCCAGCCGATCACATCGCAGGCGTCCCCGCAGCGGCGCGTCACGTCGGCCAGCCGCTCGCCCTGGTCGCGGCCGGCGCGCGGACCGTCGAGCACGGCGAGCGTCGTTGCTACGAGGCCCCCCAGATCGACCCGGTCGGCCGAACGGCGCCCGCCGCGAGGACGCGCCGGAGCGGCCTCGCCACCGGCGTCCGCGACGAACACACGGCCGCGGCCGGCGCGCTTGGCGGCGTACTGTGCAGCATCTGCCGCGCGCAGCAGGTCGGCCGGGCGGCCGCCTCCGGCCGGCAGCGAGGTGACGCCGCAGGACAGCCCGACGGGCGTCGGCAGTGCAGCCATCGCGTCCAGCGCGGCCTCGGCCACCGCGCGAGCTCCCGCGTCGTCGCAGTGCGGCAGCAGCAGCCCAAATTCATCGCCCCCGATCCGGCAGACGAGCGAACCTCGGTGGTCCAGGCCGATGCGGCCGAGCATCTCGGCGACGGCCCGCAGCGCGTCGTCGCCGGCCTCGTGCCCGCCCGTGTCGTTGATCTCCTTGAGGTTGTCGACGTCGAGCAGGACGAGCGCGACGTCGTGTCCGACCCGCCGCGCCTCGAGCAGCGCCAGCTCGAGCCCCTCGTCGAACGTGCGGCGATTGGCCAGGCCGGTCAGCCCATCGGACCGTGCGAGCTCGGACACGTGCGCGAACAGTTCGGCACGGCCGATCGCAGCGCCGACCTGTCCGGCGATCGCGTGGAGCACTCGTGCGTCGCGGTCGCCGAAGGCCGGCCGGTCGACGGTGCGGGCAGCCCAGAGCTGGCCCCACGCCTCACCGCCGAAGATGATCGGTGCGGCGCAGACCGAATGCTTGCCGAAGCCGGCGAGGATCTCGCGCTCGCCGGGGTCCAGGTCGGGATCGTCGAGCGACGAAGAGTACGGTCGGTGGTCGATCAGAACAGTCAGCGCGCAGGGGTCATCGGCGACGGCGTAGATCTCGTTCGACGGGTACCGCTCCTCGCCCGGACCCAGATCACCGGTGTTGATCACGGTGCGCAGGACGTTGGCCTCGCGCATCCAGCGATCGACCGACAACGAACTGGACCCGGTCGCGATGCGCGCCTGGTTGGCGGCGACCTCGAGGATCTCGTCGACCGACGCCGCGGAGGCGACCGCGGTGGCGACGGTGATCAGCGCGAGGATCTCACTCTCGAGCGCCGGATCGTCAGCGCTCGCGGGCGCGTCGCCGGCGCCCGGCTCGTCGTCGGCGTCCAGCGCGGCGAACAGCGCCTCGATCACCTGCGGATCGAATTGCTGACCGGCGCAGCGCCGCAGCTCGGCGAGCGCATCGTCGGGTGCCAGCGCGCGGCGGTACGGCCGGTCGCTGACGAGCGCGTGCCAGGCGTCGCAGGCCAGAACGATGCGCGATGCGAGCGGGATGTCGGAACCGGCGAGCCCATCCGGGTAGCCGCTGCCGTCCCAGCTCTCGTGCTCGTGCCTGACCGCGTTCGCAACGCGCTCCAGTCCTGGAACGGAGGACAGGATCCGCTCCCCGATCACCGGGTGGCGCTGCATCTGCTCCCAGTCGGCGGGGTTCAGCGGCCCTGGTTTGTGCAGCACCTCGTCGGAGATGCCGATCTTGCCGACGTCGTGCAGCAGCGCGACGATCGACAGATCGTCCATCGCGTCGCGATCGAGGCCCAGGCGCCGGCCGACCGCCACCGCCAGATCGCGGACGGCGCCTGAGTGATCGCTCGTGTACCCATCGCGGGCCTGAAGCGTCGCCGCGAGTGCCTGGACGACCGATCGCGCCGACGCGCTGGCCCGCGAGCGCTCGCGTTCGAGGTCGCGCAGGACCGCGACCAGCGC
>JBBRFO010000072.1:0-15365 GCA_038224135.1 Solirubrobacterales bacterium
GAGAACAACATCGTCCGCGTCGCGCTGCAGGGCTTCGCCGCGGTCTGCGGCGGCACGCAGTCGCTGCACACCAACGGGTTCGACGAGGCGCTGGCGCTGCCGACCGAACGCGCCGCGAAGATCGCGCTGCGCACGCAGCAGATCATCGGCGCCGAGTCGGGCGCGACCGACACCGTCGACCCGTTCGCCGGCTCGTACTTCGTCGAGTCGCTGACCGACGAGATCGAGTCGCGCGCGCTGGAGCTGATCTCGAAGGTCGACGCGCTCGGCGGGTCGGTCAACGCGATCGAGTTCATCACCGCCGAGATCGACGAGTCGGCATGGGGCTACCAGGAGCGCTACCGGCTCGGGCAGGACGTCGTCGTCGGCGTCAACGAGTACGTCGAGGACGAGCTCGAGGTTCCGGACCTGCTCCGCGTCGACCCCGAGTCCGAGCGCGAGCAGCTGGCGCGCCTGGCGGCGTTCAAGGCCGCGCGCGACGGCGCGCTGGTGGAGCAGCGGCTGGAGGAGCTGCGCGACGCCGCGCGTGGGACGGAGAACCTGGTGCCCGTCATCCGCCAGGCGCTGAAGGACCGCTGCTCGATGGGCGAGGTCTGCGGCGCGCTGCAGGACGTCTTCGGCAAGTACGCGCCGACGTTCTGACGCCCCGGCACCCAGCCGGCCCATCTCAAAATCGGGTGCAGTTCGTCAGACATAGCGCACCTAACTGCACCCGATTCACCGTGATCCGCTGATGACGGCGCGGATCGCCGTGATGACCTCGTGCTGCCGCGTCGTGACCTGCGACCAGGTGAACCGCAGCACGCGGAAGCCGTGGGCGGCGAGAATCGCGTCGCGATGGCGGTCGCGCTCGGCCGCCGCCCACGTGTTGTGAAACCCGCGGCTGTCAGCTTCGACGACCAGTCTGGGTGCGTCCCAGAGCAGATCGACCTCGAAGCCGTGCAGCGGTGCATTGACCAGCGGCTCGGGAAGATCGGTTCGGCGCACGAGTTCCAGCAGCCGCTCCTCGATGCCGCGGTTGGTCGGCGCCGGCGCCCACTCGTCCAGGATCGCCCGGATGCGCGGCGCGCCGGCGCGGTGCGCGGAGCAGCGAAGGAGCGCGTCCACGTCGAGCAGCTCGCGTGCGTCGGCCCGCTCCATCGTGCGACGAAGATCGGCCCAGCCGACGCTGCCGGCGAGGTCCGCGATCGTCCGCGCGACCGTCGTGATCGGGACGCCGTCGAGCAGCGTCGCGTCACGCGCGTCGATCCGGCGCGACACGTGGACGTCGATGCCGACGAGGTCGCGCCGACCTCGGCGCGGAGCAAGCACGTCCACCCGCGACGTGCCGGTCTGCCGGATGTCCCACCCGGCGGCAGCCGAGCGCCGTGCGACCAACGCCCCGTTGCCGACAGCGAGAACCGCAGCCAAGCGCACGGCGGCAGGCCCGATCACCTGGTGGCCGACGGCATACACCCCGCGATGCAGACGGTGCAGGCGCCCCCGGGACACCATGTGGCGGATCGCGTCACGCGAGTAGCCGAGTCCATGCAGCTGCGCAGCAGAGACCACCCCGCCCTGACGCCTGGCGAGGTCAGCCAGCCGCACATCACGAATCGGGTGCAGTTCGTCAGACATAGCGCGCTCAACTGCACCCGATTCGGCCATGGGTCAACGTTGGCGTGGGTTGTGTGGCGGCACAACGTCGCGTCTTCAACGCCGCGGGCGCGGAATTGCACCCCGGGCGCCCGCTTGCACCGCCGGCCGCCGGCAGGAGCCGGCACCCGCGACGACGAAACCGCCGGGAGCCATGGCCGACCACGTCGCCCAGCGCACACTCGTGAAGTCTCCCCCGGAATTGTGGGCCGAGGTCAGCGAGGAGCGGACACTCGCCGGTCGCCTGGTGGCGTTCGGCGAGATTCGCATCACCCGGCTGGAGCCCGAGACGTCCGTCGCCTGGGAGGGCCAAGACATATGCGGGACGGTGGCGCTCGAGCCGGCCGGGTGGGGAACGCTGGTGACGCTGACGGTCGATGCGCCGCAGGCCGCCGAGCCTGAGACCGCCGAGCAGCCCGAGGACGAGCCCGAGCCGCTGCCCGCACCCGAGGCCACGACCCGGCGCGGCTGGTTCGCGCGCCTGTTCGGCCGCCGACGCCCGGAGCCCGCCGCCACCGCCGCCGAACCCACGGCGCCCGACCCGCAGCCCCTCGATGCCGATGCAGCACCGCCCGCGATCGAGCCCGCGGTGCCCGACACGACCGCGCTCCTCACCGCCGTCCTCGACGACCTCGGCGCGGCGCATCACCGCCCGTTCTCGCGCGGCTGAGACGCCCCGCCGGCGGTTCGTGGTTGCCGTCGTCCCGTCCGCGGGCTACCGTCGGATGATCGTCGTCCTCCATCGCGCCCGATTCTTCCTCGTCGCTGCCGCATTGACGGCCGCCGCGCTGGTCGCGGCCGCGCCCGCCGGCGCCGCGTCGTTCACGGACCCGATCGGGGACAACATCGGGCTCAACGAGTTCGGGCAGACCGTCACCGCGCCGGACATCGCGCTCGCCAGCCACCAGCTGCTCGCCGACGGCCGGATCGAACTCCAGTACGTGCTCCAGCCGGGGACGATCGGCGTCTGCCGCACGCTTGCGCCGGAGGGCGACGTCAACGTCCCGGTGCGTCCCAACTTCGCCCTGTTCACCGACTCGACCGCCGACAACAGCCCTGACTACCGGATCATCTTCGACACGGTCGAGAACACGTACGTGATCCGCGACAACACCACCACGCGGCCCAACATCGCGCAGATCGAAGGGATCGACGCGGGCGGCAGCATCACCGTGCACTTCGACGCCAAGTACGTCGGCAAGCCGCAGCAGCTGCGCTGGATGGTCTCGCAGACGTGCAAGGGCCGGCTGCCGTGGGAGGACGTCGAGCGGGCGCCGAATGTCGGAACCTACGCCCTGGACCTGCCGTTCCCGCCCAAGCCCGACCCCGGCTACGACCCGCCGACGCCGGGCACGCCCGACCCGCTGCCCGACGCGCTGCCCTCGACGACCTCCGCCGCCCAGGCGCAGCTCTCCGCCGGTGCCACCAGGGCGGCCAAGCTGCTCGTCGGCGGCGTCCCCAGCGCCGGGACGCTGCTGAGCTTCAGCGGTCTGCCGGCAGGCAACGTCCTGGTCGTTCTCGGGACGACGACGATCCTCGCTCGCGGCAGCGCCGACACGAAGGGCGGGACGGCTCGCCTGCGGCTGCGGCTGACCAAGGCCGGCCGCCGCGCACTCCACGGGACCGGATCGCTGAAGACGCGGCTGAAGTTCGTCTTCTCGCCGCGTGGCGGCGGGCGGCAGACGACGATCCTGCGGCGCATCACGGTCAAGCGGCGCCGCTGAGCGCCCGGCAGCGGCGGGTGGCGCCCATCTAGACTCCGCCGCCGAATGAGCCACCGCAAGTCCAGCCCGGACACCTACGAGGCGAAGCTCGCCCTGCTGCAGGACCTGCGCCAGCAGGCCGCACACTCCTCGCCCGAGGCCGAGGAAAAGCAGCACGCCAAGGGCAAGTACACCGCTCGCGAGCGGATCGTGAAGCTGCTCGATCCCGGCTCGTTCCAGGAGCTCGACACGTTCGTGCGCCACCGCACGCACGACTTCGACATGCAGAAGCAGCGCCCGTGGGGCGACGCCGTCGTCACCGGCCACGGCACGATCGACGGCCGCCGGGTCTGCGTCTTCAGCCAGGACTTCACCGTCTTCGGCGGCTCACTCGGCGAGGTCATGGCCGAGAAGATGTGCAAGATCATGGATCTGGCGGCCAAGATCGGCTGCCCGGTGATCGGCATCAACGATTCAGGCGGCGCGCGGATCCAGGAGGGCGTCGTCTCGCTCGGCGCCTACGGCGACGTCTTCGTCCGCAACGTCATGTGCTCCGGCGTGATCCCGCAGATCAGCCTGATCATGGGCCCGTGCGCCGGCGGCGCGGTCTACTCACCGGCGATCACGGACTTCATCTTCATGGTGAAGGAGACCTCACACATGTTCATCACCGGGCCTGACGTGATCAAGACGGTCACCGGTGAGGAGGTCGGCTTCGAGGAGCTCGGCGGCGCGATGACGCACAACTCGAAGTCGGGCGTCGCGCACCTGGCGGCCGAGGACGAGGATGCGCTGCTGGAAGACACCCGCTACCTGATGTCGTTCCTACCGCAGAACAACCTCGAGACGCCGCCGCACGTCGCGCCGAGCGACGACCCGCAGCGGATGGATCCCGAGCTCGACACGATGGTCCCGGAGAACCCGAACAAGCCGTACGACATGCGGACCGTCGTGCGCGCGGTGGTCGACGACGGCGAGTTCTTCGAGATCCACGAGCACTTCGCCAAGAACATCATCTGCGGCTTCTCGCGCCTCAACGGGCATGCCATCGGCGTCGTCGGCAACCAGCCCTCACAGATGGCCGGCGTGCTCGACATCGACGCGAGCTCGAAGGCCGCGCGGTTCGTCCGCACCTGCGACGCCTACAACATCCCGATCCTCACGTTCTGCGACGTGCCGGGCTTCCTGCCGGGCACCTCGCAGGAGTGGAACGGGATCATCCGCCACGGCGCCAAGCTGCTGTACGCGTTCACCGAGGCGACCGTCCCGAAGATCACGGTCGTCACGCGCAAGGCGTACGGCGGCGCCTACGACGTCATGTCCTCCAAGCACCTGCTGGCCGACTTCAACTTCGCCTGGCCACAGGCCGAGGTCGCCGTGATGGGTCCCGAGGGCGCGGTCAACATCATCTACCGCCGCGACCTGGCGACCTCACCGACGCCGGACGAGCGCCGCACGAAGCTGATGGCCGACTACAAGGCGCGGTTCGCCAACCCGTACTCGGCCGCCGAGCGCGGCTACATCGATGACGTGATCGTTCCGCACGAGACGCGGCCCAAGGTGATCACCGCGCTCGAGACGCTGCTGACCAAGCGCGTCGCCCAGCCCAAGCGCAAGCACGGCAACATCCCGCTGTAGCGCGCCGCGCTTTCGGCACACACGGGCGCTTGTCCCGGCACAGGTCCGGGCCCGACGCTGGCGGTCGTGCCGCGCCCGCACCCCGCCCAGCTCCACCCGCTCGTCCCGCTCCCGGCGGAGGTTCTTGCACTGGTGATCCGTGACGGATCATCTCTTCGGGAAGTCCGGACGGATGAGGTCGTCAGCGCGTTCATGCGGGCGCAGGCGGGCGTGGTCGGGAGGCGGCAACTCATCGCGGCCCACGTTTCGGCGTCGACGGTGCGCTCTCGCCTGCGGCGGCAGGTCTTGGCGCAGCAGTTCTATGGCGTCTACGGCGCGGGTCATGAGCACCTGACGCGACAGGGGCATCGGACCGCCGTGGTGCTCGCGGGCACCGGCTCGATCCTCCACGCGGGCACCGCGACGGAGCTGCACGGGTTCGGAGGTGGCGGCGCCACGTGGCGGGTGGTCGTTCCGGGCCCTGGCGGCCGGCGGACGACACAGGGCATCGAGGTCAGCAGCTCGACCACGCTCGCGCCGCACGATGTCACGGTCGTCAGCGGCCTTCCGGTCACGTCCGTCGCCAGGTCGATCGTCGACGCGGCGCAGCACGTGTCCCGCAGCCAGATGGCGACGCTGCTCGCGCGAGCCGACCGCGCAGCACTCCTCGACCTCGGCTCCATCGAGGAGGTGATGGGTCGTGTGCGTCATCGTCCCGGGCGCGGCCACGCCGTCCTGACCGACGCGCTCTTCGAATACGGGCGCCTCGGCGCCCAGCTCAGCCGGTCCGACGTCGAGGCGGCCTTGCACCACATCGCCACGCGTGCAGGCCTGGCCGCGCCGCTGCTCAACCGCAACGTCGCCGGTGACGAGGTCGACGCGATCTGGCCGGCGTACCACCTCGCCATCGAGATCGACTCCTGGGAGTTCCACCGCGACCGGCGCTCGTTCGTCGCCGATCGCGCGACGCAGCGGCGGTTGACGCTCGCTGGGTGGACCGTGCTCGCGTTCGCGGCGGCTGATGTCGTCCACCGCCCCGCGTTGGTCGCCGCGCAGATCTCCGCGGTCGCCCGCGCCAGGCGTCCCGGCGACCGGCACTTCCCGGCAACGTGATCCGCCACGGATCACTGTTGCTCGAAGTCTCGGGACGCCGGACCTCCACACCGCTCCGGCGGGCCAGGTAGCGTCCCGCGCACCACTCGATCCAGGAGCCGCGCCACCGTGCAGACCCGTCGCACCTTCGTTCGTACCGCCGGCTCGACCGCGCTGGCGGTCGTGCTCGCCCCGCAGGCCGCCGCGCTCGGGCTGACCAGCGCCAAGCGCGCCCCGCTCGCGCGCAAGGGAAAGTTCGCCGAGGGCATCCTCTGCGGCGACCCCGGCACCAACGGGATCACCCTGTGGACCCGCCTGGACGACGTCGCCGGCAGCCTCGCCGTCGACCTCGAAGTCGCCACCGACAAGGGCTTTCGCAAGGTCGTCGCCAAGCAGCGGATCGCCACCAGCGACGCGATCGGCCACGCGATCAAGGCGCGCGTCAACGGCCTCAAGACGCGCCAGCAGTACTACTACCGCTTCGCCACCAAGACGACGGACAGCCCCGTCGGCCAGTTCCGCACGGCACCGCCGGCCGGGTCGACCGAGCCGGTCACCTTCGCCTACTGGTCCTGCCAGGAATTCGCCCACGGCTTCTACAACGCGCACGAGCTGATGGCCAAGGACGACCTCGACTTCGTCATCTGCCTCGGCGACTACATCTACGCCGAGACGTACAGCGCCCGGAGCAACGGCCGCTCGGTCCGCGAGGACATGATCGGCAAGACGGGCGCCAACCCGGACATCGTCCGCGAGGCGCTCACGCTGCAGGACTATCGCGACAAGTACAAGCTCTATCGCACCGACACGTCGCTGCAGAAGATGCATCAGAAGTTCCCGATGCTGACGCTGTGGGACGACCACGAGATCCAGGACAACTACGCGGGCAAACCGGCCGACGGTGGTCTGCCGCCCGAGAAGCGCTACAGCGCCGCGCGCCGCAAGGCCGCGACGCAGGCGTTCTTCGAGTCGCAGCCGTTCTACAAGCCGAAGGGGACCAGGCTGTACCGCACGATCCCGTACGGCAAGAACGTCGAGGTCTTCGTGATGGACCAGCGCCAGTACCGCGACAACCAGCCGTGCGATGACAAGGTCGCCCCCGCCTGCGCCGACTGGAACTCGCCGCGTGACTTCCTCGGCCGCACGCAGATGAACTGGCTCAAGGGCCGGCTGTCGGCGTCCAAGGCCAACTGGAAGGTGATGGCCAACGAGCTGACGATCATGCCGACGAAGGTGCTCGGCGATTCGTTCTACACGTTCGACGGCTGGCAGGGCTACCCGCAGGAGCGCGAGGAGCTGCTCAAGCACATCGACGACAAGGCGATCAAGGACGTCGTCTTCGTCACCGGCGACATCCACACCTTCATCGCCGGCGACGTGCAGCTCGGGTTCGACGGTGCCGGCAAGTCGGTCGCGCTGGAGTTCGTCGGCGGGTCGGTCACCTCCCAGGGCCTCGGCGAGACCGACCTGGACGCCGGCGGCATCACGATCCCCGGCAACGACGCCAAGCCGAACACCCCGGCCGCGATCATCGACGCGCTGCGCGGCATCAACACGTGGGTCGACAACGCCGACTTCGACCACCACGGCTACGGCAGGATCACGGCGCGCAAGGACGGCCTGACGTCCGAGCTCGTGCGCCTCGAGACGATCAAGGCGAAGTCGACGAAGACGCTGCCGACGAAGGGCTTCGCCTACGAGGTCGCCCGCGGGCAGACGTCGATCAAGGGCAAGTCCCGCTAGACCGACGGGAAGACGAGTCGTACCTGCGCGCCGCCGGCGGCGAGGTTGGCGGCATGCGCGCGGCCGCCGGCGGCGCGGGCTGTCGCGGCGACGATCGCCAGTCCCAGCCCGGTTCCCGGCGCACGGTCGCCCGGACCACGCGCGAAGCGCTCGAACGCGTGCTCGAGGATTGCCGGATCGAATCCCGTGCCTGCGTCGCTCACGCACAGCTCGAGCTGCCCGTCAGCGCGCGCGGCGTCGATCCGGATCCTTCCGCCGCCGTGACGCAGCGCGTTGTCGACGAGGTTCGTCAGCGCCCGCTCGAGCGCAGCGCCGTCAGCGCGGACCGCCAGCCCCGCTTCGGCCGCGGTCACGATCTCGCGGCCCGCGTGCGCCGCGGCGGGCCGCGCCCGCGCCGCGACATCGTCCACCAGGCCCGCGAGGTCGACCGACGCCGGCGCCGTTGCAGCCACATCCTCGTCGAGCCGCGCGAGCACCAGCAGGTCCTCGGCCAGCCGCGAGAGCCGGTCGGTCTCGTCGCCGGCCGAGCGCAGCGCGGCCGCCAGGGCCGGCGCCTCGCGCGGCTGCGACAGCGCCAGGTCGATCTCGGCGCGCAGAACGGTCAGTGGCGTGCGCAGTTCGTGGCTGGCGTCCGCGGTGAAGCGGCGCTCGCGGTCGGCGGCGTCCTCGAGCCGGTCGAGCATCGCGTTCAGCGTCAGCCCCAGCCGTGTGAGCTCATCCCCAGCCGGGGAGACCGGCAGGCGCCGCCCGTGCAACCGACCGCTGACCTCGGCCGCCCGCGCGCCCATCGCCTCGACGGGGCGCAATGCCGCGGCGGCGACGCCGTAGCCCGCCAGCGCGGCGAGCAGCAGCGCGAGCGGCCCGCCGACGAGCAGCGCATTGCGCAGCACGCCGAGCACGCGGTCGCGCTCCCCGCGCGAGGCGGCGACGATCACGACGAAACGCTGCTCCTCGACCTGCAGCGGCTGGGCGAGCACGCGCAGCGGGCCTTCGAGCCCGGGGATGCCGGGGTGCGAGGTGAACAGCGACACGCGGCGCGCGGACGCCAGCTGCGCCGCGCTGATCAGCGGCCTACCGCGCAGGCCCGGCGACAGATCGATCGTCCGGCCGCGCCCGTCGACGACCTGGCCGGCGCTGGCGACGCGACGCGCCAGCCGCTGGCGCGCCGGCTCGAAGTCGGTGCTGCTCTGGCGCAGCAGCTCGGCGACCTCGGTCGCCCGTGCCCGCAGCGTGCTGTCGGTCGAGCGGTCCAGCTGCCCGCCCACGAGCCGCGTCACCAGCAGCCCGGTCCCGACCAGCACGAGCGCCATCACGGCAGCGAAGACGACCGTCAATCGCCAGCGGATCGGGACGCGGCTCATCGCCCGCCGTCCGCTCGCAGCCGGTAGCCGACGCCGCGAACGGTCTCGATCGCGGCCGCGCCGAACGGCCGGTCGACCTTGTCGCGCAGATAGCGGACGTAGACGTCGACGATGTTCGACCGGTTGTCGTACTCGCCGTCCCAGACCGCCTCGAGCAGCGCATAACGCGTGACCGCGTCACCGGCGCGCGCCATCAGCGCTTCCAGCAGCGCGAACTCGCGGGCCGACAGCTCGACCTCGTCGCTCCCGCGCCAGACGCGGTGCGCCGCCGGATCGAGCCGCAGATCGCCGGCCTCCAGCACCGGCGCGCGCGTCGGCCCGCCGCGGCGCGTCAGCGCCCGCACGCGAGCGAGCAGCTCGGCCAATGCGAACGGTTTGACGAGGTAGTCATCGGCGCCGCCGTCGAGCCCCGCGACGCGATCCACCACCTCGCCGCGGGCGGTCAGCATCAGCACCGGTGCGTCGAGGCCGTCCGCGCGCAGGCGCCGGCAGGTCTCGAAGCCGTCGATCCCCGGCAGCATCACGTCGAGTACGACGGCGTCGTACGCGGTCGACGCCACCATCCAGACCGCGTCCTCGCCGGTCTCGGCCAGATCGACGGCGAACCCGTTCTCGCGCATCGCCTGCCGAACGATCCCCGCGAGCTTGCGTTCGTCCTCGACGATCAGCACGCGCACCCCCACAGGCTCCCAGACTTCAGATGAGAGCCCGATGAGGCCCTCATCCGCCTCTCATCATGGGCCCCGTAGCGTCAGCGCCATGCCCACGACCCTCCGCATCCTCCTCCCGCTCGCCGCGGTCGTCGCCGGCCTCGCCGCGTCGCCCTCCAGTGGCGCCGCGCCGCACGCGCGCGGCGCTGCCAACGACGGCGTCCCGGCCTTCGGCCACGCCTTCGTCATCGTCGGCGAGAACACCAGCGCCGAGCAGATCACCCCGGCCCACGCGCCGTACCTGACCGGCACCCTGAAGCCGAAGTCCGCCTGGCTGACCGGCTACCGCTCGTACCTGAAGTCCAGTTCCCTGGGCCAGTACATCGCGATGACCTCGGGCCAGTTCAGCAAGTGCGAAGGCAACAACGACCTGCCCGACCACTGCCACCAGCGGGTCGACAACGTCTTCTCGCAGCTCGATCACAGCGGCCGCTCGTGGAACCAGTGGAGCGAGTCGATGGCCAACCAGTGCGATGTCGTCGACCACGGCGCGGCTTTCTCGAAGAACATCTTCTCCGCCCACCACACGCCCGCGATCTACTACACCCAGATCCACGGCAAGGCCTACGACGAGGCGATCACGCCCAACCAGGAGTGCCTGGCGCACGTGCGATCGATGGGGTCGTCCAACGTCCCGAACGACACGAGCGCATTCGACACCGCGATCGCCGGGCCCGCGGCGGGCACGCCGGCGCTGACGTACATCGTGCCTAACGACTGCGAGAACGGCCACGACCCGTGCGGGACCAAGGACCCGGTACGCCAGTTCGACGACTTCGTCGCGCGTGAGGTGCCGAAGATCGAGGCCTCGCCGGCGTACGGTCCCGACAGCGTCATCATCGTCACCTGGGACGAGGGCGCCGACCCGCCGCACAAGCCGACCCACGTGCTGACCGTCGTGACCGGCCCGCTCGTCAAGCCCGGAGCGATGTCCGCCGCCGCCTACACCCACCCGAGCCTGCTGCGCACACTGGAGGACGGGTTCCGCCTGCCGGTCCTCTCCGGTGCGCGCAAGGTCGCCGCCTTCGGCGGTATCTGGCGCTGAGCCGCTTCACAGGGTCGCGAGGGGCGCGCTGATGCGCCCCTCGCGCAGCGCTGCCAGCGCCGCGGCGGCGATCGCGAGGTCCTGGATCGCCAGGCCCGTCGAGTCGAACAGCGTCGTCTGATGGTCGCTCGAGCGGCCCGGCGCATCCCCGGCGAGCACGGCGCCCAGGTCGGTCACGTCCTCGCGCTGCACGCGGCCGGCGTCGACGGCGCCGGTCAGCTCGCCGCCGTGGGCCGCCTGCTCCCACTCGTCGCAGAACAGCGCGCAGGCGACGACGGCGTCGATCGTCGCCTCGGCCTTGCCCGGTCCGTCGGCGCCGAGCATGTTGAGGTGGGCGCCGGGAACGAGATCGTCGACGCCGACCACGGGCTGCGAGCCGGGCGTGACGCAGGTGACGACCTCGCAGGCGAGCGCCTCGGCCAGTGTCCCGGCGCGCCAGCCCGCGCCGAGCTCGGCCGCCAGTGCGGCGGCGACCTCGCCGCGCGGGTCGTGACAGACGCCGCCCGGCGCGCCCGCAGCGACCAGGCAGCGCGCCGCCCAGGCGCCGTGCAGCCCGCAGCCGACGATGCCGGACGTGCGCGGACCGGCCGGCGCCAGCGCCTGCGCGGCGACGGCGGCGACCGCCCCGGTCCGCAGCGCCGTCACCGAGCGCGCGTCGAGCAGCGCCAGCGGCTCGGAGGTCTCGGCGTCCGACAGCACGACGACGCCGAGCACCGTCGGCAGCCCGCGCGCGGGGTTGCCGGGGAACGAGCTGATCCATTTCAGCATCGCCAGCCCGTCGCCGCGGGCCGGCATCGCGCGGAAGTCGCCGAAGCCGGGCGACGGCAGGTACACCTTCGCCGGCATCACCCAGTCGCCGCGGCGATGACGCAGGAACGCCTCGCGCGTGTGGTCGATCGCGGCCTGCGGGCCGACGGCCGCCAGCACCGCATCGTGGTCGAGGACGGGCACCTGCGCCATGGCGGGCGACGATACCCTTCGCGCCGCATGCCCAACCGCCGTCCGCAGCTGCGCATCGTCGCGCCGTCCGCCTCGCCGCTGGAGGCCGCGGCGGTCGTCGCCGCCGTCGAGCGGTTCCTGCGTGAGACCGCGCCGCCGCTTCTCGCGCCCGCGCCGGCACGCAACCCGTGGCAGCGCGCGGCGCTGCTCGAGGGAACCGGCCGCGAGCCCGATGCACCGTCGCCCTGGGGCGATCCGAATCCCTGGTAGCGGCAACGCGCCAGCTTTGGCGCAGCTGTCGATGTCGCCCGTCGTCGGCCGTCGAGGTGTTGAATGCGTCCGGCGAACCGTCGTCGGACCCCGACCGAATGGAGATTCCCGATGCCCCAATACATGCTGCTCATGTACGGCGACCCGGCCGCCGGTCCCGCCGAAGGAAGCCCCGAAGCGCAGGCCGAGTTCGGCAACTGGATGGCCTACAGCCAGGCGATGGGCGAGGCCGGCGCGATGAAGAGCGGCGACGCCCTGCAGCCGATCGCGACCGCGACGACCGTCCGCGTGCGCGGCGGTGAGCGGGTCGTCAGCGACGGGCCGTTCGCCGAGACCAAGGAACTGCTCGGCGGCTACTACATCATCGAGGCGACCGACCTGGACGCTGCGCTCGACTGGGCCGCCAAGGCCCCGCACATCGAGCACGGGTCGGTCGAGGTGCGCCCGGTGATCACCTTCGGGTGACGCGCGAGGCCGACGCCCGCGATGCCGCCGGCCGGGCCGTCCGCGAGGAGGGCCCGGCCGTCATCGCGACGCTGGCGCGGCACGTCGGCGGCGATGTCGGGCTGGCCGAGGACGCGGTGCAGGATGCGCTCGTGGCCGCGCTGCAGACGTGGCCGCGCGATGGCGTCCCGCGAGCGCCCGGCGCCTGGATCACGACGACGGCGCGGCGCAAGGCGATCGACCGGCTGCGGCGTGAGCGCACGCTCGCCGACCGCACCGCCGTGCTCGCCCACCTGCTGTCGCTCGGCGACGACGCGGACCAGGACCTCGAGGCGATGACCGACACCGCGATGGACGACCGGCTGCGGCTGATGTTCACCTGCTGCCACCCGGCGCTCGGAATCGACGCGCGCGTCGCGCTGACCCTGCGGATGCTCGGCGGCCTGACGACGGCCGAGATCGCGCGCGCGTTCGTCGTGCCCGAGGCGACGATGGCGCAGCGGCTGGTGCGCGCCAAGCGCAAGATCGCCGCGGCCCACATCGCCTACCGGATTCCTGCGCCGCACGAACTGCCGGACCGGATGACCGGCGTGCTCGCGGTCGTCTACCTCGTCTTCAACGAAGGCTACGCGGCATCGGCCGGCGAGCGACTCGGACGCGAGGACCTCGGCGCGGAGGCGATCCGCCTGGGCCGGCTGCTGGTGGCGCTGATGCCGGACGACGCCGAGGCGATCGGCCTGCTGGCGCTGATGCTGCTGCACGACGCGCGCCGCGCCGGGCGCGTCGACGCCGCCGGCCGCTACGTCCCGCTCGACGAACAGGATCGAGCGCTCTGGGATCGGGCGGCCATCGACGAGGGCGTGGCGACGCTCGATCGCGCACTGCGCTTGCGACGCCCGGGGGCCTACCAGCTGCAGGCCGCGATCTCGGCGCTGCACACTCAGACGCCGACCGCGACCGACACCGACTGGCCGCAGATCGCCGCGCTGTACGGCCGGCTCGCGCGCCTGGCGCCCTCCCCGGTGGTGGACGTCAACCGCGCCGTCGCGGTCGGATTCGCCGACGGGCCTGCCGCCGGGCTGCGCGTGCTGGACCCACTGCTGGCGGACGGGCGCCTTGACGCCTACCAGCCGCTCCACGCGGCGCACGCCGAGCTGCTGCGTCGCGCCGGGCGCGTCGACGCCGCACGCGATGCGTTCACGCTGGCGATCGACCTGACGGCCAACGCCGTCGAGCGGATCGAGCTCGAGCGGCGGCGAGCGGCGCTCGACGCGGTCACGGGCTAGGTGGCGGCTGCTTGTCCGCGCGGCGCTCGCGGCGCCGGGCGCGGAACGCCTCGTACTGCTCGCGCGCCTGCGCCCAGTACTCGCGTGTCTGGGCGATGATGATGTCCCACTGCTTGCGGACCTCGTCGTCGCTCGGCCGGATGCCGTCGCGGATGTTGTCCAGCTCGACGCGCACCTCGCGCCCGAGCGCCGCGGAGCCGACGACGGCGACCATCAGCCCGAACAGCGCCGAGATCATCGCGAAGACCGCGCCGATCACGCCGTAGCGTCCCGCGTAGGTGTTGAACATGTGCGGGACGTAGACCGCCGCGCCGACCTGGTAGAGGGCCAGCAGCAGCGCGGCGACGATGCCGAACGGCAGCAGATCGCGCAGCGAGATCCGCCTGGCGCTCAGGACCCATCCCGACCAGACGAAGAATCCGACCGACAGGGGCGTCAGGACGAACGTCGCGACGAGCTCCGCCAGGCCGCGGTCGATCGCTCCGTGGATCGTGCCGGTGAGCGTGGTGTAGAGCACCAGCCCGGCGACCCACTTGAGGCCGTTGAGCGTGTTGCGCACCGACAGCGACGGCAGTTCCCACGTCTGCTCGAACAGCCGCTGGGCGGCGCGTGTGAAGCTCAGCACCGCGACGAGCAGCAGGATCGCGCCGAAGAAGCCGATCCGCGTGTCGACGTCGGACGACGGTGCGAAGGCGTCCTGGACCGCTGTCGCGCCCTTGCCGGTCAGCTCGTAGCGGCGGATGATGCGGTCGGCCGAGCCGCTCCCGTCGGCGGGGAGGACCGCTGCGACGAAGATCGTCAGCGGGATCAGCGCCGTCAGCGCACTCGAGGCCAGCGCGATCGCCCGGTCGAAGCCGGCGATCTTCTGGAACCGCGCGGCGACCCGCAGGATGAAGTCCGGGCGCAACCAGAACGTCGCCAGGCGCAGCAGCTGCTCGCGGTCGATGCGCATCGGCGGCGATTCTGGCAGCGCCGGGGGCGCGCGGCTGAAGCGCGGCGCGTCGAAGTACCCTTCGCGCCTCATGTTCGAGAAGATCCTGGTCGCCAACCGCGGCGAAATCGCCATCCGCGTCATCCGCGCGTGCAAGGAGCTCGGCATCCCGTCGGTCGCCGTGTACTCGGAGATCGACCGCGACGCCCTGCACGTCAAGGCCGCCGACGAGGCGTACCTGATCGGCCCCGGCCCGGCGGCCGAGAGCTACCTCAAGATCGAGACGATCCTCGAGGTCTGCCGCCAGGCGGGCGCCGACGCCGTCCACCCCGGATACGGCTTCCTGGCCGAGAACGCCGCCTTCGCCCAGGCGCTTGAGGACGCGGGGATCACGTTCATCGGCCCGCCCGCCAGCGCGATCGACGCGATGGGCAGCAAGACCTCCGCGCGCGAGCTGATGCAGGCGGCAGGCGTGCCGATCGTGCCCGGCACGACGGAGACCGTCGACACGGTCGAGGAGGCCCACCGGATCGCCAAGGACGAGATCGGCTACCCCGTCGCGGTCAAGGCCGCGGGCGGCGGCGGCGGC
>JBBRFO010000073.1:0-15231 GCA_038224135.1 Solirubrobacterales bacterium
GACGGCCTGCGGTGACAGCAGCGCCGCCAACGGCGGCATCAGCACGCTGTAGCCGGGGAGGTGGTGTCCGGCGTACCAGCCCTGCTCCCAGATCCCGACGCCGACGCGGCGCGCGATCTCGGCCCGGTACTCGTGCGCGGCGAGGTCCGGTGTCGGCGGGTCGACGAGCAGCCAGGTGAGCGCGCAGACGGTGGTGATCAGCCATCCCGGTACGCGCGGGACGACACTCGCGGCGGTGTCGGCGGCCGGCGTCGTCGTCACGGCGACGTCAGCCCTCCGCGTCGAGGAACGCGCAGACGGTGTCGATCAGGTCGGGCCGGTCGAGCCACGGCCAGTGGCCCGCGTCTGGAAGGTGCAGGACCTGCGCCGGGCCACCGAGCGCCGCGGCGTACGCCTCGGCGAACCGCGACGGGATGTACGGATCCTGATCGCCCCAGACGACGAGTGCCGGGCACGTGATGGCGCCGAGCTGGGCGCCGGCCTGTGCGAGGACCTGTGGGTCGGCCGAGCGGTACAGGCGCAGGATCGCGCGCTGCGTGCCCTGGTCGAAGTGCTCGAGCACGCTTGCGCGGAAGTCGGCCGGCATCGGCCCGGGTGTCGCGTTGGAGTCGCGCGTGAGCAGGCTGATCGACGCGGCGTTGATCGATCCCATCATCAACTCGCCCACCCCGCGCGTGCGCCACGCGCGCGCGATCCGATGCCAGCGGTAGCCGGGCAGCAGCGGGACCGCGTCGATGATCACAAGTCGCTCGACGCGCTCCGGGTGCCGCTCGGCCCAGATCAGCGCGAGGCCGCCCCAGTCCTGGACGACGAGCCGTACTCGTTCGAGCCCGCGCGCGTCCATGAACCGCTCGACGAACCGGTCGAATCCGTCCAGGGTGTAGTCGCCGTCGGCACGCTTGCCGCTGCGGCCGAAGCCCTGCAGGTCCGGCGCGACGCCGCCGGTGCGCTCCAGGAACGGCGTCCAGATGTCGCTGCTCGTCGGGGCGCCGTGGACGTAGACGACGGGCACGGCATCGTCGGCGGGAGCCGGCGCGCTGCGCCAGAAGACCGGCTGCCCGTCGAGCTCGTCGGTGTGCTCGGTCAGCTCGGCCATGCGCGCGGGGACGATACCGTCGGCGCCTGTGAGCGTTCCCGCCGTCGTCCCGCGCGCTGACTGGCGCCCGCCGTCGCGCCGGCGGGTCGCGGCGCTGCGCGAGCGGCTGCACGGCATCTACGGCGTGCCGCTGATGGAGCCCCACCTGGACCCGCTGGCCGAACTGATCCTGACGGTCCTCTCGCAGTCGACCAACGACCGCAACCGCGACGTCGCGTACCTGCGCCTGCGCGAGCGGTTTCCGTCGTGGGCGGCGGTCCGCGACGCGCCGGTGCAGGAGATCGAGGCGGCGATCCAGCCCGGCGGCCTGCACGTGCAGAAGTCGCGCCGGATCAAGCAGATGCTGGAGGCGATCGGGGAGGATCTGGACCTGTCGTGGATCCGCGATGCACCGGTCGCCGAATCTCGCGCCCACCTCTGCGCGCTGCCCGGCGTCGGACGCTAGACGGCGGCCTGCGTGCTGCTGTTCGCCTACGGCCTGCCGGACGTTCCGGTCGACACGCACGTCTCCCGCGTCGGCACGCGCCTGGGCCTGCTGCGCCCCGGCGCCGCGCTCGATCCCGAGCTGCACGACGCCATGCTGGCGCTGACACCCCGCGGCGCCGAGCTCGACCTGCACGTCAACCTGCTGCGCCACGGGCGGCGGACGTGTCACGCGCAGCGGCCGGCGTGCGAGCGCTGTGCCCTGCGCCGGGTCTGCCCCGGGCGCGAGCGCTGACGCCGCTCGTAGGCTTACCCGCATGCCGCCCGCCGCCCGCGTCGCGCTCGCCACCTGCAGTCTGTTTCCCGACCTCGATGTCGACGACCAGCTGCTGATCCCGGCGCTGGCGGCTCTCGGCATCGACGGCGAGGCCCAGATCTGGGACGAGCCGACAACGGACTGGGGTGCGTTCGATCTCGTCGTCGTGCGCAACACGTGGGACTACGTTGGCCGGCGCGAGGAGTACCTCACGTGGGCGCGCGCCGTCCCGCGGCTGGCCAACCCGGCGGCGGTGCTCGAGTGGTCGACCGACAAGCGCTACCTCGACGATCTGCGCCGCGCCGGCCTGCCGATCGTGCCCGCGCTGTTCCTCGAGCCTGGTCACCGCTTCCCGGAGCTCGAGGCTGAGGTCGTCGTCAAGCCGACGCAGTCCGGCGGGGCGCGCGACACCGAGCGCCACAACGCCAAGAGCGAGAAGGACGCCGTCGCGCTCGTCCACCGGATCCACGCCAGCGGCCGCACGGCGATGGTTCAGCCCTACCTCGCGGAGGTCGAATCGGGCCGCGGCGAGACGGCGCTGATCTACGTCGGCGGCACGTTCTCCCACGCGATCCACAAAGGCCCGCTGCTGCTGCCCGGGGTCGTCTACAACGAGCTGTTCGCGCAGGAGTCGATCCAGCCCCGCGAGCCGACCGTCGCCGAGCGTCGCGTCGGCGACGCCACCGTCGCCTGGCTCACCCAGCGCTTCGGGACCCTCGTCTACGCCCGCATCGACCTGTTGTCCGCATTCGGCGGCCACCTGATCCTCGAAGTCGAGGTCGCCGAGCCCTCCCTCTTCCTCACCCACCACCCCGAGGCGCCCGCACGCCTGGCTACCGCCGTCGCAGCAGCGCTCGTCTAGCGACGACGCAGTTTGCCGTTCGCTGTTCGCCCGCCACAAGCGGCGATCGGTCTCAACCACCAGCGCCAAAGATCTACTACACTGCCACTAAGATTTCTTCCGCATCCCCGCTAGGAGCAGACAACCACATGGGCAAGATCATCGGCATCGACCTGGGAACCACGAACTCGTGCATGGCCGTCCTCGAGGGCGGTGAACCGACCGTCATCGAGAACGCCGAGGGCGCCCGAACGACCCCGTCGGTCGTCGGCTTCGCCCCCTCCGGCGAGCGCCTTGTCGGCACCGTCGCCAAGCGCCAGGCCGTCACCAACCCGACCAACACCGTCTTCTCGATCAAGCGCTTCATGGGCCGCAAGGAGGCCGAGGTGCGTGAGGAGGAGTCGATCGTCCCGTACAAGGTCATCAGCGGCCAGAACGGTGACGCGCGCGTCGAGGCCGGCGGTGCCGAGTACAGCCCGCCGGAGATCAGCGCGATGATCCTCGCCAAGCTCAAGGCCGACGCCGAGGCCTACCTCGGCGAGGCCGTCGACGGCGCGGTCATCACCGTCCCGGCGTACTTCAACGACGACCAGCGCCAGGCGACGAAGGACGCCGGCAAGATCGCCGGCCTGGACGTCAAGCGGATCATCAACGAGCCGACCGCCGCGTCGCTGGCCTACGGCCTCGACAAGGACGCCGAGCAGAAGATCCTCGTGTTCGACCTCGGCGGCGGCACGTTCGACGTCTCGGTGCTGGAGATCGGCGACGGCGTCTTCGAGGTCAAGTCGACCGCTGGTGACAACCACCTCGGCGGCGACAACTTCGACAAGGCGATCGTCGACTGGCTCGCGGGCGAGTTCCGCAAGGAGCAGGCGATCGACCTGACCGCCGATCCGATGGCGCTGCAGCGGCTCTACGAGGCCGCCGAGAAGGCCAAGATCGAACTGTCGACGGCGCAGGAGTCGCAGATCAACCTGCCGTTCATCACCGCCGACGCGGCGGGCCCCAAGCACCTCGACATGCGCCTCACGCGCAGCAAGATGGCCGAATTGACGGCCGACCTGCTGGACCGCGTCGTCGCGCCGGTGCGCCAGGCACTCGACGACGCCAAGGAGAAGGGCGTCGCCAGCGTCGACCACGTCGTCCTCGTCGGCGGCATGACCCGCATGCCGGCGGTGCAGGAGAAGGTCAAGGAGCTGACCGGCAAGGAGCCCCACCGTGGGGTCAACCCGGACGAGGTCGTCGCGGTCGGCGCCGCGATCCAGGCCGGCGTGCTGGCCGGTGACGTCAAGGACGTCCTGCTGCTCGACGTCACGCCGCTGACCCTCGGCATCGAGACCAAGGGCGGCGTCATGACGCGGCTGATCGAGCGCAACACGACGATCCCGACGCGCAAGTCGGAGGTCTTCTCGACCGCCGAGGACAACCAGCCCTCGGTCGAGATCCACGTGCTGCAGGGCGAGCGCGAGATGGCCGGCTACAACAAGTCGCTCGGCAAGTTCCAGCTGACCGGCATCCCGCCGGCTCCGCGCGGCGTGCCGCAGGTCGAGGTCGGCTTCGACATCGATGCCAACGGCATCCTCGCCGTGTCCGCGAAGGATCTGGGCACCGGCAAGGAGCAGAAGATCGAGATCAAGTCGGGCTCCGGCCTGGCCGAGGACGAGATCAAGCGGATGGTGCAGGACGCCGAGGCCAACGCCGACGCCGACAAGGCCGCCCGCGAGCTGGCCGAGGCGCGCAACAACGCCGAGAACGCCGCCTATCAGGCCGAGCGTCAGCTGAAGGACCTCGCCGAGCAGATCGACGAGTCCTCCAAGACCGAGATCGAGGCCGCCATCAAGGAGGTCCGCGAGGTCCTCGAGAGCGATGACGCCAACGCGATCAACGCCAAGGCGGAGGCGCTCCAGGTGTCCTTCCACAAGGTCTCCGAGGCGATGTACGAGCGCGCGCAGGCCGAGTCGGCCGCCAACGGCGCGGGCGACGCCGGTGATGCCGACGCGACGGCCGACGCCGAAGAGGTCGTCGACGCCGAGGTCGTGGACGAGGCCCGTTGATGTCCGAGTCCCGCGATCACGCCGACGTGCTGGACGAGCAGCCGTCCGAGGGCGACGCCACCGACGTGGCGTCGCCTGAGGATGGGGTCGAGGTCGTCGACGCGGCCCCGGAGCAGCCGGCCGAGCCCGAGCCCGACTACAAGGATCAGTGGCTGCGCGCCGCGGCAGAACTGGAGAACGTGCGCAAGCGCGCCCGTCGCGACGTGGCGCTCGCCGAGAGCCGCGGCGTCGGGCGCCTGGTGCGAGAGCTGCTTCCGGCGCTCGACAACCTGGACCGCGCACTCGCCGCGGCCGAGAGCCAGCCGGAGAACGCCGATCATCACCTGACCGACGGCATCCGCCTGGTCCAGCGCGAGATGCACGGCGCGCTCCAGCGCGCGGGCATCGTCCAGGACGATCCTCACGGCGAGGCGTTCGATCCCCACCGTCACGAGGCGGTCGCCCAGCAGCCCGCCGACGGCGCGCAGACCGGCACCGTCATCGAGGTCTACTCGCCGGGCTACCTGCTCGGTGACGACGTCCTGCGGGCGGCCAAGGTCGTCGTCGCCAGCTAGATGGCACAGCGGGACCTCTACAAGACGCTCGGCGTCGACAAGAAGGCTTCCGCTGAGGAGATCAAGAAGTCCTACCGCAAACTCGCGCGGCAGTATCACCCTGACCAGAACTCGGGCGACAAGCGGGCGGAGGAGCGCTTCAAGGAGATCTCCTCGGCCTACGACGTGCTCGGCGACGCCGACAAACGCAAGGAGTACGACCGCCAGGGGACGCTCGGCGGCCTCGGCTACGGCCCATCGGCTCCCGGCGGCGTGCCGTTCGACGGCGGATCGTTCTCCGACATCCTCGGTGACCTGTTCGGTCGCGGTGCAGGCGGCCGGCCTGCCGGCGCGCGCGGCCCGCGGCCCGAGCGCGGCCGCGATGTCGAGGCTGAGGTCTCGCTCGACTTCAGCCAGGCGATCGCGGGCGTCCAGGTCCCGCTGAGCCTGGCCGTCACCGAAGGCTGTGGCACCTGTCACGGGACCGGTGCCAAGCCGGGAACCTCGCCGAAGGTCTGCCCGCGCTGCCAGGGCCGCGGCGTCGAGTCCGAGGGACAGGGCCTGTTCTCGATCTCGCAGCCGTGCTCCAAGTGCCACGGCACCGGCGCCGTGATCGACGACCCGTGCCCGACCTGCCACGGCGCCGGTCGGGTGCGCGAGACCAAGCGGCTGAAGGTCAACATCCCCGCCGGCGTGCGCGAGGGCTCGCGCGTGCGGATCGCCGGGCGCGGCGAGTCGGGCCGCAACGGCGGCCCGGCCGGCGACCTCTACGTCATCACGCGCGTCACGCCGTCCTCGATCTTCAAGCGCAAGGGCGACAACGTCGAGGTCGACGTGCCGCTGACGATCCCCGAGGCGCTTCGCGGAGCGACGGTCGAGGTGCCGACACTCGACGGGCGCAAGACGCTGCGCGTGCCGGCCGGCACGCGGCACGGGACCGTCCAGCGGCTGCGCGGTGAGGGGCCGGCAAAGCTCGCATCCGGCGCGAAGTCGGTGCGCGGTGACATCCACTACCGCTTCCTGATCGATGTGCCGTCCAAGCTGACCGCCGAGCAGTCCGACCTGGTCGACAAGCTTGCCAGCGCGATGAACGGCTCAGATCCGCGCGCGGCCCTGTTCCCGGACGGCGCCTGATGGCCGTACGTCGCACGACGCGGATCACGGTCGACACGGCGCGCGGCGTATTCATGATCTCCGTCGCCGCAGAACTGGCCGAGATGCACCCGCAGACACTGCGGATGTACGAGCAACGTGGTCTGATCAGCCCGCAGCGCTCGGCGAAGGGCACGCGGCTGTACTCGCAGGACGACGTCGAGCGCCTGCGACGGATCCAGGAGATGACGAGCGAGCTGGGGCTGAACCTCGCCGGCGTCGAGCGGGTGCTGGCGCTGGAGCTCGAGCTCCAGCGCGCCCAGCACCGCCTCGCCCAGCTCGAGCAGCGCAGTGCCGACCTGCGCGCCGAGATGGAACGCGAGATGGAGGCGGTGCGGCGCTCGGTCCGCGCGGAGCTGGTGCACGTGCGCCACTCGACCGATCTCGTGCGCGCGGTCGACGCCCGGCGCGGGTTACGCCGCGACGTCTGAGCCGCGTCGGCGTTGCCACAGATCTAAGTCGGCTACACTCAGATCTGTGAACCCCGATCGCTTCACCGTCAAGGCTCAGGAAGCCCTCCAGTCGGCGCTCTCAATCGCTGCGCAGCGCCGCAACCCGCAGGCGCGACCCGAACACCTGCTGCTGGCGCTGCTCGATCAGGAGGGCAGCCTCGTCGCCGGCGTGCTGCGCAAGCTCGGCGCCGACGAGCTGGCCGTCCGCGCCGCTCTGACGCAGGCGATCGACGCGCTGCCGAAGCTCGGCCAGGGTGGCGAGGCCTCGCAGGTGTCCAGCGAGCTGGTGCAGGTGTTCCAGCGGGCCGAGAACGAGATGCGCGACATGGGCGACAGCGTCGTCACCGTCGAGCACGTGCTGCTGGCGCTGGCCGAGCAGCGGACGGCGGCTGCTGACGCGCTGCGCGACGTCGGCGCGACCAAGGACCGCCTGCTCCAGGCCGTCCGCGAGATCCGCGGCCCGCACGCCGCGACCGATCCCAACGCCGAGGACCAGTATCAGGCGCTGGCGAAGTTCGGCGTCGACCTGACCGAGCGGGCGCGCGCGGGCGAACTCGACCCCGTGATCGGTCGCGACGACGAGATCCGCCGCGTGATCCAGGTGCTCAGCCGACGGACGAAGAACAACCCGGTCCTGATCGGCGAGCCGGGTGTCGGCAAGACCGCGATCGTCGAAGGCCTGGCCCAGCGGATCGTCAACCGCGACGTGCCCGAATCGCTGAAGGACAAGCGCGTGATCGCGCTCGACATCGGCTCGCTCCTGGCCGGCGCGAAGTACCGCGGCGAGTTCGAGGAACGCCTGAAGTCGGTCCTCAAGGAGATCGAGGGTGCGGGCGGTCAGGTGGTCCTGTTCATCGACGAACTGCACACGATCGTCGGCGCCGGTGCGGCCGAAGGCGCCGTCGACGCCGCCAACCTGCTGAAGCCGATGCTCGCGCGCGGTGCGTTGCGAGCGGTCGGCGCGACGACGCTCGACGAGTACCGCAAGCACATCGAGAAGGATGCAGCGCTGGAGCGCCGCTTCCAGCCGGTGATGGTCAGCGAGCCGAGCGTGCAGGACACGATCGCGATCCTGCGCGGCCTGCGCGGCGACTACGAGCGCCACCACGACGTCAACATCCAGGACTCGGCGCTGATCGCCGCGGCGACCCTGTCGGACCGCTACATCGCCGACCGCTTCCTGCCCGACAAGGCGATCGACCTGGTCGACGAGGCGGCATCGCGCGTGCACATGGAGATCGAGTCGGTGCCTGAGGAGATCGACGAGGTCGAGCGCCGCGTCCTGCAGCTGCAGATCGAGCGCACCTCGCTGGAGCAGGAGGACGACGATGCGTCCCGCTCGCGCCTCGACGTGCTCGAGCACGAGCTGGCCGAGCTGGGCGAGCGGGTCTCCGGGATGAAGGCCGAATGGCAGGCCGAGAAGGACCGCGTCGCCGGCGCGTCCGAGGTCCGCCAGCGCCTGGGTGACGCGCAGCGCGAGCTGGAGATCGCCACGCGTGACAACGACCTCGAGCGCGCGGCGGTGCTGCGTCACGGGGAGATCCCCGAGCTCGAGCAGAAGCTGGCCGAGGCCGAACAGGCGGCCCAGGATGCGCCGGCCGCCAGCATGAATCGGTTCTTCAAGGAGCACGTCGACGCCGACGACATCGCCGAGGTCGTCGCCCGCTGGACCGGCATCCCGGTCACCCGCATCGAGGAGTCCGAGAGCGCCAAGCTCGTGCACCTCGAGCAGCGCCTGCACGAGCGCGTCGTCGGCCAGGACGAGGCCGTCGTCGCAGTCGCCAACGCGATCCGCCGTTCACGGGCCGGCCTGCAGGACCCCGACCGCCCGGTCGGCTCGTTCCTGTTCGTCGGGCCGACGGGCGTCGGCAAGACCGAACTGGCGCGTGCGCTGGCCGAGTTCCTGTTCGACAGCCAGGACGCGATGGTCCGGATCGACATGAGCGAGTACGGGGAGAAGCACTCCGTCTCGCGGCTGGTCGGCGCGCCCCCCGGCTACATCGGCTACGAGGAGGGCGGCCAGCTGACCGAGGCCGTGCGCCGGCGGCCCTACTCGGTCGTCCTGCTCGACGAGCTCGAGAAGGCGCACCCCGACGTCTTCAACACGCTGCTGCAGGTGCTCGACGACGGGCGCCTGACCGACGGCCAGGGCCGGACCGTGGACTTCAAGAACGCGGTGCTGATCATGACCTCCAACGTCGGCTCGACGACGGGCGACTACCAGGCCGCGATCAAATCGGGGTTCAAGCCCGAGTTCATCAACCGGCTCGACGACATCGTCGAGTTCGACCAGCTCGACCGCGAGCAGATCGGCACGATCGTCGACCTGCAGGTCGAGCGGCTGATCAGCCGCCTGGCTGAGCGCGGGATCGCCGTCGAGCTGACGGACGACGCGCGGACGCTGATCGGCGACCTCGGGTACGACCCGACGTACGGCGCGCGGCCGCTCAAGCGCGTGATCCAGAAGCGGCTCGTCGATCCGCTGGCACTGGCGATCCTCGACGGCCGCTTCGGCGAGGGTGATCGCGTGCTGGTCGAGAACCGCGACGGCGAGCTGGCGCTGGAGGCCGGCGCGCCGGTCGCGGCCTGAGGCGCCGGCCGTAACTACGGGCACCCGGGGGCGTTCAGGGTTCATGAGCCTGTTCCGTCGTGTCACGACCACCGCCGTCCTGCTGGGAGTGCTCGCGGCACCGGCCGCCGCCGACACGGTCGTGGCGGTGACGCCCGGCCCGACCGGCGTCGCGTCCTACGGCGGGTACGTCGCCTGGTCGCAGTACGACCCGGCGACAAGGCACTACGCGCTGGCCCTGCTCGCGCCCGGCGGCGCGCCGAAGATCATCGGTGCGGCGTCATCGCCGGCGCCGCTCGAGGTGTCACTGGGCCCGGACTCCAAGGGCCGCGTCGTCGCGCTGTACGTGCGCTGCACGAGCGCGGCCAGGAACGAGCTGGACGTCGCCAACGGCTGCGACGCGTGGCGCTACCAGACGACGAGCGGAGCCCAGGCGAAGCTCGGCCTGTCGTCGACGAGCTACGACGAGCAGTACCCGGCCCAGTGGCGCGACCAGTTCGTCTTCGGCCGCCGGGTCCTGTCGGGCGCGGGCACCTCGAGGCTGCGCTGCGACGTGCCGTACCGCAGGACGACGACCGCCTCGTCCAG
The DNA here is from genome assembly GCA_038224135.1 of Solirubrobacterales bacterium. GTDB lineage: Bacteria > Actinomycetota > Thermoleophilia > Solirubrobacterales > Solirubrobacteraceae > F1-60-MAGs163. The sequence goes on from JBBRFO010000073.1 coordinate 10,025, forward strand.
CTCGCGGATGGATCGCGGGCACTGCGCGGCGATCAACGGCCTGGCCGTGCGCGGAACCGTCGTCGGGCAGACGTCGGTCGCGCGGTACCACGCCCAGATCCGACTGCTCTCGACGGGCGGCGGCCCGCAGCGCGTCGCCGCCGAGACGAGCTACGGCGAGGAGTCCAACCTCTTCGGCGGAGCGGCGCTCGACGGGACCTATGTCTACGCCGCCCACTACGGCGTACATCCCTCCGATGCGTTTCTGCGCGTCAAGCGGTCCGGTCTCGCGAAGCAGGAGGTGGCGGCACACGTCGCGCTTGCAGGGACGATCGCGATCGACGGGCAGACGATCTCGTACGTGCAGCACGTGGGCGGCTTCAGCGGCGAGACGTGTGACGCCGGCGCGCCCTGTCGAATTGTGCGGTCGCCGGTCAGCCCGTTCGGGCAGGCGACGCGGCTGCTCCCGCCAGAACTCGCCCTGACGCCCACAGACCCGGGGTACGTGTCCGCGGCGCAGCCGGTCGTCCTCACGGCGAAGCTGACACGCACGAACGTCGTCGCCGGCGTGGTCGGGACATCGCTCCCCGTGGCCGGTGAGCCGATCGAGTTGCTGCATGTTCCCGGCGCCGAGCGACTCGACGCGCCCCTCACGAGCACCGGGCTGACCGCGACGACGGGGGCTGATGGAACGGCGGCGTTCACGATCCTCCCGCCTCAGCCGGCGTCGACGGTCTACAGCGCGGTGACGCGCGGCGCCGATCCGCCGACGACGAGTCCGCAGGTGCTGATCGACGCGCAGGCGGAGCTGACATTGGCCGCCTCGGCGACGACGACCGTCTCCGGGGCAACGGTGACCTTCGCGGGAACCCTGGCGCCGCCCCAGCCCGGTCGCGGCGACGTGAAGATCCAGCGGCGGACCAAGCACACGTGCCAGAAGGCCCTGTCCGGTCAGGAGTTCTGCATGGACGAGTGGCAGACGATCACGACCGCGATCGTCGCGGCCGACGGTGCGTCCTACAGCGCCGGCGCCGCGCTCACCACGTCCGGCTTCTACACGGCGGTCCTGCCGTTTCTCCGGGGCAACGCGACCGCCCTGAACGGCCGTTCGCCGGGCGTGACGATCACCGTCACCGGATAACCCGACGGCTAGCGTCGGCGCCCCGTGCGCCGTCGCCTCTCCGCCATCGCCGTCGACGTCACGCCGCTGCGTGAGTCGCGGCAGCTGCGCCTGCTGCTCGCCGGGAACGTCGTCTCCGGCCTCGGCACCCAGGCGGCGCTCGTCGCGCTGCCCTACCAGGTCTACGTCGAGACGCGGTCGGCATTCCTGACCGGGATGCTCGGCGCGGCAGAGCTGCTGCCGCTGGTGACGCTCGCGCTGATCGGGGGCGCGCTGGCCGATCGTCACGACCGCCGCAGGCTGCTGCTGGCCGATCAGATCGGCCTCGTCGCGACGGCGGCGACGCTGGCCGCGCTGACGTTCGCCGGCTCGCCGCCGATCTGGGCGCTGTTCGTCCTCGCGGGGCTGAATGCAGGCTTTGGCGCGGTCCAGAACGTCGTGCGCGCGTCGATCGTGCCGAACCTCGTCCCGCCGGACCAGCTGCGCGCGGCGCTGGCGCTGAGCTTCGGCCTGTTCCAGCTGACGCTCGTCATCGGCCCGGCGATCGCCGGCGTGCTGATCGCGGCGCTCGGCGTCGGCGCGGCCTACGCGGTCGACGCCGTCAGCTGCCTGGCGATGGTCGGTGCGCTGCTGGCGATGAGCCCGCAACTGCCGTTCGGCGTGGCCACGGATGCGCTGAGCGTGCGGCAGTCGATCGTCGAAGGCCTGCGATTCGTGCGGCGCAGCCAGGCGCTGATGGGATCGTTCGCGATCGATCTCGCGGCGATGACCTTCGGCATGCCGCGGGCACTGTTCGCGGCGCTCGCGGTCGGTGTGTACGGCGCCGGCGCCGCGGGGACGGGCCTGCTGTACGCCGCAGTTGCGGCCGGGGCGACCGTCGCCGCGCTGACGACGGGCTGGCTGACGCACGCACGCCGGCTGGGGCGCATCGTGATCCTTGCCGTGCTCGTCTGGGGCACATCGATCGCGCTCGCGGGAGTCGCCGGGTCGCTGTGGCTGACGGCGCTGCTGCTGGCCGTCGCCGGCGCCGCCGACAGCGTCAGCGCCGTCTGCCGATCGACGATCAATCAGACGGTGACGCCCGATCGACTGCGCGGCCGGATGTCGTCGGTCTTCTCGCTGGTCGTCACCAGCGGGCCGCGTCTGGGTGACGTCGAGTCCGGCGTCGCAGCCGCCATCGGCGGCGTGCGGTTCTCGTTCATCTCCGGCGGCGTGCTGACGCTGGCGGGCGTCGGGCTGGTCGCGGCGGCGTTCCCGGCACTGCTGCGGTTCGACGCGGAGTCCGAGCCCGAGGTCAGCTGATCGTCAGCGTGAGGCTGCGGTCGTACAGGAACCGGGTGCCGGCACCGCGCCTGTAGACCTTGCGCGTGTCGAACTGGAGCGTCCAGCGCCCGCGGGACGGGGTGAACGGGAACAGGCGCCGCAGAGCGGTCGTCTTGATCGATCCGCAGACGCCGGTCGCGGTCCCGACGAGCACGGTCTTGGCGACCTTGCCCTTCGGGCTGACGTAGTGGACGTACACCTTCGGCCGCGCGGCGGCCGTGGGAAGGCCGGCGGCGAAGCCAAAGGCGCTGAAGCGCACGCGGGTCGTCTCCGGGTGCAGTGACGTCCCCGGGTTGTAGTCGCCGAACACGTTCGCCGTGCTGAACGTGACGGCCGCCGTGAGGCTGGCGTCGCCGCTGTCGGTCGCCGTGAACGTGAACTGCGTCTCGTGCGCGTGCTTGCCCGTCTGCGGCGGCGCGGGAATCGGGTACTTGAGGCGAAAGCCGCCCTTGGCATCGGCGACGGCGCTGTCGATCGTGGTGTCGCCCGATCCGATCAGCACCAGGCCGCCCGGGGTGAACCCGCCCCCGGCCAGCACCAGGTCGCCCGCCGGATCGGACGCGCGGTAACACGGCGTGTCGACGGTCAACGTGGCGGCCTGTGCGGGCGCGGCGCTCAGCGCCGCGACCACGGCGGCCAAGGCGATCCCTGCCTGGCGTGCGTGCATCACGTAGCGAGGATGACGCATCCCGCGACTTCGTGTCGCAGGATCGGGTAGAACCCGGTCACCCCGACCACGGAGGACCAGATGCCGACGTACATCATGCTGTCGAAGCTGACGCCGGAGGGCGTAGCGACGATCAAGAACAACCCGCAGCGGATCCGCGAGGTCAACAACGAGCTCGAACAGCTGGGCGCGACGGTCAAGGCGCAGTGGTCGACGCTCGGCCGGTTCGACTTCATCAACGTCGTCGAGGCGCCCGACGACACGACGATGGCGCGCGTCTCGCTGGAGCTCGGTTCGCGCGGCACGGCCTCGTACGAGACATTGACGGCGATCCCCGTCGACGATTTCATCGCCAGCCTGTAGGTGAAGGTTCTCGTCGTCGGGTCCGGCGGGCGCGAGCACGCGATCGTTCGCGCGCTGGCGCGGTCGCCGCGGCGACCGGAGCTGTTGTGCGCGCCGGGGAATCCCGGGATCGGCGCCGATGCCCGGCTCGCGCCGGTCGCTGCCGACGACGTTGCCGGTCTCGTCGCGCTCGCTCGCGACGAGGCGGTCGACCTCGTCGTCGTCGGGCCTGAGGTCGCGCTCATCGCCGGTGCGGTCGATGCGCTGACGGCGGCGGGGATCCCGGCCTTCGGTCCGGTCCAGGGCGCGGCGCGGCTCGAGGGGTCCAAGGCGTTCGCCAAGGAGGTGATGGCCGCGGCCGGTGTGCCGACCGCGGCCTGGACCACGGTCACCGGCGTCGACGCCGGGCTGGCGGCGATCGGCCCGTATCCGGTCGCGATCAAGTTCGACGGGCTGGCCGCCGGAAAAGGGGTCGTGCTCGCCGCCGACGAGACACAGGCGCGTGAGGCGCTGGAGGCGTTCCTCGTCGAGCGTCGCCACGGCCCGGGCGATGTCGTGATCGAGGAGTTTCTCGTCGGTGAGGAGCTGTCGCTGTTCGCGCTGTGCGACGGCGAGCGGGCGATCCCGATGACGCCGGCACAGGACTACAAGCGGATCTTCGACGGCGATGAGGGACCGAACACCGGCGGCATGGGCGCCTACTCGCCGGTCGCCGGCGTCGACGCCGCCCGCTGCCGGGAGATCTGCGCACTGGTCCATCAGCCGGTCGTCGACGAGCTCGCCCGCCGCGGGACGCCGTTCCACGGCGTGCTGTACGCCGGGCTGATGCTGACCGCCGACGGCGTGCGCGTGATCGAGTTCAACGCGCGGTTCGGCGACCCTGAGACGCAGGCGATCCTGCCGCGGCTGCGCACCGACCTGCTCGACCTCGTCGAACGCGCGACCGGCCTGGGCGGCCTCGCGGGAGCCGAGCTCGAGTGGGCGGATGAGGTCGGGGTCACGCTCGTCCTCGCCTCCGCCGGCTACCCCGACGCGCCGCGCACGGGCGACGCGATCAGCGGACTCGAGAACCTCCCGGCCGGGATCGAGCTGACCCACGCCGGCACCGCCGCGGGGCGCGACGGTCTGCTCACCGCGGGCGGGCGGGTGCTGAACGTGACCGCGCTCGGGCCGTCGTTCTCCGCCGCTCGCGCGGCGGCCTATGCTGCCGCCGACCAGATCGAATTCGAGGGGCGTCAGCTGCGGCGGGACATCGCGCAGCGCGCCGTGGAGCGTGAGGGATGACGATGGAAGGCCAGCAGACCCAGGAGGCCGCGCAGGTCCTCACCGAGCCGCTCGCGGCCGGCCCGCTCGTCGGGATCATCATGGGCTCGCAGTCCGACATGGACCTGATGCAGAAGGCCGGCGACGTGCTGACCGAGAAGGGCATCGGCTGGGAGATCGAGGTCATGTCGGCGCATCGAACGCCCGATCGCGTCGTCGAATACTGCCGCGGCGCGCACGCCCGCGGCCTGAAGGTGCTGATCGCCGGCGCCGGCCTGTCGGCCGCGCTGCCCGGGGTGGCGGCGGCGCACACCGACCTGCCCGTGATCGGCGTCCCGCTGTCGAGCAGCCTCAGCGCCGCCGGCGGCCTCGACGCGATCCTGTCGGTCGTCCAGATGCCGCCGGGCGTGCCTGTCGCCTGCGTCGGCCTGGACAACGCGAAGAACGCCGGGCACCTGGCGGCGCGCATCCTCCAGTCGTGATCCCGGTGCGGCGCAGGCTGCGAGGATCAGC